>PBYF01000048.1 GCA_002729515.1 Deltaproteobacteria bacterium
GGGCCGCGGGCGAATCTGCCTGAGGGCCGCGGGCGAATCTGCCTGAGGGCCGCGGGCGAATCTGCCTGAGGGCCGCGGGCGAATCTGCCTGNGGGCCGCGGGCGAATCTGCCTGGGGGCCGCGGGCGAATCTGCCTGAGGGCCGCCGGGGGGGAATCCGCTCAGCGGCCGCCGGGAAACAGCTCCAGCTGCCGGTCCGACTCGGCCTCAGCGGAGAGCTTGCCCAGCTGGAGCCCCAGCCCGCGGATCGGCCGCGAGCCCACCTGGGCGCGCTCGAGCAGCCGGAGCGCCACCTCGTGGATGCCGGGAGCCGAGCGCACGGCACGGCTCAGCACCTGGCTGCGGGTCTGCGTAGCCTGGTCGATGTAGCGGACCTTCAGGACCGCGCGCTCAGCCGCCAGCCCCTGGCGCGAGAGTTCTCCTTCGAGATGGCGCGCGAGATCGAGCAGGTGCTCACCGAGCACGCTGCGGTCAGTGCCCTCGCCGCCGATCGTGACCTCGCGACTCAGGCTCTGCGGGTGACGGCTGGCGCGAACCGGCGCGTCATCGCGGCCACTCGCCAACGCGAAGATGCGCCGCCCATGGCTGCCGAAGATCTCCTCGAGCCGGTCGACCCCCAGGTTCACGACGTCGCCGATCGTGTGAGCGGCGTGCTGCACCAGGGTCGCAGCCGTCTTGGGACCCACCCCATCGATCCGCGTTGCGGGGAGAGGGCGCAGGAAGTCGCCCTCAGTCCCCGGATCGATGCACCGCACCCCCTCCTCGCCGACCTCTCCGGCGGCCAGTCGCGCCAGAAACTTCCCCGACGCGATCCCCACCCGCATCGGCAGGTCGAGCTCCGTACGCACGCGCAAGCGCAGGTTCTCGGCGAGCGAGGAGGCGTCCGTGGCTCCGCTCACGTCGACGTACCCACCGGCCATTCCGAACGGCTCTATGCGCTCAAAGCCGCGGCGCAGACACGTGAAGAGGCGACGCGAGACCTCGCGGTAAAGCGGCATGTCGGTGCGCACCGCGCGGGCCTGGGGACATAGGCGCAGCGCATCGACGACCGGCATCTCGAGTTCGACGCCCGCACCCGCTGCGTCGGTCGAAGCCGCCAGCACCACGCCGTGCTTGCGGGGATCGCCGCCGACGATCACGGGACGCTCCGCCAGGGCCGGATCCTGGCCCCGTTCGACGCTGGCGTAGAAACAAGGCACCTCGGCGAAGAGAATGCAGCGGCTCACGATCGGGGCTCTAGCACCAACCGGGTGCGGACCGCTGGCTCGAGGCCGAGCGACGCGCCCCGGCCGAGCCGCCAGCCATCGAGTCCCGCGCCGAAATCCGGGTGGCCCAGATGCTCGCTCGGGCCAGGTGCGAGCAATACGCGCACCTCCTCCAGCGAGCCGACGTCGGCCACCAGGCGAAAGAGCGACGCAATGCGCACGTCGAAGGGAGCGTCCGGTGCGTACTCGGCAGTTGCAACGGTGTCCCCGCTCCCGCCTGCCGCGAGCGGCCCGAGCGGCGAGGCGCCCGGAGCGGGAATGAACGGGCGAAAGCTCAGTTGGTGGAGCCGACCCCACACCCACTTCCGACGGCTCGCGCCGAGCCGCGAGGCGAGCTCGAGCCAAGCGTCCCGCAAGGCGACGGCGACCGCGGCGGACACCGTGTCCCGGTCGCTCCACGCGTCGCTGTCGCCGGCTCCGAGCACCACGGCGTACACCACTCCCGCCGGGTCGGCATACGGCACCGCGAGCCAACGGCGGAAGAGATCCTCGCCGAGACGCTCGGCGAAGAGCGCACCGGCCAGAGCTTCGATGAAGGCGTGGTAGGCGGCGGCCCCGACACTNTCCGCTCCCGCTTCCCCGTCCCAGCCGCGCAGCAGCCCCATCACCTCGCGGGCCTCGCTGCCGAGCTCCTCGAAATCGGCCAGCGCCAGCGCGACGTCCACCAGCACCCGGCCGCGGGGCTCTGCCACGTCGGCCTGCACGACCTCGGCGTCGGCCAGGTCGAAGGCGGCGTCGGCCAGCGCGGCACCCAGCAGGGCCTCCAGGCGTGCCGCGCGCACGCCCGGCCGCCAGAACCACTCGCCGCGGCGGGCCCCCCGCGTCCGCAGACGATTGTCGGCGGCCACCACGAACGGAACGCCCTCGCCCAGGGTCGCCCGCGGCAGCTTTTCAAACGGGATGGGTCCCTCCCAGTCGTACCACGGCGCACGGCCGGGCACCGGAACCAGTTCGCTCGCGAGGGGACGCTGCGGGATCCAACCGGCCACCTGGAGTCCGCCCGCACCCGCGACGTCCGCAAAGACGACGGCCAGAGCGGGTGTCGACACGCCGGCGAGCGCAGCGCGGAAATGCCCTGAGTCCGGCGCCCGTGCCGCCGCCAGGAGCGCGGCCAGCGTCGCCCCGCCCCGCGCACCGGCACCCACCCACGCCACGGCAAACTGCTCGGTGCCGCCAGCAGACCGGTCGAGGATTGGCCCGTGCCGGGTGCTGCGCACGCTCAGCCGCTCGGGCTCGGCACCGCGGACCTCGATCGTCTCAACGCGAACTTCGAGAGGTCGCCACCGGCGGCCCGTGTGGTAATGATCGCGGGGCTCGCCCTCCTGCTCGGCGAGCCGCTCGCTATAGAGATCGGTCACCGCCGCACGAGCGTGGGTCGAGCCCCAGGCGACCCTCCCGTTGTGTCCCGTCCACACGATGGGAATGCCCGGAATCATCGCTCCGGCCACGTCGACGGATCCGCCCCGAACGTGAGCCACGTGGAGAAGCAACGGAACCGTCGGCTCGAGGTGCACATCCGCTCCGAGCACCGGAAGGCCACTCGCGGTGTGCGCGCCACCCACCACCCACGCGGTGCTGCCGGCCGACGCCCCCGCCAATCCGACAGCGCGGCGCAGCGAATCCGTCCAGGGCGGCGCGGCGGGTCCGGCGGTCAGCGGCGGCCGGTCGCCAGGGGGCAACGGCTCGCCCAAGCGACTCCGCGGAAAGAAGGGACGGGCCTCGACGCCGCCGAGCCGCTTGAGAAGGTCGTGCAGTACGAGGCTGGTGTCGATGCTGCCCGAGAGCCCCCAGGCGTGGAGCTTCAACACCGCCAGGCTGTCGGCAGGCCGCCAGGCATCGAGCGGGAGCTCGACCTGCGCAGCCGTTACGGGCGGCTCCACGCCGCCCGACCCCAGCCGCTCGAGCCGTGCATTCACCCCCGCGGCGTAGGCCTCGAGCACGCCGCGCGTCCGGGCCCCGAGTTGCTCCCACTCGGCATCCGCGATTCGACCCAGGCCGAGCGTTCGCGCGAGTCGATCCGCCTCGAGCCCGGACGGCCCCACCACCTCGGCCGTGGTGCCCCGGGCCAGACGCACCAACCAGAGCATCTGCGCGAGTCGATCCTGCGCGTGCGCGAAGCCGAGGCCAAACCAGGCGTCCATCTCACTCGCGGCCAGGACGTGCGGAACCCCGTGCGCATCTCGCACCAGCTCGACGGGCTCGGCGATCCCCGTAACGGAGAGCCCGCCCGCGTGCTGGGGAAACGCGCCGCGCTCGGCCAAGCGGGTGCGCCCCCGCTCGATCCCCGCGATCGTCAGGGCAAGGCCTGCCCCCACGAGTACCAGTACACCCCACCGGCCCCCTCGCATGGAAGCAGGGTAGCGAGGTCCGGAGGCCCATGGATGGCGGGGCGCCAGCCCCCTCGGTACCCTGCCCGCCTTCCCGTTTCGAATGCGAAGGAGACACAGATGTCCACCCCGGTGGGAATCAACGGATTTGGCCGCATCGGACGCCTGTTGTTCCGCGCGGCCCGCGGCAAGAATCTCGACATCGTCGGCATCAACGACCTCACGGATGCGACGACGCTGGCCCACCTTCTCAAGTGGGACTCCATTCACGGACGCTTCCCGGGGAAGGTGGAGGCCGCGGACGACGCCATCGTAGTCGACGGCAAGCGCATCCCCATCAGCGCCGAGCGCGATCCGGCCAAGCTGCCGTGGGGCGAACTCGGCGCGAAGCTCGTGATCGAGTCGACGGGTCACTTCGCCAACCGGGCCGGCGCGAGCAAACACCTCGAAGCGGGCGCGGAGCGCGTAATCATCAGCGCGCCGGCCAAGGACCCNGACATCACGATCGTACTGGGCGTCAACGGCGATCAGTACGACCCGAGCCAGCACAGAATCGTCTCGAACGCCTCATGCACGACGAACTGCCTCGCGCCGCCCGCGAAAGTGCTGCACGACAATTGGGGCATCGACAGCGGCTGGATGACGACCATCCACGCCTATACGAACGACCAGGTCACTCTGGATTTCCCTCATGGCGATCTGCGCCGCGCCCGTGCGGCCGGCGTTTCGATGATCCCCACCAGCACCGGCGCGGCACGAGCAATCGGCTTGGTGATGCCGGATCTAAAGGGCAAGCTCGACGGCTTCGCCATGCGCGTGCCCACTGCCGACGTTTCGGTCGTCGACCTGGCCGTGAAACTGCGCAAGAAGACCAGCGCGGAGGAAATCAACGCGGCGATGAAGGCGGCGGCCGCCGGTCCGCTCAAGGGAATTCTAGAGTACTGCGACGAACCTCTGGTTTCGATCGACTTCCTGGGCAATCCCCACTCGTCGATCCTGGACTCCGCCCAGACCAAGTCGATGGATGGCGACTTCGTCAAGATCCTCGCCTGGTACGACAACGAGTGGGGTTATTCGAACCGCGTGGTGGATCTGGCGCTCCAGATGGGCCGGTAGTGGCCGTCCCCGGACTGGACGGCCTCCTCTCCGCAGATCTCCGCGGCACGAGGGTCCTCGTCCGAGCGGACCTGAACGTCCCCCTGCACCGCGGAACCATCGGCGACGACACGCGCATCCGCGCGTGTCTGCCCACGTTGAAAAAGCTCCTCCGGGCCGGCGCCCGCGTGGTGATCGTCTCGCATCTCGGGCGCCCGGGGGGCGAGCGGCGCCCCGAGTGGTCGTTGCGGCCGGTGGCGCCGCGGCTGGCGCAGCTGCTCGCCACCGGGGTGTCGTTCTCCGAGGACTGCGTCGGGAAATCCGCGCGCGCAGCGGTCGACAGGCTCGGTGCCGGACAGATCTTGCTGCTCGAAAACCTCCGCTTCCACGCCGGCGAAGAGGAGAACGACCGGGACTTTGCCCGCGCCCTCGCCGCCCTCGCCGACGCCTACGTCAACGACGCCTTTGGCACCGCACACCGCGCCCACGCCTCCACCACCGGCATCGTGCCCTATTTCTCGCATGCGGTCGCCGGCGACCTGCTCGCGTCCGAACTGCGGCACCTGCAGGTGGTCCGAGAACCCCAGCGGCCACTCCTCGCGATCCTGGGCGGGGCCAAGGTCTCGAGCAAACTCGGCGTCCTCGAGGCGCTCAGCTCCCACGCGGAAGTGATCGCGATTGGGGGCGCCATGGCGTACACATTCCTCGCAGCTCTGGGAGAGCCCACGGGCAAGTCCCTGGTGGAGGACGAGCGGATGGACGACGCGCGTCGCGTGATGGAGACAGCCGGGTCCGGCGGCCCGCGAATCCTGCTCCCGACCGACCACGTCATAGCCGAGCGGGTGGAGGCGGGCGCACCGAGCCGCGTGGTCGAATCGATTCCCGACGGCTGGCTCGGTGTCGACATCGGCCCGGCCACAGCGCGCGCCTATGCGGGCGAGGCGGCCTCCGCGCGCACCGTCTTCTGGAACGGNCCCATGGGTGTCTTCGAGATCGAGTCCTTTGCAACCGGCACACGCACCGTCGCCGAAGGCGTCGCCGGCAGCCAGGCCGCCAGCGTGGTCGGCGGCGGCGACTCCCTGGCTGCGATCCAATCCCTCGGACTAGCGGAACGCATCACCCACCTATCGACCGGCGGGGGCGCCTCACTCGAATACGTGCAGGGCATCGAGCTGCCCGGTGTCGCCGTGCTGGAGACCTGATCATGCGCCGGCCCATTCTCGCCGCCAATTGGAAGATGCAGAAGACGCGCGCCGAAGCGGCGGAGTTCGTCGAGGGACTGCTACCGCTGATCGCGGGAAGCCGTGCCGTCGACGTGGTGATCGCGCCTCCCTTTACCGCCCTCGACCGGGTGGCCGAGGCCCTGCGCGGCTCAGGGGTGGCGCTGGCCGCCCAGAACGTGAACCCCGAAGAAAAGGGGGCGTTCACGGGCGAGGTCGCGCCCCATATGCTCGCCGACCTCGGTTGCACCTACGCGATCGTGGGCCACTCCGAGCGACGCGCCCTCTACGGCGAGAGCGATGCCTTCGTTGCCTCGAAAGCCGGCGCACTCCTCGCCCGGGATATCCACCCGATCGTCTGTGTCGGAGAAAGCCTCGAGGAGCGCGAAGCCGGGAATACCCTCGACGTCGTGGCCCGCCAGCTGAGCGGAAGCCTCGCCGAGGTGCCCACCGACCGCGCTGCGGAGATCGTGGTCGCCTACGAGCCGGTGTGGGCCATCGGTACCGGCGCCACCGCCACTCCGGAAATCGCGCAGGAGGTGCACGGCTTCGTACGCGGCCAGCTCGTCGAGCGATTCGGTACCGGTGGCGAACAGGTGCGCATCCAATACGGTGGTTCGGTCAAACCCGACAACGTAGACTCGCTGATGGCACAACCCGATATCGATGGCGCGCTGGTAGGCGGCGCCAGCCTCCAGCCCGCCACGTTTTCCCGTATCGTGTGTTTCCAGCCCCTCGGAGGAGCCTCATGACCACGTTTCTTATTGCCCTCCACGTCACCGTGTCCATCTTCCTGATCGCAGTCGTGCTGCTCCAACGCGGCAAGGGCGCGGAGATGGGCGCCGTCTTCGGCGGCGGCGGCAGCACCACGGTCTTCGGTAGCCGCGGCGCCGGCAACTTCCTCACACGGCTCACGACCGGCGCAGCGGTCGTGTTCATGCTGACGAGTCTCGGTCTCTCGTACAGCTACACGGCCGATTCCTCGGACCGTCTGTTCAACGAACCGATCGAGACCGAGACGGCGCCCGGAACCGCGCCGGAAAAGCCGCTCTTCGAAGAGGTCGGGAAGGCGCCGGCCGAAAGCGCCGCAGCCGCAGAGCCGGTGGCACCCGCGGCCGCAGAGCCGGTGGCACCCGCGGCCGCAGAGCCGGTGGCACCCGCTGAAGAGGTCGGCGGCCTGCCGGCGCTCCCCGAAGCCGCAGCGCCCGGGACCCAAGGAGATTGAGGGCGGTCCGCCGGACGCTATGCTCCGCGAGTTCCAGTGCGGCAGTGGCGGAATTGGTAGACGCACCAGCTTGAGGGGCTGGCGGGGGCAACCCCGTGGAGGTTCGAATCCTCTCTGCCGCACCAGCTCAGGTTCCCCGCTCCAGACTGCGCGTGATCCAGCGCCGGTAGAGTTCGAGCGGCTGGGCGCCCACGATGACCGCATCGTTTCCCACGAGCTGAACCGCCGGAACTCCGGTCGCGCCCGCTTCGAGCGCCGCGGCATGTTCGCCGAGGATGTGCTCGAGTATCAACGGCTCTTCCCGACGCTCGAAATCCGCTGGCGACAGGCCGACTTCGAGCCACAGCCCACGCAACGTAACGTCATCCGAGATATCGCGATTCTCCGAGAAGTACGCCCGTAGCAGGCGGTCGTGCATGCGCCGAAAGGCCCCATCCGAGACCTGCGCCGCCGCCTTCGCGACCCGGTGCGCCGGAACGCTGTGAGACGGCGGCGGCGCATCGCCGCTCCATTCGCTGAAAGTGCCCCCATCGGGCTCGGCTGCCGGCCGGCGCCAGGAACGCGTATAGGCGCGAAAACGCGCGGCATCACGCGTATGGCCGGGGTTGGGACGAAGCAGATAGCTGCGCCACTCCACCCGAAGCTGCGGGGCGAACTCCTGCTCGACCCGGTGCAGCCTCACCGAAGCGTTGTAGCACCAGGGACACAGGTAGTCGGACCAGACCACGAGCGTCACCCGCTGCACCGGGGCACGCTAACACACAGGACGGCGCACCCGGCTGCCGGCTCCCCAGATGCTATAAGGTATGCCCTCGATTTTCGACGGACCTTCAACCCCAATGGAGCCCCAAATGTCCGAACTCGAGTCCATCGCTCGCGCCATTGTCGCCCCCGGCAAGGGAATCCTGGCAGCCGACGAAAGCTCTCCGACCATCAAGAAGCGCTTCGACTCGATCCAGGTCGAGTCCACGGAGGACAACCGGCGTGCCTACCGCCAGATGCTCTTCGCGGCAGCTGGAGCAGAGCAGCACATCAGCGGTGTCATCCTCTTCGACGAAACGCTGCGCCAGAGTACCGACGACGGCACACCCTTTCCGAAGCTCCTCGCAGAACGCGGGATCCTTCCCGGAATCAAGGTCGACAAGGGCGCCAAGGACCTCGCAGGAGCCGCGGGGGAAAAAATCACCGAGGGCCTCGACGGTCTTCGCGACCGCGTCGCTGAATATGCCGGGCTCGGAGCAAAGTTCGCCAAGTGGCGCGCGGTGATCGACATCGCCGAAGCGATTCCGTCCGACTACTGCCTCGAGGCGAACGCGCACGCCCTGGCCCGTTACGCAGCGCTGTGTCTCGAGGGCGGTATCGTGCCGATCGTCGAGCCGGAGGTGCTGATGGACGGAGGCCACGACCTTCAGCGTTGCTACGAAGTGACTGAGCGAACGCTGTGCAGGACGTTCGGAGCACTCTACGCCCAGCGTGTGCCACCCGAGCAGATCGTGCTCAAACCCAACATGATCCTTCCGGGCAAGAAATCTTCGAAGCAGGCGAGCGTGCGTGAGGTCGCGGAAGCCACACTGCACTGCTTCCGGCGCTGCGTTCCCGCTGCCGTGCCGGGTATCGTGTTTCTGTCGGGCGGTCAGAGCGAACAGGAGGCCACGGCGCATCTCAACGAGATGAACAAGCTCGGCGGCGGTCCCTGGGAACTCTCCTTCTCCTACGGCCGCGCGCTACAGGCCAGTGCACTCCAGGCCTGGGGCGGCAGGGCGGAGAACCTGGCGGCTGGCCAGAAGACCTTCCTGCACCGCGCGAAGTGCAACGGCGCCGCACGCAGCGGCAGCTGGACCGAAGCCATGGAGAAGGTCGCCTAGGGCGTTCCCGCGCTTCAGTCCTCGCAAAACACCCCGTACCGGCTCGACTGGTGCAGGAGCGGCTCGATATCTGGGTCCAGGTGGAGCCACTCGACCCTTCCGACGTAGATCACGTGATCGCCCGCATCGTGCGCGGCAACGACCCGGCAGTCGAAGGCGCCAACCGTGCCGCGCAGGATCGGTGCACCCGTCGAACCCAAGTCCACCTCGAGACCGTCGAACCGCGTCCACTCGTCCTTCTTCGAGGCGAACTTGTTGGAGAGCCCCTCCTGGCCCCGGGCGAGAACGTTGACCGCAAAGGCGTTTCCCTGCTCGATCATCCGGTGCGTGTTCGAGGCCCTGTCCGCGCACACCAGCACCAGCGGCGGCTCCAGGGAAACCTCGGTGAATGCCGAGACCGTCATCCCGTGCACGCTTTCCCCATGGTACGCGGTGACGATGGTGACCCCGGTGGTCCAACGTCCGCAGAGAGCCCTGAACTCTTCGGATGAAAATGCCACCGCGAACACCCTACTCCAGTCGAGCGGCAGGGACGAAGCTCGACTCAGACACGAAGCGGATCCACCCGCACCAACACCAGGTCCATGACGTTGGTGCCGGTGGGACCCGTAACGAGCAGGCCCCCTTCGGCGGCGAAGAAACCATAGGAGTCGTTGTCTGCCAGCGCGCCCCTTGCATCGACCCCAGCAGCCGCCCCGCGGGCCACCGTGCCAGAGTCCGCAAAGGCCCCGGCGACATCGGTGGGCCCATCTGTTCCGTCCGTCGCCGCCGCCAGAAACGTGATCGGGCCACCTGCCTCGAGGGCGAGCGCGGCGGACAGGGCGAGTTCCTGGTTCCGGCCTCCGCGCCCCCGCCCCCGCACCGTCACCGCTGTCTCCCCCCCGGCTACGAGCAGCATCGGCTTCTCCGGCGCAGCGCGGCGCACCAGCTCGACCAAGTGACTCCCGGCATCCCGAGCCTCGCCAGAGAGCGGCTTCGATATCACCCGTACATCGAGACCGCGCCGCCGCCCGGCCTCCCGGACCGCCGCCACCGCATCGCGGTTCGTTCCGACCAGCGTAGTGCGAACCGCGGCGAAGGCCGCGTCTCCGGGCTTGGGAGTCTCCTCCCGCTCACCACGAGCCCCCGCTTCGAGGTACGCGCGCACTGCCGGCGGGGCGCTCGCGATCAGCCCGCGGCGGCGCAGCACGTCGAGCGCGTCTTCGAAGCGGCTGGGGTCCGCGCAGAAGGGTCCCGAGCCAATCAAGTCGATGCGGTCCCCCGGCACGTCGGAGAGGGCCAGCACTTCGATTCGCCCAGCTCGGCAGCGGCCTGCCAGACGCCCGCCGGCGGCAGCGGCCAGGTGCTTGCGCACCGTATTGGTCTCGGCAATATCCGCACCCGCCTCGAGGAGCAACCGCGTCGTGGCCGAGAGGTCCTCGAGCGTCAGGCCCTCCACGGGGCAGGCCAGCAGACTCGAAGCTCCCCCCGAGAGCAGCACGCACACCACCTCATCCGAACGCGCCGCTGCGACCAAGTTGGAGACCTCACGTGACGCCGACTCGCAGCGGGCATCCGGAACCGGGTGTGCCGCCTCGACGACGCGCACGCGGGTCGGGGGCGCGGCGTGTCCGAGCTTGGTGACGACCAGGCCCGCCGCCACCGCTGTGCCGGCGCATGCCTCGAATGCCGCTGCCATAGGAGCGGCCGCCTTGCCCACCGCGAGCAGGACGACCCCTGCGGCTTCCGGGAGTGGGCGACCCGCGATTGTGAGACACGACGCGTGCCGGCCGACGACACGGCGCACCGCACTCGCACCCTCGACGGCGCCGAGCGCCTCGCGAAAGATCGCCTCGAGCTGTGCGCGCGCCTCGAAGTCGGCGTTCACGATCCCGGGACGGTCCCCTCGGGCTCCGCGGCGGGGGCGGCCTCCGCAGCGGGGGCGGCCTCCGCAGCGGGGGCGGGCTCCGCAGCGGGGGCGGGCTCGGGGGCGGCGGGTGATGAGTCCCTCACGGGCTCGAGCGTAATCTCGATGCGGCGATTGCGCGCACGACCCTCGGGCGTTGCATTCGAATCCCGCGGGCTCGTTTCACCGCGTGACACCACGGTGAGCCGCACCGGGTCGATGCCGTGTGCCTCCAGAATTCGCACCACCCCCGCGGCTCGGCCCCCGGCGAGCTCCCAGTTCGTGGGAAAACGCTCCGAGTGGATGGGAACGTCGTCGGTATGTCCCTCCACCACAACGCCGTGGGGAACGCCCTGGAGACGCTCGGCCACCTTGCCGAGCACCGCCCGCCCCCCGCTGTTGACCTGCGCCGAGCCACTGGCAAAAAGCACGTCCTGAGTCATGTTCAGGCGCAGCCCCTCACGCAGTTGTTCGATCTCGATCTGCCCCGAGGCGACTTCCGCTTCCAGATCGGAGAGCAGCCCCTCGTAGGTCCCGCGGAGTTGGTCCACCTCGCGGACGCTGGCGGTCAGCTCACTCTCGCGGCGGGACAATCGCTCGGAGAGATCCGCCTCCACACGCCGCAGCCGCGCGACCTTCGCATCGAGCTTCTCCTGGGAGATCCGCAGATCTTCGAATTCGTCGAGGAGCTTTGCACGCTCAGCATCGAGGCTCCGGGACGAGGCTTCGAGAAGCTCGACGCGCCGCTCGAGAGCGCGCTTGTCAGAGACGACCCCATCGTACCGGCCCTTGCTCACGCAGCCGGCGGCGGCGGTGATCGAGCAGACCAGCGCCAACAGCGTGCCGAGTCGCCGGGGCCAGGTCGTGCCGCAGTTCCAGATCGGTGCGAGCAACGTGCTAGGACGCTGGGGCGAGAGTGTGCTCGAGCGCCTCATCGATTTGCCCCACGTATTCGAGGTCGAGCCCCTTCAGGAGTTCCACCTCCACCTCGTCCACGTCCCGCCGGTTGCGCTCCGGGAGCACCACCCGTTCGATCCCTGCACGCTTGGCCGCCAGGATCTTTTCCTTGATCCCACCCACCGGGAGCACCTTGCCACGCAGGGTGATCTCGCCGGTCATCGCGACCGTAGCGGGTGCCGAGCGGCCGGTGAGCAGCGAGGCGAGCGATGTCACCATCGCGATTCCCGCCGAAGGCCCGTCCTTGGGAACCGCACCCGCCGGCACGTGCACGTGCAGGTCGCGCTTCTCGAAAGAAGTGGCCTCGATACCCAGGTCCTCCGCCCGGCCCCGCAGCCAGGAACGCGCCGCCTCAGCGGATTCGCGCATTACCTCGCCCAGTGAACCGGTCAGCTTGAGATCGCCCTTCCCATGCATACTGCTCGACTCGACGAATAGGATGTCGCCGCCGGCGGGCGTCCAGGCCAGACCGACCGCAACACCGGGCTGGCCGGCGCGCTCTGCGACCTCGGGTTCGAAGCGGACCGGCCCGAGCAGCCCGACCAGGTCATCGGAACCTACGCATGTGGGACCCTCCACCTCGCCTTCGGCCACGTGTCGTGCGTGCTTTCGGCAGACGGCACCAATCTCTCGCTCGAGGTTCCGAACTCCAGCCTCGCGCGTGTAGCCGCGGATGATGCCCCGCAGCGCATCATCCGAGACCTCGAAGGCGACATCACTCACGCCGTTCTGCTCGCGCTGCCTGGGCAGGAGAAACTGCCTGGCGATCTCGACCTTCTCCTCCTCGATGTAGCCCGGCAACTCGATCACTTCCATGCGATCCCTCAGGGCCGCCTGGACCGGATCCATCTGGTTGGCCGTCGCGATGAAGAGCACCTGGGAGAGATCGAGCGGCACTTCGAGATAGTGGTCGCTGAAAGTGTGGTTCTGCTCCGGGTCGAGTACCTCGAGCAGGGCCGACGACGGGTCACCACGGGCATCTGAACCCACCTTGTCGACCTCGTCGAGCATGAAGACCGGGTTGCGAGTCCCAGCCCGCCGCAGGCTCTGGACGATGCGCCCGGGCAGCGCACCGACGTAGGTGCGTCGGTGACCGCGAATTTCGGCCTCGTCGTGCACACCGCCCAGCGAGATGCGCTCGAACTCACGGCCCAGCGCCCGGGCGATCGAGCGCCCGAGAGACGTCTTTCCGGTCCCGGGTGGGCCGGCAAAGCAGAGGATGGGACCCTTCAGGTCACGCTTGAGCGACAGCACCGAGATGTACTCGATGATTCGCTCCTTCACCTTCTTGAGTCCGTAGTGGTCCTCATCGAGGATACGGCGCGCCAGCTCGATATCGAGCCGGTCCTCGGTTCGCTTGGACCAGGGCAACTCGACCATCCAGTCCAGGTAGGTGCGGATCACCCCGTACTCGCCCGCGGCGGGCGGCATCTGCTCGAGACGGTCGAGTTCGCGCAGTGCCTGCTTCTCCGCCTCCTCCGGCATCCGGGCGGACGCGATGCGCTCGCGCAGCTCCGCGACCTCGGTCTCCTGGTCGTCGACCTCGCCGAGTTCCTCGCGAATCGCCTCGAGCTGCTGACGCAGCATGTAGTCGCGTTGGGTCTTGCCGATGTCGCTCTGAACCTTTTCGCGGATCTCGCTCTCGACCTTCATCGCGTCGCGCTCGCGCTGAATGGCCTCGAGCACCAGGCGCAGGCGCGCCGGAACGTCGAGTTCCTCCAGGAGCGACTGCTTGCCCGCCACGTCGAAGTCGAGATTCGAGGCCGCGAGATCCGCAAGGCGCGAGGAATCGTCCATGCTGGTGCCGAGGAGCTGTACCTCGTAGGAAAGCCGACTGGTCTCGGTCACGAGCGCGGCAAACTGCTGAGCGACGTTGCGCGTCAGGGCCGTCGTCTCCACCGAGTCCAGGTCACCGGACTCCTCCAACGCCTCGATGCTTCCCCTCAAGAAGGGATCGCTGCTCTCGAAGCTGCTCACCCGCGCACGCGCAACGCCCTGGACCAGGAGCCGGTACGAATCGTCGGGAAACTTGAGCATCTTCACGATGCGCATCACGGTCCCAACTCGATATACGTCGTCCGGCCCCGGGCTGCCCTCCACGGGGTTTCGAACGGCCGCACACAGCAGGAGCCGGTCGGGGGTCAGCAGCACCACATCAATGAGACGCTTGGACCGCTCCGAGTTGACGAGCAGCGGAAAACGCAGGTGCGGGAAGAGCACCGTGTTCTTGAGCGGCAACACGGGAAGCGAGGACGGAATCTCCGTCGAAGCCGACGGCTCACCCGTACCGCTCCCGACCACGACCTCGGTGCCCTCTCCAAATTCCTCAGGCTGGATTTCTTCGGGTTCGGCCGTCATTCGTCGTCCATCTCTCGAACCACCTCGATCGACCGCTCTACGCGTGCGCGTTTGGGCAACTTCACGGTGAGGAAGCCGTCGGTCAGGTGTGCCGTCACACCCTCTCGGTCAAAGGCGATCGCGATGTTCAGGCGACGCTCGAAAGGCCCGGTCGCGATTTCCATCTGCTGGAGGCGCACCACATCCGCCGGCTCGGGAGCCAGACGCACCCCACTGATGCGCAGCGTGTCGCCGTCCACGGTGACGCGCAGGTCCTCTCCGCGAACGCCCGCCAGTTCGGCGCGCACGACGACGCTCTTCTCCGTCTCGAAGATATCCACGTCCGGGCGCCAACGATCGCCCTGGAGGCGATCGCGGAACTCACCATAGAAATCGGCAAAGGGGTCTTCGTGTCGTCCCTGGCTCACCGTCCTAGGGCCTCCGGGGGAACTCTAGCTGTCCCCTTTCTCCTCCGTGTACTCCGCGTCCACCACGTCCGCATCATCGCCGCCCGGGGGCGTCTCGGGTTCACCCGAGGCGCCATCTCCGCCCGCAGCCGTCGCGGCCGCCTGCGCCTTGTAGAGCGCTTCCATGACCTTGTGCAGCTCCCCCTCCAGGCGCTGTCGCGTGCTGTCGAGCTTGGCCGGATCGTCGCTCTCGAGTTCCTTTTTCGCCTCCTCGACCGCGGCCCGGACACTCTGCACGTCTGCCTCCGGGATCTTGCCCCCGTCTTCATCGAGCGTCTTCTCGGCCTGATAGATCATGCCATCGAGCTGGTTGCGCTTCTCGACCTTCTCGCGGCGCGCAGTGTCCTCGACTGCGTGCTCCTCGGCGTCCCGCATCATCCGGTCGATCTCGTCCTTCGCCAGTCCCCCGCTACCCTCGATGCGGATCGACTGTTCCTTATCGGTGGCGTTGTCCTTCGCGTGCACCGACATGATGCCGTTGGCATCGATGTCGAAGGTCACCTCGATCTGCGGCACCCCACGGGGCGCCGGGGGGATCCCGTCCAGGATGAACTTGCCGAGCGTCCGGTTGCCGGTTGCCACCTCGCGCTCGCCCTGGAGCACGTGGATCTCCACCTGGGGCTGGCTGTCCGCCGCCGTGGAGAAGGTCTGGCTGCGCTTCGTGGGGATCGTGGTGTTCTTCTCGATCAGCTTGGTCATCACCCCACCCAGCGTCTCGATGCCGAGCGAAAGCGGCGTCACGTCGAGCAACAGGACGTCGTGCACATCGCCGGCGAGCACGCCGCCCTGAACTGCGGCCCCAACAGCCACAACCTCGTCGGGATTCACCGTCTTGTTCGGCTCCTTGCCGAAGAGTTCCTGAACACGCGCCTGCACCAGCGGGATTCGCGTCGATCCGCCGACGAGCACCACCTCATCGATCTCGGAGGCGGAAAAACCGGCGTCGGCGAGCGCCTGACGGCACGGATCCAGCGTGCGCTCCACGAGGTCCTCGATCAACTGCTCGAACTTCGCGCGGCTGAGCTTCATGGTCAGGTGCTTGGGACCCGTCTGGTCCGCAGTGATGTACGGCAGGTTGATGTCTGTGCTCTGCGCGGTAGAAAGTTCAATCTTGGCCTTCTCCGCCGCCTCGCGCAGCCGCTGGAGAGCCATCGGATCCTGGGACAGGTCGATGCCCTGATCCCTTTTGAACTCGGCAACCAGGTAGTCGATCACCCGGTGGTCGAGATTGTCACCGCCGAGGTGGGTATCGCCGTTGGTCGCCTTCACCTCGACCACGTTGTCGCCCACCTCGAGAATCGAGATGTCGAAGGTGCCGCCGCCGTAGTCGTAAACGGCGATCTTCTCGTCGCCCTTCTTGTCGAGCCCGTAGGCGAGTGCTGCCGCTGTGGGCTCATTGATGATGCGCTTGACGTCGAGGCCCGCGATCTTGCCCGCGTCCTTGGTCGCCTGACGCTGGGCGTCGTTGAAGTAGGCGGGTACGGTGATGACCGCTGCCGTCGCCTCCGACCCGAGGTGGGCCTCGGCGGCCACCTTGAGCTTCTGGAGCACCATGGCCGAGAGTTCGGACGGCGAGTAGGTCTTGTCGCCGACCTGGACGACAACGGTTCCCTCCTTGCCCTCTATCACCTGGTAAGGGACGAGACTCATCTCCTCGGAGACCTCGGAGAGCCGGCGTCCCATGAAGCGCTTGATCGAGTAGACCGTGCCCTGGGGATTCGTGACCGACTGCCGCCTCGCGACTGCACCGACAAGGCGCTCGCCGTCTTCGCCGAAGCTCACGACCGAGGGCGTCGTGCGACCCCCCTCCTCGTTCGCGATCACAACAGCCTGACCGCCCTCCATCACGGCCACCACCGAATTCGTGGTGCCGAGATCGATTCCAATGACCTTGCCCGATTCCGCCATAGGTGTACTTCCCCTCCTGCGGCCCCTCTACCGGGTCCGCGCTCGGGCTGAAACCTGCGAACGCCCGGGCATGTGTCAACACGCCAAGCGCCAAAAATCTCAGCCGGGGTCATATCCCCCCGCATCGGAACGTCTTGGACCGGAACGGTTTCAAAAGTTGCGGGGAGAGGCAGCCGATAGGGGAAGTGACCTGTCTAACTCCTCGGAATCACGGAGGATCCCGTTGAGTCGCCGGGGTTCGTAGGTATACTACTCGCCGTTCCGCTGGTCGGGCGGCTAAGGGGAGCCTATCAAGGCTTATGGGCCGATACCTGAGCTGGCTCGCAAACGCGGGACTCCTGGTACTGTGTTGTTTCCTGCTGGCGAAGACTGCGAACGCGGTCTTCGCCGCATGGCTCACACCCGGACCCCAGCTGACGCAGTTCGCGGTGGCTGCGCTGCAGCCGGTGGATCGTTCGTGGGAAGTTCGCGAGAGCATCCTCAACCGCAATCTATTTCACGCGATGCTGCCCCCGCCCCCGCCCCCGCCCCCGGTCGTCGAGCAGAAGATCGAGGCCACGAAGCTCCCGCTCGCATTGATCGGAACCGTGGCATCCCAGAACCCGAGACTTGCCTGGGCCGCCCTCAACGACATCCAGTCGCGGGAGCACCTGGTCCTCCAGGTCGGGGACGACATCAAGGGCAAGGCGAAGGTGGACCGCATCGAGGCCCGTCGGATCCTACTGAGCGAAAACGGCTCGGTTCGAGAACTGGTGCTCGACGACGAGACGGTCCCGCCGCCCCGCACAACGAAGAAGAAGAAGAAGGCACGCGCCAAGCGGGCGCGAACCTCGCGCAAGGCCGCTGCCCGCCGAGCAAAACAGCAGGCCGTGCGCAAGGCGCCGCCCGCCGCGGAGAAGGCCGACTCGAACGTCCTCACGCAGTTCTTCTCCGAGGTTCAGATTGTCCCGAAGTACGTCGAAACTGAAATGGTGGGAGTCCAGGTCACCGACATTCAGCCCGGCGGGGTCTTTGCGGGTCTCGGAATCCAGAGCGGCGATGTGATCACCGAGATCAATGGGGTCAAGCTCGAGAGCCCGGAAGACAGCATCCGTATCCTGGGAGAGTCCGTTGCCGAAGGCCCCGTCAACCTGAAAGTCCTGGGTGAGCAGGGCGAGCAGGTGCTCGCACTCCCGGTCCAGTAGAAGGAGTAGCGCTACGTGAGCCCCCAACAACGCCCGAGGCAGGCAGCGCGTCGCAGCCCGCGAGCGCGGTGCGTCCCCCTGGGGGCGCTCTGCGTCGCGGTCCTCGCCTGCGCCGCGCTGACCTCCGCTCACGCTACCGACACCGGCATCGACATCGATCCCGAGTCAGAACTGGTGCAGCTCGACTTTCAGAACGCCGAGATCACCGACGTAATCGACACGATCGCCAATCTCACAAAGACGAACTTCATCTACGACGACCGCGTGCGCGGGAGCGTGACGATCATCTCGCCCACTCCGGTGCCGATCGACCAGGCCTACGCGGTCTTCGAATCGGTCCTCCAGGTCAAGGGCTTCACCACAGTACGCACACCTGGCGGCGCACTCAAGGTGATCCCCCTGCGCGAGGCGAAGGAGACAAGCGTCGAGACCAGTCGCTCCACCGCGGCGCCGCGCAACCGCGACACTTTCATCACCCGACTCATTCCGCTCCGCTACATCGAGGCCGAATCGATCGTCAATACGCTCAAGCCACTGGTCTCGAAAGACGCGGCCATCGCTGCCTACGGACCGACGAATACCGTGATCCTCACCGAGTCGGCCTCGAACATCCGTCGCATCATCGCCATCCTCGAGAAGATCGACATCGAGACCTACCGCGAGGAAATCGCGGTGATCCGTGTCGAGTTCGCGGATGCATCGACGATGGCGAGCCAGGTCTCAGAGATCTTCGGCGCCACAATGTCGTCTGCAAACAGCCGCCCCGGGCGTGCCGCCCGCCGCGGCGGCACCACACCGGCGGCGGCAACCNCTGCGGCCCGAGCCGCAGGCAATTTGGGAAAGGTGCGCATCATCACTGACGAACGCACCAACGCACTGATCGTGCTGGCCCCGAGGACACAGCTCGAAGAAGTGCGCCGCTTGGTCAACAAGCTCGACGTCCCTGTGACCGGCGGCGGACGCATCCACGTCTACTACCTCCAACACGCCGACGCCGAGGAGCTGGGCCAGACGCTGACGGCGATGATCAGCGGCACGGCCAAGNCGGCAGGTGGCGCGTCGGGCAAGGGCGGTGCGGCTCAGGCCATCCGTGCCCAGGTAGCGGGTCTCGGCTCGGGCATCAGCGTCACCGCCGACCCCGCGACCAACTCGCTCGTGATCCAAGCCAGCCAAGAGGGCTTCAACACCATCTCCGCTGTCATCGCCAAACTCGACGTGCAGCGACCCCAGGTGCTGGTCGAGGCACTGATCATGGAGGTCCTCGCCAACGACTCCGAAGACCTGGGCTTCAACGGCATGGTAAAGATCGTTCAGGGCGACAACGAGTACATCATCGAACTCGCGACGGACGCGGCCTTGGCGGGGGTGCTCGGAGGGGCCCCGCTTGTCAAGGATCTGTCCGGATTAGGCAACATGATAGGGAGCGCCTTTAGCCAGAGCAATGACGGCACCGCGATCCAAGGCATCCTCAAAGCCTCCGCCAAGGATGCCGGCACCAACATCATCTCCGCCCCCCACATCCTGACCTCGGACAACGAGGAGGCGGAGATTCGCGTCGGCGACAACATCCCGATCGTCTCGAGCCGGGTCGATGCTGCCACCGGAGCTTCGTCCCTCTCGACTTCGGTCAACGTCGAGCGCCAGGACATCGGCGTGACCCTGCGCGTCACTCCCCAGATCACCGAGGGTGAAACGCTGCGACTCGACATCTTCCAGGAGATCACCAACGTCAACACGACGCTCCAGGNCNNTGTCNGGTCATGCTGCAGACGTGGGCGTGGCGCTCTCGAGCCGCAAGATCGAGAACACGGTCGTGGTGGGAGACGGCGAGACGGTGGTGATCGGCGGGCTGATCGACGAGTCCTATGAAGACACGGTGGACAAGGTGCCGTGGCTCGGCGACATCCCCTTCCTTGGCTGGGCGTTCAAGACCACTTCGCGCAAGCTCGTGAAGAAAAACCTCCTTGTCTTTTTGACGCCGCACATCATCCGCAGCCCCGACGAACTCGAGAAGGAGACGATCCGAAAGCGGCAACAATTCGTGGATCGCAACCGGCAGCACCTGCGCCTCAGCGAGCGGGAGCAGGCCTGGGAACGCAAGGAGATGGAGCGGGCCGCCGCCGCCGGCGAAACCTACCGGCCCGGCCGCGGGCTCAACCCGGTGCGCCACGCCGTCCTCGACCACCAGCAGCGCTACCCGCTGGACCGCATGCGCGAAATCGAGCAGCTCGAGCGCGAGGCGACCGAGCGCGCAGCGGTCGAGCCCGCCGCCGGACCCAACTACTACCTCCAGGCAGGCCTATTTGGCGACGAGGAACAGGCCGTCGCCGTGCTGACCGAACTCATCGATTTGGGCTACGACGGCGCATTGCTCACGGCCGACCGCGCCGGAGCGCTGCTCTACGAGGTGCGCGTCGGGCCGTACGATACGCTCGACGCCGCGCGGCTCGCGATCCGCGTCCTCGAGCGCGGCCAGGGCCTTTCACCGATCGTGCTGGTGGAGACCCCCGCCCCGTGACCGAGGGGCACCCCGCGGAGCCCGACGTCCCGCGGGGGGCGGGCGGTGCGCTCGATCTCGGCTCGATCCTGCTCGAGACGACCTCGCTCAGCGAAACCCAGCTCGCCGAGGCGCAGCAGCGCCGGGCGGAGACGGGCCAGCGGCTCACCGACCTGCTCGTGGCCGCCGGATGGGTGTCCTCCGACCAGGTGATGGAGGCGCTCTCGCGCCAGCTCGACCTGCCGGTCCGGCCCAGCATCCAGGCCAATACGGTCAACGAGGAACTGGTCAAACGCATTCCCATTGGCTTCTGCAAGAACCACGTGCTGCTTCCGCTTCAGCGCGACGCCGACGGCGCGGTGCTCGTCGCCGTGGCCAACCCCCACGAGCTGAGCCCACTCGACGACCTTCGCTTGCTCTTCGCGGGCGCGGAGATCCGGCTCGAACTCGCCAACCAGCGCACGATCCTCGGGGCAATCAACGAAGTCTACGACCGCGGACCGGACTCCACCGACGCCCTGGCCGAGGACGCCGCCGAAGACCTCGACCACCTGGCCGACGAGATCAGTCACGAGCCGCAGGACCTGCTCGAATCCGCTGACGATGCCCCGATCATCAAGCTCGTGAATTCACTGCTCCAGCATGCCGTGAAGGACCGGGCCAGCGACGTGCATCTCGAACCCTTCGAGAACGAGGTGCGCGTGCGCTTCCGCATCGACGACGTTCTCTACGAGCCGATGAAACCGCTGCCGCGCACCATCCAGGCGAGCATCGTGTCGCGCATCAAGATCATGGGCGGGCTCAACATCGCCGAAAAACGTCTGCCGCAGGACGGCCGCATCCGCCTCAAGATCGCCGGGCGCGACTACGACGTGCGCCTCTCGACGGTTCCGATCGAGCACGGCGAGCGCGTGGTGATGCGGCTTCTCCCGCGCACCCAGGAAATGCTCAACCTCGAGAGAATCGGTTTCAACGAGAAGCAGCTCGGCACGATAGAGCGGCTCATCTCGCGGCCGAACGGCATCGTACTGGTGACCGGACCCACCGGCAGCGGTAAGACCACGACACTCTACGGGGCGCTCTCGCGCATCAACTCCACCGACAAGAACATCATCACGATCGAGGACCCGGTCGAGATCCAGCTGGCCGGTGTGAGCCAAATCGAGGTGAAGCCCAGCATCGGCCTCAGTTTCGCGAGCGGCCTGCGCTCGGTGTTGCGCCAGGACCCCAACGTGATCCTGATCGGCGAGATCCGCGACCTCGAGACGGCTGAGATCGCGATCCAGGCCTCGCTAACCGGTCACCTGGTGTTCTCCACCCTGCATACGAACGACGCGGCGAGCGCCATCACTCGACTGGTCGATATGGGCGTCGAGCCCTTCCTGGTGGCGTCGTCACTGGTAGCGGTGCTCGCCCAGCGATTGGTGCGAGTGCTCTGTAAAGACTGTCGCGAGGCCTATGACCTGAGCCCCGAAGAGCTCAACGAGCTCGGCCTGCGTGAACCCGAGCGCAGGGTGCCCGGCTTCAAGCCCTCCGGCTGCTCGGCCTGCAACTACACCGGGTACCACGGGCGTCTCGGCATTTTCGAGCTGATGCTCGTCGACGACGCAATCCGGGGAATGGTTTCTGAAAACATCGATGCGAAGTCGATCAAACAAACCGCTCAGCGCGAAGGTATGCAAAGCCTCCGCTCCGACGGCGCCCGCAAGGTGCTCCAGGGCACCACCTCTGTGGCGGAGATCATCCGAGCCACGGAGGAAGAGAGCGTCGTCGCACAGGTTTGAAATCCACGTGCCGGTCTACGCATACAAGGGAGTCGACACGGGCGGCAAGACGCTCCGGGGCCACCTGGACGCCGAAAACCCTCGCACTGCCCGATCTCGCCTGAAGCGAGACGGCATATTCGTCACTGACTTCCAGGAGACCCGCACCGAAGCGGCACAGCGCTCGGGATCCAGCTTTCGCTCCAATATCAAGATTTCGCTTCCCAACCTGCAGCGGGTCTCGGCGATGGACCAGGCCTTGATGACCCGCCAGCTCGCGACGCTGATCGGCGCCGGAATACCGCTCGTCGACTCGCTCCGGGCATTGACCGACCAGACCGAGAACCAACGGCTCAAATCGGAGCTCGCCAAGGTGCGCGACCGGGTGAACGAAGGCGGGACTCTCGCCGATGCCCTCGCCGCCTCCGGCATCTTCTCGGACCTTTTCATCGGAATGGTGCGCGCGGGTGAGGCCAGCGGCGCGCTCCAGGTGGTTCTGGACCGGCTCGCAGATTACCTCGAGGCCCAGGTGCGTCTGCGCAACCGAGTCTCTTCGATCATGATCTACCCCCTTTTCATGATGGCGTTCGCGATGCTCGTCGTCGGCGTGCTGGTCACCGTGGTGCTCCCGCAGATCACCGAGCTGCTGGTGGACCTCGACCAGCCCCTGCCCTTCTTTACGCGCTGGATCATCGGAGCATCGAACTTCGTCCGGGAATGGTGGTGGGCGATCGGCGTGGCCGCGCTCGCGGCGGGTGCCGGCCTGCGAGCGGCAATCACCACCCACCGGGGCCGCAGACTCTGGGATCGCATAAAGCTCCGGCTTCCAGTCATGGGCCGCGCGGTGCGCCTGATCGCCGTCGCGCGATTCACGCGTACGCTCGCGACGCTGCTCGCCGGCGGGCTCCCGATCGTGCGAGCCCTCGCCACCTCGAAGGACGTCGCCAACAACTCAGTGCTCGGGGACGCGATCGACCAGGCTGCCGAAAGTATCACGGAGGGCGCTAGCCTGGCACGGCCACTGCGCGACAGCGGCGAGTTCCCAGCGATGGTGACGCACATGATCGAAGTGGGGGAACGCAGCGGCGAGCTCGAAGCCATGCTCGGAAAGGTGGCAGATACGTACGACGAACAGGTGGAGACACTCGTCTCGCGCCTCACCGCCCTGCTCGAGCCTCTTCTCATCCTCGTCATGGTTGGGATCGTCGTCGTCATCATCCTGGCGACGCTCGTTCCACTTCTCAACGTAACGACCTCACTCGGCTAGGAGACACGTCGATGCAACGCAATCGAATTCAATCCGGATTCACCCTCATCGAGATCATGGCTGTCGTGATCATCATCGGGCTGCTCACGGGAGTCGTCGGCTTTCAGATCTTCCAGCAGGTCGACAAGGGCCGGGCCACCACGGCTCGGACCCAGATCAGCACCCTCGAAGGCGTCCTCGAGCTCTACCGAATGGACAACGGAAAGTTCCCGACAACGGAGCAGGGACTCGAGGCGCTGGTCCAGGAGCCCACCTCCGACCCCATCCCGCGCAACTACCCGGCCGGCGGCTACCTGAAGGGCGGGAAGGTTCCCCAAGACCCGTGGCACAACCCCTACGAATACGAGGCGCCCGGCCAGCACAATAGCCACGCCTTCGACATCTGGTCGCTCGGCAGCGACAACAACCCGGGTGGACAGGGCATCGACAGCGATATCGGCAACTGGACCGAGAGCGAGCTGAACTGAAACCACCTCCGAGGAGAAACGTGCGGCGCGCGAGACTCAGCCAAGCGGCGTTCACCCTCATCGAAATGATGGCCGTGCTGCTGATCTTCGCCGGCGTTGCGGCGATCTTCGCGCCGCAGGTCGGCTCGATCACCGGCCGCAGCCTGCAGCACCGAGCCGCGGAAATGGCATCGCAGCTCGAGTTGGCTCGTCAGCGCGCCATCCTGACGGGCGTTCCGCACCGAGTGCTGCTGGACCTGGAAGGCGCGGGTTACCGAATCGAGTGGTGGACCACCGACCCTGAAGAGGAGGACACCGAGGCCGAAGCTCCGCTCGATCTCCGCGGGCTCACCCCGCTTCCGCTCGAGCCATCCACCCGGGCTGCCCGGGACTGGTATCCCATGCCGGGGACCTCGGGACGATTCGTGTGGCTCGACGAGGAGCTGTCGATCACCGGCGTCGAGACCACCGGCGATTGGATCGAAACGGGGGACGTACCCATCGAGTTCGACTGGAACGGCACCACCGTCCCGGCTGCCGTTCATCTCGACGACGAAAGTGGAAGACGCCTCATGCTCACCATCATGCCCCTGGCTGAGGGCGTCCGGATCACCGATGAAGGCTAGACGCGCGTTCACGCTGCTCGAGGTGCTGGCCGCTGTCGCGTTCGTCGGCCTCGTCTTTACCGCCCTGTCGCGTTCGGCGACCGTCGGCATCATCGCCGAGGGCGACAACCGGCGCCGCATGCAGGCCGCGATGCTGGCCGACGCGGCGATGACCGAGCTCGAACTCGCATTCCAGGCGATGACGTTTCCACCGGATGGAATCACCGAGGAGGAGATTGATGACTTCGTGATCGTAACCGAAGTGACGCCCTGGATTGTGCCACCGGAACTCGCCGAGGCCATCGAGGACGCGTTCCCGGATGGCACGGAGCTCTTCGGAGGCCAGCTAACCGGAGATGTGGGCACGGTGCTGGAGATCGCGATCCGTGTGGAGTGGTTCGACGGATCCAGGGAAAACTTCATCGAACGCGTCACCCTGGCCGTCGGCACCCCGGACATCACCAACTCCCTCCCGGCCGAGTTGATCCCACTGCTGCAATGAGTCGCAATGGTGCAACGCGGTTGCAGACAGCGGGTTTCACGCTGCTCGAGGTACTCGCGGTGGTGCTTCTCACGTCCATCGTGATCGGTGTCGCACTCGACCACTACGTCAGCCTCAACCAGGCCAGCGAGCGGGCGCTCAACACCACCCGGAGCATGCGGCGGGCGGCGGCCCTGCTCGACCGGGTGTCCCGCGACTTGGAGGCGGCACTGCTCGTGACCAAGCCACCGGACGTGGATCCCCTGGCGCACCCGTGGATCTTCTACGGTGAGTCCCTGCGCGATACCGAAGGTGCCGACCACCTCAAGTTCATCACCCGCGGGCGTAGGCCGCGCGATCCCGCCACGAAGGAGTCAGACCACGAGATCGTGGTGTACACGCTGCGCTACGCGGAACTGGAGGAGGACCAGTTCGAGCTGATGCGCTGGGCTTCACCGCGCCTCGGCGAAGATCTCAACCGAGAGACACCTGCCGAGGAGACCGACGGCGCGATGCTCCTGAGCGACGGGATCCTGGACTTCGGGGTGACCTTCATCGACGACGCGGGGGAACGCACCGACCGCTGGGACTCTTCACAGATGGTGCAATCCGGCACGCTGCCCGCGGCAGCTGAGGTCCGGGTCACACTCTTCGATGCTTCGCTCACCGAAGGCACAGAGCCGCCAACCCACTCTCGCACGGTGATCCTGCCCGTGCGCCCACTCGATTTCGAGGAACTGCTCGATCCTCTGAGCCTGGTGAGCGGCGGCCCGGGCGAAATGAGCGGGTTGACCGATGAATCCGGAGAACCGATCGAAGGCGGTCCAGATCTGGCCCAGTGCTTGACCACGTCCTGCTCAAAGCAGATGGCCTGCGACGCGATCAACTGCNCTTCGAAGCTCGGCAGGATCTCGGAATCGATCGACGTCCTACTCGAGGTAGCGCTCCGAGAGAAACCCACCTTCTGCCAGTGGCGCGNCAACAACCCGAGCAAGTGGCACTACCTCATCGACAACCCGTCATGTCGCCGCCCTTGATCGCTCGCAGATACCGGCGTCGCCAGGGGGTCGTGCTGCTGGTCGTGCTCTTCTTTGCCCTGCTCCTCACCGTGTCGGTCGCAACCTTTCTGCGGCGCGCGACAGT
The DNA here is from genome assembly GCA_002729515.1 of Deltaproteobacteria bacterium. Classification (GTDB taxonomy): domain Bacteria; phylum Myxococcota_A; class UBA9160; order UBA9160; family SMWR01. The sequence continues at coordinate 25,937 of PBYF01000048.1, forward strand.
CGATTCGATGGTCACGCGAAACCGCGAGGACGCGGCGCAGGCCGACGCCCTGGCGCGCGGCGGTGTGCGCCTCGCCCACGGACTGCTCGTGCAAGACCGCCTGCTCGAGCAATCGGGCACCACCGCGCGCACGGACCGGTTCGACGACCTCTGGGCCATCGCCAATGATCGAGAAATCGAACTCGGAGGCGGAACGCTGCGGGTGAGCATCGAAGATGCGGGGGCACGCCTCAACCTGAACGCCCTCCTCGAGCTGGACGACCAGGGAACCTGGTCCGCCCGGGAGCAATCCGAGGCCTACCTGAACGAACTCTTCGAGAAGTGGGTGGACGAGCTGCCTCTGGCCCCGGGGGAACGGGCTCTCTACGAGCCCCGGGCGCTCGCCGGAAACCTCCTCGACTGGATGGACAGCGACGAAGTTCGGGCCGAGGGGGGCTTCGAGGACGATTTCTATGAGATCCAGGAGCCGCCCTACCGGGCCGCCAACGGGCCACTGCTCTCGTTGGACGAGTTGCGCCTGATCGAGGGCTTCGACGGGATCCTCGTCGACCACCTTCGCCACTACGTAACGGTCTATCCGTGGACCCCGGGTGGCTGCGGGTACGCCGGAATCGGCTGTGGCATCAACCTCAACACGGCCGCCCCCCACGTGCTGGCGTTGCTCTTCTACGATGACGGTGTCACGGAGCGGCTGGCCACCGAAGACCTGGTGCGCGGGATTCTCCGCGCCCGCGATGCGGAAAGCGGCATCTGCGGGATCGACAACAGCCCGGAGGGCTGTACGCCGATAACAGATCTCGTGGTGAACCCGATCTTTCCGCCGCCCAGCTTCATTTCGGAGATCTTCGTCATTCGCGTCGAAGCCCGGATGGGGGACGTGACTCGGACCGTGGAGACCGTGGTCGACCGCAGCGGGGTCGACGCAACGCGGGTGCTATCGTGGCAGATCCGCTGAAGGAGATCTACCGATGCCGGTATTGAAAAATATACTCGGCCTGGATATCGGCGCACACAGCCTGAAGGCCGTCGAGCTTCAGCAGACTCTGCGAGACTTCGACGCCGTGCAAATGCGGAACCTGCTCCGAACGGACCCGAACACCCCGCTCGAGGAACTGCTCGCAGGCTTCGTCCAGCACCACCAATTCGACACCGACTACGTGGTGACGGCCTTCCCGGGAGACCGGCTCTCGACCCGGCAGATCTCCTTCCCGTTCCGCGAACGCCGCAAGCTAGCCCAGGCGATCCCATTCGCGGTGGAAGAAGAACTACCCTTCGAGCTGAGTGAAGTCGTAATCGACTGGATGGTTATCGGCGGCGACCGGCAGAGCGCCGAAGTGCTCGCGATCTTGGCACCGCGCAGCGAGGTCTCCGACCTGCTCGGGCAACTCGACGGCACCGGCTGCGCACCTCATATCCTCGAGGCCGAGGGGCTGGTGCTCGGCAACCTGTGCTCCGTCTTCGACCTACCCGGACGCCGGCTGCTGGTCGATATGGGCCACCGCAAGACCACCTTCTGCCTGGTCGTGGACGAGTGCAGTGTGGCCGCCCGTACCGTGGAGATCGGCGGACAACAATTGACCGCAGCGCTGGCGAAGGACCGAGAGCTCTCGTCATCCGACGCTGAGCGCGCAAAATGCGAAGAGGGCGTCTTCGCCCCTGGCTTGGACCCGGCCGGCCCGCAGAGCCGGAAGGTTCTCGACCGGCTGGCCCGCGAGTTGATGCGCACGCTGGGCGCGGTCGAGACGCAATTGGGCGGCCAGGCCCTCGATGGCCTGACGCTCTTCGGCGGTGGCGCGCTGCTCGAGGGGATCGACGGCTTTCTGGCCGAGCGCACCGGCATCCCGACGGACCGGCTCCCGCTGCCGCGGGAAGGCAGCAGCATCGGCCTGGTGGCCGGAGGCTCGCCGCTGCTCTACGCGCCCGCCATCGCGCTGGCCCTGCGCGGCACCGCGAAGGCGCGCACGAGGCTCAACTTCCGACAGGACGAGTTTGCCGTCCGCGTCGATGTCGCCCGGGTGCTGCGACCCTTCCGCCTCACGGCCTGGATCGCCGCGGCAGCCGTGCTCCTGGCAGCGCTCTCCTTCGGTACCCGGACCTTCCTCGACGCGAGTCAGGCGAGAGCAACCGCCTCCGGCACCGCGAAGCTCTGGACCGAGGCCTTCCCCGGCCGGCCGGTTCCCGCGGACATGGTGGCGGCCCTGCGCGAAGAGATTCGCATCGCCCAGGAACGCGCCGACTTCCTGGGCGTCTACCGCGGCAACCTCTCCGCGCTCGACCTGCTCGTCGAAGTCTCGGCGCGCGTGCCCGAAGATCTAGAAGTAGGACTCGAGGAAATCGCCATCGACCGGCAGGCTGTCCGGATGAAGGTCAGCGCCAAGAGCTTCCAGGCCGCCGACCGTCTCGGAGCCGAGTTTCAGAAATTTGACCCCTTCGTGCGGACCAAGATCGGAGCCATCGAGACCGACGTGCGGACCGGTGGGAAGCGCTTCAATGTCACGATCAGCCTCAAGCCGGAAGGGACCCCCGGGTGAAGGCTCTCCTGAAACGCCTGGAGCGGATCTTTCGCAACCTGTCGGCCCGGGAACGTGTCCTCGTATCCACGGTCGGCGCGCTCCTCGTCGTCTCGCTGCTGTGGTTCGGCGCCATCGTCCCGGTAACAGACTCCGCAGCGCGAGCCGACGGGCGCGTGGAAGTCACCGAGCAGCAACTCGAGTTCGCGCTGCGGCTGCGCCGCGAGTTCGACGAGGTTCAGCAGCGCTTATCTGTCGTCGAATCCGGCATCCAGGGCGGCCCCAGTGGGAACCTCCGCACCACCCTCGAGACCCTGGCCCAGCGAGCCAGTGTGAAGATCGATGCAATGGAGCCGCAGGTCGCGCCGGCGAGCGAGCGATACCGAGAGACGAGGGTCGAGGTGAGCCTCAAAATGGTCAGCCTGCCCGACGCCGTGCGCTACCTGCACGAGATCGAATCCACCGACCAACTGCTCACGATCAAGGCGTTGCGCATTCGAATGCGACCCGACAAGCTGGCGCTGCTCGACGTCACCTTCACCGTCTCTTCGTTCGAGCCGATCTAATTGGACGGTGAGCCCCTGAACAAGAGGCTGCTGCTGGGCGTAACCGGCGCCTGCACTCTGCTCACCCTCGTCTTCATTGTGATCGGCTTCCCCTACGATCGACTCGGCGATCGGTTCGTGACGACGCTGGAGCGAGCAACCGGCGCGCACATGGAATACACCGACTTCGGACCAGTCTTTACCTGGGCTGGACCAGCCCTCGAGTGGCAGGGCATCGTCTACCGAGACAAAAGTGGCAACCAGCTCGATCTCGACCGCGCGCGCATGCGCCCCGGCTGGTCTCTCTACTGGTTCGCCGGGGATCCCACGGCGCACGTGGACTTGACGGGGCCGGCGGGGCGGATCGTGGGGATCGCGATCGGCGGCGGGGAGCCGGGCTTTGAGGGAAGGCTGGAGCAGATCCGCCTGGCGCAAATCCCGAGCGAGTGGCTGGGGCCGGAGCTGCGAATTACCGGCGAGCTGAGCGGCGACATAGACGTGCGCTACCGCGCCGGAGGACTCGAGGGCATCCTGCTGCTCGAGGGGCGAGAGGGGAACCTGGCTGGAGACTCCCTCAGCATGGACATTCCGGTCGATCAATTCAGCGCCCGCCTCTCCTTGGGCGGCGACCACCGTGCGACCATCGAGACACTGCATCTGGAGGGACCTCTGCTGCGGGCGGATGTCACCGGCAGCGTCGGCGCCTCGCCGACCCTGAGCGAAGCGCCCCTCGATCTCGTGGCCGAGATCTACGCCGACGTCGAACTCGTGCGGGCCCTGGAGCTGCTCGGGCTCGACATGCTCCGCCCCGGGACTTCGACCCTGGGCATTGGCGGGACCGCGGGAGCGCCGCAGGTGCGCTGACCGCTCCGCGTCGTATGCTTCGCCCAATGTCGGCCGACGAACTCCAGCGGATCTTCAAGACACTCTCGGATCCGACCCGTGTCCGGCTGCTCTCTCTGCTCGAACGGGAGGAACTCGCAGTCCAGGAGCTGATGGAAGTGCTCGGGATGGCGCAGTCGCGCGTCTCGCGCCATCTGGCGATCCTGCGCGACGCCGGCCTCGTTCGCGATCGCCGCGACGGAACCTACGTCTTCTACCATCTGGAGCTGCCCGAGGTCGGGCCGTGGCGCGAAGTCTGGCAGCTCGTGCGACGTGGACTCTCGAAGGACACCACAGCGGACCGGGACTCCGCCGCGCTTTCGCGTGCGCTGGAGGCGCGCGCCGACCGGGCGCGCAGTTTCTTCGACGCAGTGGGCCCGGAGTGGGACGCGCTGCGCAAGGTCTTCGACGACGACGCGCTGCGCGCCCACGCGCTCGCACGTCTCGTGCCCAGCGGGCTTCGGGTCGCGGACATCGGTACCGGCACCGGCATTCTCGCCATCGAGCTCTCGCGTCTTGGACTCGAGGTGATCGCGATCGACCACTCTGCGCGCATGCTCGAAGCCGCCCGCACCAAGCTCGCCGAGGCCGGCGATGAGCGCATCGAACTGCGGCAGGGTGAGGCCTCCGCTCTGCCCCTCGGCGACGCCGAGGTGGATGCCGCGTTCGCACACATGGTGTTGCACTATCTACCCTCGCCCGGCGAGGCCGTCGCGGAAATGGCTCGCGTGGTGAAGCCCGGTGGCTCCGTCGTGGTGGTCGATTTCGTGACGCACGAGCACGAGTGGATGCGTCAAGAGCTCGGCGTCCACTGGCTGGGCTTCGAAACCCGCGATGTCCAGCGTTGGTTCAACGACGCCAAGCTCGCGGAGTTCCGGCTCGCGACCCAGGCGGGCCTTTCCGCCGACCGCGACCTTCCGTCCACGTTCATTGCCTCGGGCACCCTGCCGCGTTGAACGCCTCGGGATACTCCCCGGCATGATTCGCGCCGTGCTCTTCGACGCTGCCGGCACACTGATCGAGACGCGGGAACCAGTGGGCGGCGTGTATGCTCGCCACGCGAGAAAACACGGAGTCGAAATCTCCGCCCGGCGCCTCGGCGAAGCCTTCGCGCGGGTATTCGAAGCCGCACCGCCACTGGTCTTTCCCGGCCTCGGGACAGAGGAACGGGGCGAACAGGAACGCGGCTGGTGGCGAGCCCGGGTCCACGAGACCTTTCGCGCCGCCGACTCCGCCCAGCGCCCGGACGACTTCGAAGCCCTCTTCGAGGGTCTCTGGCGTCATTTCTCCGACCCCGGTGAGTGGAAAACACGACGGGACGCCGCCGAGACACTGGTCCGGCTCCGCGCCCAGGAAATCCAGACAGGAGTCGTCTCCAACTTCGACGGGCGCCTGCCGGGAATTCTCGGTGGGCTCGGCTTGCTCTCCCTGCTCGACACCGTGGTCCTGCCCGCCGATGCCGGCGCTGCCAAACCGGACCCGCGCATCTTCGCCATGGCATTGGAGCGCCTCGCCGTGCGCCCGGAGGACAGCATCTTCGTGGGAAACGATGCACAGCGTGACCTCGCAGGCGCCCGCGCCGCGGGCCTTCGGGCCGTGGACGCAACGGCGCTTGCTACTCTCGCGGACCTGCCCCTCACCACGACTGGAAGCACCGCCCCATGAATCGCGATCCCATCGAGTTCCTCCAGGACCGCTTCGGCCTGGACGAACGCCAGCTTGCCACCACACTCGACTCGACGCTCGAGCGCGAGGTCGAATACGCGGACCTCTTCTTCGAATACACCACCCAGGACTCGGTGGCGCTCGAGGAAGGCATCGTCAAATCGGGTAGCCGTCACCTCGAGCAGGGCGTCGGCGTGCGCGCTCAGGCGGGTGAACGCCAGGGCTACGCCCATTCGGACGACGTCACGGTGGAGAGCCTCACCCTCGCTGCCAACACCGCCCGCGCAATCTCCGAGAGCAGTGGCAACACGCGGACCGTCGCCGTATCGGGCCCGTCGCGCCCGGCCCACGACCTCTACCCGGTTGCCACCGCGCCCACCGATATCGCGGTGAGTCAGAAGACCACCCTCCTCGGAGAGATCGACGCCCACGCTCGATCTCTCGACCCGCGGGTTTCCCAGGTGATGGCGAGCCTGATCTCCGAACACCGCCACCTGCTCATCGCCGCGAGCGACGGAACCTTCGTGGCCGACGCGCAGCCGCTCGTGCGCCTCAACGTGCATATCGTGGCAGAGGCCGACGGGCGACGGGAAACCGCCGGCCAGGGAATGGGCGGCCGTTTCGACCTGGAGCGCCTGCGCGACCCCTCCGCCTGGAAGCCGCTCGTCGCCGAAGCGGTGCGCATCGCAACGCTGAATCTCGCCGCCGAGCCCTGCCCGGCCGGCACCCTGGACGTGGTGCTCGGTCCTGGCTGGCCCGGCGTGCTGCTCCACGAGGCCGTGGGCCACGGGCTCGAGGGTGACTTCAACCGAAAGAAGACCTCCGCCTTCAGCGACCGCATCGGCGAGCGAGTGGCGAGCGAGGGCGTCACGGTGATCGACGACGGCACGCTCCCCGAGCGGCGGGGCTCGCTCAACGTGGACGACGAGGGCACTCCGACTCGCCGCAACGTGCTGATCGAAGACGGGATCCTCTGCGGCTACCTACACGATAGGCTGAACGCCCGCCTGATGGGCCAAGCGCCCACGGGAAACGGCCGCCGTGAGAGCTACGCCCACCTACCCATGCCGCGGATGACCAACACCTTCATGCTCGCGGGCGACGACGACCCCGACGAAATCCTGCGCTCCGTCAACAACGGCCTCTACGCAGTGTCCTTCGGCGGCGGGCAGGTCGACATCACGAGCGGAAAGTTTGTTTTTTCCGCCAACGAAGCCTACAAGATCGAGGGGGGTCGCATCGGCGCTCCGGTGAAAGGCGCAACGCTGATCGGGAACGGCCCCGACGTGCTGTTGCGGGTGAGCCGGATCGGCAATGACCTGGCTCTCGATCCCGGTGTGGGAACCTGCGGCAAGGACGGCCAGGGCGTGCCCGTGGGTGTCGGCCTGCCAACTCTGCGAATCGACGGCCTCACGGTCGGGGGGACCGAAGGTTGAGCGACGACGCCAGCGACATCATCGAGCGCGCCCTCGAACGGGTACAGCGCGCGGGAGCCGAAGCCTCCGACGCCCTCCTCCTGGAAGGCAACTGCCTCGAAACGCGCGTACGCGGCGATGAGATCGATTTCGTCAAACAGGCGCGAGAGCGTTCCCTCGGCATCCGGGCCCTGGTGCGCGGCACCGAGGGGCTGAGTTGCGCCGTGACCTCGACGAGCGACCTCTCGCCCGAGGCCGTGAATCGGATGGCCGAGGAGACCGTGGAACTCGCACGCGCCACGGCGCCGGATCCGGCGGCAGGGCTCCCCGAGGAGCCCTTCGAAACCGATCCGCCGGACCTGAAACTCCTCGACGCAGCCGACCTCGAAGTTGGAATCGAACGCCGCATCGGCGACGCCCGCACCGCCGAGCGTGCCGCCCGCGACACCGACCCGCGCATCGACAATTCCGAGGGCTCGCAGGCCGAAACCGGGTTCGCGCGCATCGCTCTCGGGGATAGCCGCGGCTTTCGGGGCGCGTACGAGTCGGCATCGCACTCCCTCTTCTCGGAACCCATCGCGCGGGAGAACGGCGGGATGCAGCGCTCCTTCTGGATGACTTCCGCACGCGCGCTCTCGGCGCTCGAAGCGCCGGACGCAGTCGGCCGGCGGGCAGCCGCACGCGCGCTGCAGCGCCTGGGCGCCCGCCGCGTGCCGACCACGCAGGTACCGGTGATCTTCGATCCCGTGACGGCGCCGAGCCTGCTGGGGCACCTGGTCGCCTGTGTGACGGGCTACGCGGTCTACCGGCGCACGAGTTTCCTGGCCGAGCGAATGGGTGATCTGGTGGCAAGCGAGCGGGTCAACGTCATCGACGACGGGCGGCTGCCCAAGGGACTCGGCAGCTGTCCCTTCGACGGCGAGGGACAACCCACCCGACGCACGGAGGTCGTGACCGGCGGGCGCCTCTCGAGCTGGCTCCTCGACTCCTACTCGGCGCGCAAGGTCGGCGGTCAGAGCACCGGGAATGCCACCCGCGGCCCGGGGAGTTCACCCTCGGCCGGCCCCACCAACCTATGGCTCGAGCCCGGCACGGGCACGCTCGAGGACCTGGTGGCCGAGACCGAGCGGGGCCTGCTCGTTACCGAGTTGATCGGCCACGGCTTTCACCCGGCGACGGGTGACTACTCGCGCGGTGCCGCCGGCCTCTGGATCGAGAACGGCGAGATCGCTCACCCGGTGGAAGAAATCACGATTGCCGGCAACCTCGGTGAAATGCTCCTGAACGTCGACCGGGTGGCCGACGACCTGATCTGGCTCGGACGCGTGGCGTCGCCCTCGGTGCGTGTGTCGCGCATGACGGTGGCCGGCGAATGAGCGAGGCCCCTCCCTCGCACATGATGGGACTCACGCTCCCAGACGTGGCTTCCTGGTCCGAACGGGTCGTGGTGGTGCTCGGACAGAATCCGGGGATGTTCACCGGGCCTGGGACCAACACCTACATTGTGGGCACCGGGACCGAACGAATCCTGCTCGACACGGGCGACGGTCGGCCGGAATATCTGCCCGTGCTGGCTCGGGCACTAGAGCACGCGGGCGAGGCGCGAATCCAGGAGATCGTGGTCACGCACGGCCACCCGGACCACATCGGCGGCGCTGCGTCGCTCGTCGAAACCTACGGCCCCCGGCGTGTTTCGAAGCGCCCCTGGGCGGAGCTGGACGAGCGCCATGCCGTGCGCGTGCACCCGATCGACGACGGCGACGTGATCCGATGCGAAGGCGCCACACTGCGCGCAGTTCACACGCCGGGCCATGCAGAAGATCACCTGTGCTTCGTTCTCGAAGAGGAAGGGGCCCTCTTCTCAGGGGACAACGTGCTGGGGGTCGGCACCACGGTGATCCCCCCGTTCGGCGGCGACCTGGGCGTCTACATGCGCTCGCTCGATTGTCTGCTCGCGGAGAATCCGACGCTGATCTACCCGGCCCATGGCCCAAGAATCGAGGACGGCCGGACGAAGCTTCGCGAATACATCGACCACCGCCAGGAGCGCGAGCAACAGGTCCTGGAGGCACTCGATTGCGGCCTCTCGTCGATCGAGGCCATCGTAAAACGTGTCTACGCCGCCTACCCCGAGGCCCTCTACTCCGCCGCCGCGTGGACCGTGGCCAACCAGCTGCTCAAGCTGGAGCGGGAGGGCCGCGTGAGCCGGGACGGCGAGGAGCCGCTGGCCGCACGCTGGCGGCCTGCGTGAGCCATCCGCTCATCGAGCGGCTCGGGAGCGCCGATCCCTACCATGCGACGTGCCTGCCAGGACCCCGACGATCCCTACCTGCGACGCGGTGCCCCCCGCGCCCTCGATTGCATCGCGCGCAAGCACAGCGGCGCCTGAAAACAGCCCGCTCGTCAGAAGATCAGCGCGTCCAACGAGAAGGCACCGGGGCCCAGCAACAGGAAGACGAAACAGATCGCCGCCAGGTTGATCGTGTATTCGGCGCCCGGCGGATCGTTCGTGATCAAGTAGCCGGCGTTGCGGTGGCCCACACGGCTAGCCACGATCATTGTACCCATGAGGAGCAGGCACGCGGGACGCGTGAAAAGACCGAGCGCCAGTAGCGTCCCTCCCGTGATCTCCGAGAGCATGGCGATGCGCGCCTGGATCGGGGCCAGCGGCACGTCCAGGCTTTCGAGCCATTCGACGAAGCCCTGCATGTTGCCGGTACCCACGAGCCCGAGCTTCCCGAGCCCGTGGATCACGAAGCAGACACCGATGAATCCCCGGCCGATCAGAAGCGCCAGATCGGGCCATAGCGAGGCATTGAGAAGGGTCGCGAGGTCCATGGGGCCGCCAGTCTACTGGACTCGGTGCACGCCCGTCGGCAAATGGTTTCGGGTCGAATTCCGACGATTGACCCGACGCGGGCTGTCCGTCAAGATCCCCCTCCGGCACAGACCGCCGAGCAACGGAAGGAGTACCATGGCTGAGATCAAGGGGTCGAAGACCCACCAGAACCTCAAGGACGCCTTCGCGGGCGAGTCCCAGGCCAACCGCCGATACCTCTACTTCGCACGGCAGGCCGATATCGAGGGCTATCCGGACGTGGGCGGACTCTTCCGCGACACTGCCGAAGCCGAGACGGGCCACGCCCACGGGCATCTCGACTACCTGAAGGGGGCCGGCGACCCGGCCACCGACAAGCCCATCGGGAGCACCGACAAGAACCTCGTGGCTGCTGTCACCGGAGAGACCCACGAGTACACGGAGATGTACCCGGGAATGGCAAGGACCGCCCGCGACGAGGGATTCGTCGACGTCGCAGAGTGGTTCGAGACGCTCGCCAAGGCCGAGAAGTCGCACGCCGGCCGATTCCAGCAGGCCCTCGACGGCCTCGACCCTCTCTAGATCCATAGCGGGTGCGCGTCTCTGGGCGCGCACCCGCTCCCCGCGTTAGCTTCCTCGCATGAAGGTATCGGAGCCGGAGTACCCTTCGGTCGAACTCGGCTACGAACACCCCGCATTCCTCGACGAAGAGTCGCTCGAGCGCGAGTTGCGTCGTGTCGGGGAGATCTGCCACCAGTGCCGACGCTGCCTGCCGCTCTGCCCGTCGTTCCCGCGCCTTTTCGAGCTGATCGACGCGACGGAAGAAGAAATCGCGGGCGTCGCGATGCAGGGCTTCGAGGAAGTCAACGAGCTCTGCTTCCACTGCAAGCTCTGCTTCAACCACTGCCCCTACACGCCGGGTGGGCACCCGTGGGAGGTAGATTTCCCGAAGCTCATGCGGCGGCACCAGCTCTTCCGGGCGCAGCGCGACGGCGTCCCGTTGGCGCGGAAAGCGACCACTCGCACCGACTTGATCGGCAAAGCCGCACGCCTCGTCCCGGGCCTCATGAACTTCGCGAACTCCAATCGCACTTCGCGCATCTTGATGGAAAAGACCCTGGGCGTGCACCGGGACTGGGTGCAGCCCACCTACCGATCCGAGACCGTGGGGCGATGGTGGTCGAAGCGCGGCCCCCGAGCCGACGGGGGAAACGGTCGCGCGGTGCTCTTTACCACCTGCTCCGGCGAGTACAACGACACCGAGGTAGCGCGAGCTGCCGTACAGGTATTCGAGCACAGCGACGTGCGCGTGGACGTGGTCTACGAACGCTGCTGCGGAATGCCCTTCACCGACACCGGAGAGATCGAACGCACGCGGAAAAACGCTCGCGCCAACGTCGAACTCCTGCACCCCTACGTCCAGGCTGGCGCCGAGGTGATCGTACCGGGGCCTTCCTGTTCCCTGCTCCTCAAGCGCGAGTACCCGGAACTCCTCGGCACCGATGCCGCACGCCAGGTAGCGGGGGCAACACGCGACTTGATGGAGGCCCTCCTGTTGCTCGGGCGCGCTGGAAAGCTGGACCGCGAGTTCCCGAATCCGCCGGGCCGGATCGCCTACCACGCACCCTGCCACCTGCGCACCCAGAATGTGGGCTTCCCCGCACAGCGGCTATTGAAGGCCGCCGGGGCCGATGTCGTGCTGGTAGACGCGTGCTCCGGAGTCGACGGGACGTGGGGCATGCAGGCGCGTTTCCACGAGGAGTCGCTGGGCGTCGCAGAAGCCATGCTGAAGCGCCTCTCCGAGGCCAAAGCGGACCACTTCGCCACGGACTGCCCGCTTTCCGCGCTTCGTATCCAGGAGCGTCTCGGGATCCGGGCGGTCCACCCGGTCGTGCTGCTCCGCGACGCCTACGGGATGGTGCCCGAGTGAAGTCCGTCGCATTGGACGAAATCGCGAGTCTCGACCGTTATGCCGACCTGCGAGATTCCTACCGCGATGCGGTGGTTCGCCACAAGCGCAACCGGCGCATCGCCATCGGTGACAACGTGACGATCGTCTTCGAAGACCGGGAAACCCTGCGCTTCCAGATCCAGGAGATGTGCTGGATCGAGCGGATCTCCGAGCCGGGCCGGGTGCAGTCGGAGATCGACATCTACAACGAGCTCCTACCCGGAGACAACGAGCTATCCGCCACCCTCTTTATCGAGATCACCGACTCGCCAAGCATCCCTTCAGAGCTCGACCGGCTGATCGGCATCGATGAACAGGTAACACTCGCGCTCGGGAGTTCCGAGATCCAAGCTCGCTTCGACGCGAAGCAGCTGGATGAGGAACGCATCTGCGCGGTGCAGTACATCCGCTTTCCCCTCGATGCGGAGCAGGCACGGCGCCTCGAAGATCCCGACTGCCCGGCAAGTCTGCGCATCGACCACCCCAACTACAGGCACGCGGCCACGCTGCCCGAGCCGCTGCGACGCAGCCTGTGCATCGACCTCGCCGGCGGACCGGAACCGCTGCTCGACCTTTGCCCCGAGGACGCGATGGGCCGCAGCGAGGACGCGGTCTTGGAAGAAACGGCGACGCTGCGGGTGCTGCGGCCGGCCCGGCCCCGCGGTCCCGGCCACGTGGTGATCGAGCCCGTCGATCCGCGAGCCGCGCTGCTCGACGCCGAACCCGCAGCGCTGGCCGAGATCCTCGAAGCGGTGCGCCGCGCCGCTGCGGACGTGGTGCGCGACCACGGTCGCTGCCGCGTCGTCACCGAAGCCGGCCCGGGCACCGATCCGCCGAGATGGCACGTTCAGGCCTCGGGGCGTCTTCCCGAGAGGCCGTGAGAGCGCGGCGCGCCGTCGACCGCCTCGTCCGATCGATCGCGGCAGCGGCGCTGCTCGGTTGGGCCGGGGCGACGCTCGCAGCCGAGCCGACGGTGGTGCTGCTGTCCCTGGACGGCGTGCGCCACGACGACCTCGGGCGCGGCGACTTCCCGGCGCTCGACCGTATGGCACGCGATGGCGCCCGTGCCGACGGGCTGGTTCCGCCCTTCCCCTCCAACACCTTCCCGGCCCACGTGACGCTCGCGACCGGGACCCACCCGGACCGCCACGGCATCCTCGGCAACCGTTTCGTCGACCCGGAGCGGGGCTTATTCGACTACTCGGGCGAGGCCGACTGGATCGAGGCCGAGCCCCTCTGGGTAGCAGCAGAGCGTCAGGGCATTCGCGCGGGAGTCATCTTCTGGGTGGGCTCGGAGAGCGACTGGCGGGGCGTCGGGGCGAGCCTTCGCGTGGCGCCCTTCGACAGCGGGATCTCGGAGCGGGAGAAGACCGACCGGATTCTCCAGTGGCTCGACCTGCCGGCCGCAGAGCGACCGCGACTCGTCCTGTCCTGGTGGCACGGCGTCGACAGCGTCGCGCATCGGCGCGGGCCGGCTGAGCCCGCCGTCGCGGACCAACTCGCCTCCCAGGACGCGGAGCTCGAGCGGCTGCTCGCAGGGATCGACGCGCGGGGACTGTGGAAGGATCTGACCCTCATTGCCGTAAGCGACCACGGCATGGCGCGGGCCGGACGCGGAGTAAACGCCGAACGGGTTCTGCGGGACGCGGGCATCGCCGGCCGGGCTGTGCCCGGCGGCGGAATGGCCCATGTGTACCTCGAGAAGCCGGAGCAGGCCGCCGCCGCCGTGAAGGCACTCGACACGATGCCCGGAATCGCCGCCTACACCCGCGACACGCTGCCCGGCCGGCTTCGGGCGCGGCACCGACGCACCGGAGACGTGGTGGCGATCGCCAAGCCGCCCCTCGCGTTTCCCGGTGGGCGCGGACTCCTGGCCAATGTCGCGGCGTGGTTCGGCGGACCCCCCGGTGTCCACGGCTACGACCCCGAGCTTCCCGAAATGCATGGAATCTTCCTGGCACTCGGCCGGGGTGTTCCAGTGGGCGGACGACTCGGAACCGTGCAGGCCGTCGACGTGGCTCCGACCGTTGCCGATCTGCTCGGCATGGCGCCGCCCGCCGACTCCGAAGGGCTCCCCCGCCTGGGCAAGAACGCGCCGTGAGCCGGCGCGACCTGCCCGTGCGCCGCGGACTCACGATTCCCGGCAACGAGCTGCGAGAGGCGGCGAGCCGCGCCGGCGGACCCGGTGGGCAGCACGTAAACAAGACCAGCACCCGCGTCACGCTGCGCTGGAACGTGCGGGAGAGCAACGCGCCCACCGACCTCCAGCGCCGGCGCCTGCTCGAGCGACTCGCGGGACGCCTCACCCGGACCGGCTGTCTCATCGTGCACACGAGTCGCCACCGGAGCCGCTCGCGCAACCGGGAACTCGCGCGCGAACGCCTGGCGGAGATCGTCCGCGACGCCACAGCCACCACCCCCAAGCGCGTGCCCAGCGCGCCCAGCCGCGCCGCCCGCCAGCGCCGTCTGGACTCGAAGCGGCGCCGGTCCAGGATCAAGCACATCCGCGGCCGGGTACGCGAGGATTGAGCCTCCGCTACTGGATCGGCACTCGTCCGGAAAAGCCGTCCTCGTAGCCGTGGTACCAGCCGAGGTGTTCCTCGGGCCACTTCCAGCAGAAATAACCGCTGCCGTTGTCGAAGTCGACGAGCCAGAGCCCCTTGACCTCGACGCCGAGGGCTTCCATCTCCCGGGTCCAGCGCCCGATCTCGGCACGCAGGCGGGCATCGATCGCAGCGTGCTCCGAATCTTCGGCCCCGGCGCGCTCGCTCAGAGTTCGCACCGCTGCGGAGACGGCCGCAGCGGTGCGCGTGCGAATCTCCGGCAACATGGCGTGCGCCGTCTCGATCGTCCACCGGAGCGCGTCACGCGGCAAGGGCTACTCCGGCTCCTCGGTTGTCACCATTTCGATCAGGCTGCGCACGATCGTATTGCGGTTCGCACCGCCGACGAGGATCTTGAGCTCCTCGTAGAGGGTGGGATCGTTGAGGAGCAGACCCAGCGTTCCATCGCCGCGGTCGATCTTGTCGAGAATGCTGTTGAGCCGTCCACCCGCCGCAACGAACTGGAGCACGCTGTCCTGCTCTGCCGGCTCGTCGTAGATCAGCGAGTGGAGCACGCCGTCGCCCTGCTCCACCTCGACCATGATGTTCGCAAGCGACTCCGTCGTACCTTCGAGATTCGCCACGGCGCTGCCCTTGTACGGCTCGTAGATCAGGGCGTGGAGCGCACCCTCGCCCTCCTGCACTTCGGTCACCAGGCTCGAGAGACCCTCAATCGACCTCGCGAGTCCACGGCTGCCGCCGGTCTCCTGAAACTCCTCGAGCGTCTCGTTCAGGTTACTGGCGAGCACCTCGATAGCATCGAGGGCGCGGCCGCCCTTCGACACCATCCGGTTGAGGTCGAAGGGGTCGCGGGTCTCGATCTGGTCGCCGTCGCGGAGCATAGGACTCGCCATGGTCCCGATCGTGAGCTGCACGATCTGGTCGCCGAGCAGACCCACGGTGCCAATCTCGGCCACCGAGTCCGCACGGATCCGCTCACCCACCACATCGTCGACGTGGAGCAGCACCCGCACCGCTGGCGCACCGTCCGGCATGCTGGCGATCTCGACCCTCTCCACCTGGCCCACGCGCGTGCCGGCCAGCCACACCGCGGCCCCCGGCACCAGACCCTGGACGTTCTCGAAGTAGGCGACGAGCTTGTAGCGAGCCCTGAAGACCCCCTGCTCCTGGGAGAGCGAGAGCAGCACGACCGCCAACGCGCCGAGCGCTGCTACGACGAACCCTCCCACGGTGAGACTCAGGCGTCTGTCGGATTCCATGGCTACTCCCTCGCGCCTGCGCCGGAGCGTGCTCCCTGCACGTCGTGTTCTCCGGCCAGAAAGGCACGCACGTCCGGGTGGTCGGAGTTACGCATTTCCACAGCGCTACCAACCGCCACGATTCTACCGTCCTTGATCAACCCGACCCGGTCCGAGATTGCAAAACAGAGCTCGAGTTCGTGCGTGACGATGACCGAGGTCACGCCGAGGCGCTGCTTCAGGGACTGGATGAGTTCGCCGATGCGCCGCTGGTTGGCGGGATCGAGGCCGGTCGTGGGTTCGTCGTAGAGGATCGTTCGCGGCTCGAGCGCGATCCCCCGCGCCACTCCGACCCGTTTGCGCATGCCTCCCGAGAGCTCGGACGGCATCAGACCCTCGGTCCCGGCGAGGCCCACCGCATCGAGACACTCTGCCACACGCGCCCCGATCTGCAGCTCCTCCCAGTCGCAGTGCTCGCGCAGCGGGTACGCCACGTTTTCGAACACCGTGAGGGAATCGAAGAGCGCCGCGCTCTGGAAGACCATCGACACCTGGATGCGCACGTCCGTCAGCTCGTCTTCCGAGAGCTCCCCGATCTCGCGTCCCTCGACGAAGACCTGGCCGGCATCTGGACGCAGCAGGCCGATCATGTGTTTGAGGCATACCGACTTCCCGGTCCCCGACCCCCCCAGGATGGTGAACGTCTCGCCCCGGCCGATTGCCAGGTCCACACCGCGCAACACGGGCGCCGCGCGAAAGGACTTCTCGACTCCGCACAGCTCTATGGCGGGAACGCCGTTCATAGGATGAGCAGGGCCTTGGTCAGAAAGAAGTCCGCAATCAGCACCGCGATCGAGGCGGTCACCACAGCGGTCGTGGTGGCCCGCCCGACTCCCACGGTGCCACCGGTCGTCTCGAGCGCGGTGAAGCAACCCACCATGGCGATGATCCAGCCAAAGACGAAGGTCTTGGCGATACCGGAGAGCACATCGGGGATCGTGACCGCCCAGTAGACCGTATCGAGGTAGAAGTTCGCAGAGATGTGGAACTGGGACGTGGCAATCGCAAGCCCGCCGAGCGCGCCGAGCACATCCGCGAAAATGGTGAGAAGCGGCAGTGCGAGCGTTGCTGCTNCCACGCGGGGCAGCACGAGCTTCTGCACCGGATCCGCCCCCATGGCGCGGATCGCATCGACTTGCTCGGTCACCTGCATCGCGCCGATCTCGGCAGTGATGCCGGCGCCCACGCGTCCCCCGACCATGAGCGCCGTAAGCACGGGACCGAGCTCGCGCGCCAGCGCGAGACCCACCACCGACCCGACATAGAGCTTCGCGCCGAAGCGCTCCAACGCAATGCCGGTCTGAAGCGAGAGCACCATCCCGGTAAAGACCGCTGTGATGAGCACGATCGGCAGCGAAAGGCTGCCGATGGCCTCGAACTGGCGCAGGGTCTCGCGCCACGGGAAACGCCGCCGCCGCGCCGAACGAACCAGCCCCGCTGCCAACAGGCAGAAGCGCCCGCTGCGGTCCACGAGATCGAGCACGCGATCGCCGAAGACCGCGAGCCGCTCTTGTAACGCCGCCGCCGCGCTCATGCGTTCCCTTCGCCTTGATCCGCCGCATCGAGCCGCAAGCTCTGCCACCAGGCATCGAACTCGGCCTCCGCGGATTCAAAGTTCCCCGAACTGGCGAGCACCCAGTCGAAGCTGCAGTCGCCGACGACCAGCGTCACGGTCTTCAGACGCACCGGCCGGCCTTCGACCGCGGTATCTACCACCTGCAGCCAGCCGGAGCGCCCGGCAACCTGGATCGGGCGCGACGCGATGACGTCGCGCGGCTTGAGCCTGATCAAGAGGTGTCGCGCCATCAACTCGGCCCGGGCCACGGGCCTTCCGCAGCGGGACTTGAGGCTCATGCTCTCGGCGTCGCCGCGCGCGAAGGCAAGTGTGGCGTGGTCGACCTTCACCTGCCGCCAGGCGTCCGCCGGCGCGGCAATCGCGTAGCCGTGGCGGCGGTGTTGAAACACGCCGTCGACCCGCGTGACGCTGCTGGCGCATCCGGCGGTGAGAACCGCCAGCAGCGCCGCGTCAAAGCGCCGGATCGCCCTCCGCATCCCGGCAAGGCTACCCGAAGTGGGAAGCGCTTGACGGACCCAGTCCGCCTCGGTACCCCGCACGACGTGACCTCCCCTCCCGTCCTGCTGCTCGCCAGCGGCTCGCCGCGGCGCCGTGCCCTGCTCGATGGGGCGGGGATCCGCTTCGAGATCCAGCGGCCCGACATCGTGGAGGAGCGGGCGCCCGGCGAGGCGCCCGAGGCCCTCGCCCGACGCCTCGCCGATGCAAAGGCGGCGGCAGTTGCGCAGCGCGTTGGACCGGTCCCCCGGCGCTGGGTACTGGCAGCCGACACGATCGTCGTGCTTGCAGACCAGGTGCTCGGCAAGCCGCAGGACCCGGAGCACGCCGTCGAACTCCTCGGCCAACTCGTCGGACGCACGCACCGCGTGCTGACCGCCGTGACGCTGCTCGACAGCGCCGCCGGCACGCCGCACCGCACCCTGGTGGAAAGCACGGTGCGCATGCGCGGAGCCACCCGCGCCGAGATCGTCCGCTACATCGCCACCGGAGAGTCGCTCGACAAAGCCGGTGCGTACGCGCTCCAGGGCGCCGGCCGGCGCTTCGTAACGACGGTGGAGGGAAGCGAGTCGAACGTGATCGGACTGCCGCTCGAACAGACCCTGGCCCTCTTGAAGGCAGCGGGCGCTACGTGAGTAACGAGATCGCCGACCGGCTGGCCGCGGTGCGCGAGCGCATGGCGCGGGCAGCTACTCGCGCCGGACGCCGTCCCGAGGACGTGCGGCTCGTAGGGGTCACGAAGCGCAAGACCGCGGCCGACCTGGTAGCCGCCGTAGGGGCAGGCCTGGGCCACGTGGGAGAGAACTACGTCCAGGAGGCCCACGAAAAGCTCTCCGAAGCTCGAGCAGCACTCGAAGGTCTAGGGCTCAAGACTCCGGCCATTCACTTCATTGGCACACTTCAGCGCAACAAAGCCGGAGTCGCTGCACGGCTATTCGACGTGGTCGAGAGCGTGGATCGCATCGCGCTCGGCGACGTCCTGGACCGGCGCGCCGGCGCAGCCGGGCGCCGGCTCGAAGTACTGCTTCAGGTGAACGTGAGCAGCGAGGCCCGGAAGGGGGGCGTCGCTCCCGAAGACCTGCCGGCGCTTGCCGCCCATGCCCGCAGCTGGCGTCACCTCGCCGTCACGGGCTTGATGACGATCCCGACCGCCGCGACCGACCCCGAGCAGCAACGGCCCGCCTTTGCCAAGCTTCGCGCACTGCGCGACAGCCTGCGCGCAGAGGCCGGTGGCCAGGGCTTGGACCACCTGTCGATGGGAATGTCCGGCGACTTCGAGGTGGCGATCGAGGAAGGCGCCACGATCGTCCGGGTGGGCACCGCGATTTTCGGGAGCCGGGAGGCCGGGCCGCGGCAACCCGCGTCGCGGTGAAACCCCGCTCAATCGAGTGATTCGGGAAAAGGAGTTCAGAATGTCCTTGAAGGATGCGCGGATCGGCTTCGTGGGCGGCGGAGCGATGGCGGAGGCGCTCCTCGCGGGCCTCCTGGCGGCAGGCGTCGCCCCGAAGAGGCTGCGCGCTGCGGACCCCGAAGCCACCCGCCGAGAACACCTGGCCACACGCCTCGGTATCGAGACCACCGGCAGCAACTCCGAGGCCGTGGCTGACGCCGACGCCGTGGTGCTGGCGGTCAAGCCGGACGTCGTGCAAGCGGTGCTCGATGCGTTGCGCGCGTCGGGTGCGGACATCGACCGGCCCGTCTGGATCTCGATCGCCGCCGGCGTCACTCTGACGACACTCGAGCGCGGGCTCGGCGAAGCGGCGCGGGTCGTGCGCGCGATGCCCAACACGCCCGCCCTCGTCGGTGAGGGTGCCACCGGCCTCTGCAGCAACGCCGGAGCGGCAGTCCGAGACGTGGCGCTCGCGGTCGCCCTCTTCGAGAGCGTCGGCAGCGTGTGGCAGGCGCCGAACGAGGCATTGCTCGACGCCGTCACCGGTCTCTCCGGCAGCGGGCCCGCCTACGTCTTCGCCTTTCTCGAAGCGCTGATCGCAGCCGGCGAAGCCCAGGGCTTGCCTCGGGAGGCCTGCGAGGTCTTGGCCTTCCAGACGGTCTACGGCGCGGCGAAGCTCGCGCGCGAAAGCGAGCACAACCCGGCGGAATTGCGCCGGCAGGTGAGTTCGCCCGGCGGCACGACCCTGGCGGGCCTGCGCGCCCTCGAGGACCGGGGCTTCGCTGAAGCGATCGCCGAGGCCGTGGGGGCCGCGACCCGACGCGCGAGCGAACTCGGCCAGCGCAACTGAGGCCCCAGACCAAGGCCTAAAGAGGCCGCGGGGTTCGACCGATATTTGCCGAGGGACGAAGTGTCTCGGAGGAGCCATGCGGATCACCCCGCTCGCCCTGCGCAATCACGATTTCCGGCGCCGTTGGTCCGGCTATGCGCCGGACGAGGTAGACGAGTTCCTGCGCCTGGCCGCGGAAGACTACGAAGCCGCCCTGCGCGAGATCGAAACCCAGCGCGAACGAATCATGCACCTCGAACAGCGGGTCGAGGAACTCTCCGCGACCGAGCAGGTGCTCCAGGACACCCTCACCACCGCCCAGAAACTCTCCTCGGACTTGAAGCTCGCGGCCGCCAAGGAATCGGAAGTCCTGGTCCGGGAGGCCGAATTGAGGGGTGAGAAGATCCTCGAGGCGGCACAGCGACGCACGGCGGAGCTCGCTGCCGAGATCAACGAGATGAAGCAGGTCAAGGCCCGGCTGGCGGCTTCCGTGCGCTGCGCGGTGGAAAACCACCTGCGCCTGCTCGAGGGCCTGGCCGAGGAGCCGGCNGCCGACACCCGGCACGGGGCCAACGTCGCCGTACTGCACCGTGCGGCGCCGCCCCCGAAAGCGACCCGAGAGGGCTAGCCCGGCTCCCCGGAGGGCGCGCGGGAATGGCGGCTTCCAAGGCCAATCGGTAGCCTGCGAGTTCATCCCATGCCGATTTACGAATATCTCTGCGGCAAATGCGACCACGAATTCGAGGTGGAGCAGCGCATCACCGACAGCCCGGTGAAGACCTGCCCGGAATGCCGGTCCCGCAAGGTCAAGCGATTGATCTCCCAAACCTCGTTCGTCCTGAAGGGAAGCGGCTGGTATTCAGACCTCTACTCATCGCCTTCCGGGAAGGGCGACAAGAAGGACGACAAGAAGGACGACAAGAAGGACGACAAGGCCGCAAAGAACGACAAGCCGGCGAAGGACACCAAGGAGTCGAAGGGCTCGAAGGGCGATTCCAAGTCCGAGAAAAAGTCCAAGCCCGGCGGCAAGGGCGCGAAAAAGGGCGGCAAGGCCGCCGCCTGACATATACTCCGGCCCCTCGCAGCAGGGGCTCCCTTTGATGTCCAGTTCCCCCATCGAGACAGTCATCGTCGACGGTCTCGCTCTCGCCAACGAGATTCGCGATGACCTAGCGCAGCGCATCAAAGCGCACCGCGAAGCAGGACGTCGCGCGCCCTGCCTCGCCGTCGTTCTCGTGGGCGACGATCCGGCGAGCGCCTCGTACATCAAGGGCAAGCAGCGCGCCTGCGCCCGCATCGGGATGGACTCGGTGGAGCACCGACACCCGGCATCGACCGGCGAGAAAGAATTGCTCGACCTGGTCGACGGCCGAAACCGGGATCCCGGCATCGACGGCATCCTGGTCCAGTTGCCGCTGCCAGAGGGCGTGCGGGCGAACGCCGTCACCGAGGCGCTCTCGCCCGAAAAGGACGTGGATGGCTTGTCGCCCGTCAATCAGGGGCGACTGCTCCTCGGTGAACCCAGTCACCGGGCCTGCACACCCCTCGGCGTAATGAAGATCCTCGAGCGGTACGCGATCCCGCTCGAAGGCGCGCGCGCCGTGGTGATCGGTCGCAGCGCGCTGGTGGGCAAGCCTGTGTCGCTGCTCCTGCAGCAGGCCAATGCCACGGTCACCATGTGCCATTCGCGCACGGCGGATCTGCCCGGCACCTGCCGCGAGGCCGACGTGCTCGTGGCTGCCGTGGGCGTGCCGCGGCTCGTGCAGCGCGACTGGGTGAAGCCCGGGGCCGCTGTGATCGATGTCGGCGTCTCCCAGGTGGAGGGGAAACTCGTGGGCGATGTGGACACCGAAGGGATGCAGGGGGTGGCTCGAATCGTGACGCCCCATCGCCGCGGCGTGGGACCGATGACGGTCACCATGCTGCTCTCGAACACCCTGGACGCATACGAGGCGCATCTCGGGGAATGAGCAAGCCGCTCCGCACACCGCTCCACGACGCGCACGTGCGGCTCGGAGCGCGGATGGTGGAATTCGCCGGCTTCTCGATGCCGGTGCAATACACTTCGATCGTCGAAGAGCACCGGGCCGTGCGCGAGGCAGCGGGCCTCTTCGACGTCTCCCACATGGGACAGATCCACCTCAGCGGTCCCCAGGCCCTGGCCAGCGGCGATCACCTGCTCTCGCGGCGCGTCTCGACCCAGCGCGAGGGCCGGGTCCGCTACGCGCTGCTGTGCAACGAGTCCGGCGGTGTGGTGGACGATGTCACGGCCTACCGCACCGGCGAAGATTCCCTCTTCCTGTGTGTGAACGCGGCGAACGTCGAGAAGGACTACCGCTGGATCGTGCGCCATTCCCTCGAAGGAACCGGTGTGGTCAACCGCAGCGACGAGACGGCGCTCTTGGCGATCCAGGGCCCGGTCAGCGCCAGAATCCTCGCCCAGATCGCCGGCCCATCCGCCGCGTCTCTCCGGCGCTACGCTTTCGACCGGATCCAAGTCGCCGGCGCAACGGCGCTGGTGTCGCGCACGGGCTACACGGGCTCGGACGGTTTCGAAATCTACCTGGACGCGGCCGACGCCGAGCGTGTCTTCGAGGCGCTCCTCGCCGCGGGCGCCGGCGCCGGACTGCGGCCCACGGGGCTCGGGGCGCGGGACACCCTGCGCCTCGAGGCAGCACTCCCCCTCTACGGCCACGAACTGGACGACTCGACATCGCCTCTGGAGGCGGGCCTCGACCGCTTCGTCGACCTCGCATCCGGAGGGTTTCTCGGCGCCGACGCGATCGCCGAGCGCCGCGCAGCGGGACACGAGCGGGCACTCGCGGGGTTCGCCCTCGACGCGCGGGGTGTAGCGCGCGCGGACTGCGAGATCGTCTCTGGCGGACACAGCGTCGGGCGCGTGACCTCCGGTGGCCCCTCCCCTACTCTCGGTCGATCCATAGGCCTGGGGTGGGTCCCACCGGCACTGGCCGCTCCCGGCTCGCACTTCGACGTGATGATCCGCGGACGGGCGGCCGCGGCAACCGTAGTCCCGACCCCCTTTGTGAGCGGCTGAGGAGGAAGCGCGTTGGCCGACTATGAGTTCCCCCAAGACCTGCGTTACAGCCGCGATGACGAATGGGTGCGGCTCGAAGGCAGCCGCGTCACCATCGGCATCAGCGACTACGCCCAGAACCAGCTGGGTGACATCGTCTTTGCGGAGCTTCCCGAGACCGGAATGAACGTCGCGCAGGGTGAGGCGTTTGGCGTCGTCGAATCGGTGAAGGCCGTATCCGAACTCTGCGCCCCGGTCGGCGGCAAGGTGATCGCGGTGAACGAAAGCCTGGCCGACTCGCCCGAACAGATCAACGCGTCCCCCTACGCCGACGGCTGGATGGCGGTGATGGAGTGCCCGGACGTGGGTGAGTTTGCCGAGCTTCTCGACGCCGACGCCTACCGCGCCTACGTGGCGGAGCGGGACGACCCGGCGTAGGACGTGCGTTACATCGCGCACACAGAGCAAGATGTCCAGCGCATGCTCGACACGATCGGTGTCGGCTCGCTCGACGAACTCTTCGCATCGATCCCCGAAAAGCACCGGCTGACGCAGGCACTGGATCTAGCCGGTGCGGTGAGCGAGCAGGAGCTCATGAGCGAGCTCTCGGCCCTGGCCGGGCGAAACGCAAACCTCGAGAACCACGCGTGGTTCCTGGGCGCCGGCGTCTACCCCCACTTCGTGCCGAGTGCCGTGGACGCACTCGTGTCTCGTTCCGAGTTCACCACCGCCTATACCCCCTACCAGCCCGAGATCAGCCAGGGGACCCTGCAGGCCATCTTCGAGTGGCAGACGATGATCTGCGGGCTCACCGGCTGCGAGGTCGCCAACGCCTCCATGTACGACGGCGCGTCGGCGACCGCCGAAGCGGCGCTGATGGCCATGCGCACCACCCGCCGCAACCGCGTGGTCGCAGCGGGCACGCTCCACCCCCACACGCGAGAGGTGCTCGGCACCTACCTCGATGGGCTCGGAGCCGAGATCGCCGACGCGCCCCGGGCGGAAACCGGCCGCACGGCACCCCTGGCCGAACTCGTGGACGACACCACCGCCTGCGTGATCCTCCAGCAGCCGAACTTCCTGGGCATCGTCGAGGACGTGCGGGCGGCAGCGACGGCCCACGGAGCGCTGCTGGTCGTGACCGTCAACGAGGCGCTCTCCCTGGCGTTGCTGGCTCCACCCGGCGAGATGGGCGCCGACATCGGGTGCGGCGAGGCCCAGAGCTTCGGTGTCCCGATGAGCCTCGGCGGACCGCACGTGGGCTTTCTGGCGACGCAGCGCAAGTTCGTGCGCCAGCTTCCGGGGCGCCTCGTGGGGGAGACGGTCGACGTCGAAGGCAGGCGCGGCTACGTGCTGACACTCGCCACCCGGGAGCAACACATCCGCCGCGAGCGGGCCACGTCGAACATCTGCACCAACCAGGGCCTGTGCCTGCTGATGGCCACCGTCTACCTGGCCCTGCTCGGTCCGCGTGGACTGCGACAGCTGGCGGAGTTGAACCTCTCGAAGGCGGAATACGCGAAGGCGCGCGTGCGAGCGACCCCGGGACTCTCGCTCCCCTTCGACGCTCCGACCTTCAATGAGTTCGTCGTGGGCGTGCCGGACTCCGGAGCGGCCGCACTCGAACGGGCCCGGGCTGCGGGGATCGTGGGGGGGCTCGACCTGGCCGGGCTCGCCGAAACACCCGGCCCCTGCGTACTCGTCTGCGCCACCGAACTCGCGTCGCGCGAGGACATCGACACACTCGTGTCAGTGCTCGGGGACCGGCTGTGAGCGACAGGCGCAGCGGGGTCGGCAACACGGCAAACGGCTTCGCCTACGAGGAGCCGCTGCTATTCGAGCGGAGCCGGCCCGGGCGCATCGGCCACTCCGTACCAGAACCCGACGTTCCCCGCATCGATCCAAGCAGCGTCCTGCCCGCCGAGGCTCTGCGGGACGACATCCCCGGCCTGCCCGAGATCTCCGAGGTCGATGTGGTGCGCCACTTCACTCGCCTCTCTACCTGGAACGCATCGGTCGACCTGGGTCTCTACCCGCTCGGCTCCTGCACCATGAAGTACAACCCGAAGCTCAACGAGCGGGCGGCACGCCTCGCGGGCTTCGCCGCGGCTCACCCCATGCAGCCCGTCGCGCTCCAGCAGGGCTTCCTCCAACTCTGCCACGAACTCACGATGCAGCTCGCGGAAATCTCGGGCATGGACCGCGTGACGCTGCAGCCGGCAGCGGGCGCCCAGGGAGAACTCGCAGGACTCATGATGATCCGCGCCTACCACGAGCAGCGCGGTGAGAACCGGCACACGGTTCTCGTTCCCGACTCGGCGCACGGCACGAACCCGGCGAGTGCGGCGCTCAACGGCTACACGGTCCGGGCCGTGCCCTCCGGAGACGACGGGATCCTCCACCCCGATGCCGTCGCGGCCGCCATGGGCGAGGACGTGGCCAGTCTGATGCTCACCAACCCGAACACGCTGGGCCTCTTCGAGGAGCACATCGCGCGCATCTGCGAGATCGTGCACGCCGGCGGCGGGCTCGTGTACGGCGACGGGGCCAACTTGAACGCCCTCCTCGGCAAGACGCGTCCCGGCGACCTGGGCATCGACGCGATGCACATCAACCTGCACAAGACCTTTTCGGCGCCCCACGGCGGCGGCGGGCCGGGTGCCGGACCCGTGGGCGTAAAAAACATCCTGGCCCCGTACCTGCCGACACCGGTGGTGCGCGAGCTCTCCGGGGACGAGGGAGAGGGCTTCACCCTCGACTACGACTTCCCGCACTCGATCGGCCGCCTGCACGCGAACCACGGAAACGTCGGGGTGTTCATTCGGGCGTGGAGCTACATCCGGACGCTGGGGCCCGCAGGGCTGCGCCGCTGCGCCGAAATGGCGGTTCTAAATGCGAACTACCTGCTGGCGCGCCTTTGCTCCGCCTACCACGTGCCTTACGATCGTCGGGTGATGCACGAATGCGTTCTCTCGGACAAGCGCCTCCAGGACACCGGAGTCACCACCCACGACCTGGCCAAGCGACTCATCGACTTCGGCTATCACCCGCCGACGGTCTACTTTCCCCTGATCGTGCCCGGGGCGATCATGATCGAGCCCACGGAGAGCGAGAGCCTCGAGGGGCTCGAGCGCTTTGCCGACGCCATGCTCGCCATCGAGAAAGAGGCGCGCGAGACGCCGGAGCTCGTGCGCTCCGCCCCCCACCACACCCGCCGGTCGCGGCTCGACGAGACGCGTGCGGCCCGCCAGATGGTGCTGCGATGGCAGCCCGAACCACGCGACTGATCGCCGCAGGCGCCCTCGCGGCAGCCTGCGCCGCCTGCGTCCAGAACGACGGCACCCGTTTCAACCCCGTCGAAGATGCCCTCACCATATCCGAGGAGGAGGAACGCGAACTCGGTTTCCAATTCGACCAGGCACTGCATGAGAAAGCGGTCGTCGTCGAGGACCCCATCGTCGCCGCTTTCATCAACGACCTGGGCCAGGAAATCGTTCGCGGGCTCGAGCCGCAGCCATTCATCTACCGCTTCCGCATCGTCCAGGACCCGGCGCTAAACGCCTTCGCCGTACCCGGCGGCTACGTCTACTTCCACAGCGGCACGGTGCTGGCGGCCGGAAATATCGACGAGCTCGCGGGCGTGATGGGCCACGAGATTGCACACGTAAAGGCCCACCACTACAAGCGCATGCGGGAAAAGGCCCAGATCCCGGAGCTGCTGACCAACCTGGCCGGAATCGCCGCCGCTGTAGCCACGAAGGACGCGACTCCGGCAATAGCGGCCCAAGCCGCCAACGTCGCCGTCCAGCTCCGCTTCAGCCGGGAATTCGAGAACGAAGCAGACGAGCTGGGCGGAGTCTTCATGACGCGTGCCGGCTACCAGCCAGGCGGCATCACGCGCTTCTTCGAGCGAATCCTCGAGGTGCAGGAACGCTACCCGCAGACAATCCCGCCCTACCTCTACAGCCATCCCGACGTGGACGATCGCATTCGCTCGGTCGAGCAACAGGCGAAGAATCTGCGCGCCACCGGCGCCCCGGACCCGCGCTTCGCCGAGGAACTGCGCGTGGCACAGGGCCGCCTGGCCTACCTGCTCGACACGGATCGGGAGAACGTGCCCCCGCCCTCCCCGCCCGAGAATCCGCGGCGGCTCGACCCCCACCTTCAGCGGGCCGACCGTTTGGCTCAGGAGGGCCAGGTGGACGAGGCGCTGATCGTGCTGTCCTCGGCCGAGCGCCTGGAGCCAAACGATCCGCGTGCCGCCTACCAGATCGCCGAACTGCTGGCGGCCCGCGGGCGCCACCACGAGGCCATCGTCGCCTACCGGCGCACGGTGCGCCTCGACCCCACTCGCGCCCGCGTCTTCTACCGCATGGGTCTCGCGCACCGGGCCGTCGGCTCTCGGCACAGTGCAGTGCACGCCTTCGAACAGGCCGCCCGGCGGGCTGGCACGCGGAGCGACCTGCGCAAGCGCTGCGACTGGCAGATCGAAACGCTGGTCTTCCCCCCGTTCGACGAGATGAGCTTCGCGGACGCGCGAACCGAAACCCTGGACGAGCGCCCCGCGGCACGCCTCGACGTCTTCCCCGCACAGACCGCGGGCGTCGCCTGGTGGGGGCACCTGGACGAGCGCTACGACGGCTACGCCGAGCGGTTCCGCGTGCGCTGGCACGGACCCCGCGGCGTGCGCGTGGAGACTCCGGTGGAAGAGGCCGGCGACGGCTGGGCCCGCAGCGTGCTCGAGCTTCCGCCCGATGCAGTACCCGGGGAGTGGAAGACCGAAGTGCTCTACGAGGGCGACGTTCTCGAGCGCAGCTCGTTCCAGCTTCAGTCGTCGACGTAACGCCGGGCCGCATCGGCCCAGCCTCCGTCCGGGTCGAGCTGGAGGTAACGCCGCCAGTGTTCTCGCGCCCGCCCGGGCAGTGAGAGCCGCTGGTAGAGCAGCGCCAGACTCACATGGGTGTCGGCGCTGAGTGGATCCGCCGCAAGCGCGTGCTTGTAGTGCGACAGGGCACTCTCGAGCCTCCCGGATTCCTCGAATATCGCCGCCATGTTGAGGTGCCCCTCGATGTGGTGCGGCTCGAGAGCGAGCGTGCGCTCGAAGCAGCCGCGCGCCTTCGCACGACGATCCTGGTTGTAGAGGACGGTGCCCAGGTTGCACCAGGCATCTGCGAACTCCGGATCCGCTGCCACGGCCCGCTCATAGGCCTCGATCGCCTCGGCGTAGGTGGCACGGGTGGTATCGAGCTTGCCACCGCGTTCGAACCACCGCTCGGCCTCCAGGCGCCGCTGCTGCTCCGCATCGGGCGAGCGCGCACCGAACGACGCCACGCGATCCGCAGCCCCGGCGTTGCCGACGAGCTCGAGGGTGAGTTGGCCATCGGAGCCGACGAGCACGCCGCTGTGGCGCGCGACGACGTCGCGCGCGCGCCCCGGCGCAGGTCGCAGAGCGCCCAGCGGACGATCCATTTCAGGAACGTGCTCGCGCAGGCCCTGGAGACTGCGGCGGATGCGCCGCAGCGGAACGCCCTCTTCGAGCAGCGCCACGATGCGCCGCACGGCCACGAGGTCCGAAAAGTCGAATGCCGCGTCGGCCCCCGGACTCCGCCGGGACTCCAGCAGCTGAGTACGCTGCCAGTAGCGCAGCCGCCGTCTCGCCACCCCGCAGATACGCGAGACGTCACCGAGCGTATACCCACCCACCGATGTAGAGAGTACACCGAATCCATGACCTGCAACCCCTTCTTCCGGGGACGCATCGAGATCGGAAGCGTTCCAAAGGCCGGCGCCCCGAATCTGTGACCTGCAACCTCTCCTTCCGGGGTAACATCGAGATTGGAAGCGTTCCCAAGGCTGGTGCCTGGCTCGGACTTCAAATCCGATGGGGGGCGCGGCGACGCGTCCCCGGCGGGTTCGATTCCCGTCCGCTTCCGCCACCGATCCGAAGCATGCCGAAGTTCAGAGGCGCCCGGAGGTTCCGAAAAACTCGGCTGGCGACGCTCGATACCAGCTGCCTCGAAACCGCGGTGCCCGTAGTGTCCGGCACCTCGGCGGCCGCGATGCTGCGCTGCAACCCGCCGCCGGATCGAGCCGCCGTCCCCGGACGCGGGGAGTTGCCCGAATTGCTTCGTCAATAACCTGCCACAGTCAGCCACGTGTGGGCGACAGCGCCGGCCTTCGTCATACTCTCTGTATGAACCCCGTCGATCAGGAGGAGCCATGACCGAAAGTCCTTCCGTCGTCACGACTTTCAAGGACATCCCCCACGACGATGCGGTCCGAGACGCGATCGAAAAACGCTGCGAGCATCTGGCGCAGGAATTCCGCGAACTCTCCCGTGTCGAAGTCACGCTCACCGAAGACGGCGCCGGAATCACGGTGCACGCCCACGTAACCGGCAAGTTCCGCGACGTCGGCGCGCAGGCTGCGGCCAGTGAGGCACTTCCCGCGGTCGAGCAGGTGCTCGGCAAGGTGGAGCGCCAGCTGCGCACACTGCACGACAAGCAGATCTTCACCCAGCGGCGTGAGGCGCAGCGCCACCCGCCCAAGAAACGCTCCGCCTCCTAGGCGCGAATTACCCGACCACCGCCGCCCGCAGGGCGGCCCCAGTCGGGGTATCGAGCCGTGCGATCTCCTCCGGGCGCCCTTCTCCCACAACGTGGCCCCCGTAGGGTCCGGCGTCCGGGCCGAGATCGATCACGTGGTCGGCGGCTCGGACCACATCGAGGTTGTGTTCGACGGCGATCACACTGGCGCCGGCGTCGATGACGCGGCCCAGGCAGTCGACGAGCAGCGCCACGTCGGCCGCGTGCAGGCCCGTAGTCGGCTCGTCCAGCACGTAGAGGTTGCCCCGGCCGCGCTCGACCAGCGCCTGGGCCAGGCGCAGGCGCTGGAACTCTCCTCCCGAGAGCGTCGAGAGCGGTTGCCCGAGGCTCAGGTAGCCGAGCCCGGCGTCTGCCAGCGGGCGCAGGCGCTTTTCGATCTTCGGATCGTCGGCGAAGCGCTCGCATGCCTCATCCACCCCGAGCGCCAGCACATCGACGATCGAGAGTCCCTCGAGGCGGACCTGGAGCACTTCCTGCCGGTAGCGAAGTCCAGAACACATCTCGCACGGCATGCGGACATCGTCCAGGAACTGCATGTCGACAATCACCTCGCCCGAGCCCTCGCAAGCGTCGCAGCGCCCGCCCGCCACGTTGAACGAGAACCAGCCCGGTGACACACCGAGGGCCCGGGCCTCGCGAGTCGCCGCAAAGCGCGCGCGAATGCCATCGAAGGCTTTCGAGACCGTGGCCGGGTTCGAGCGCGGGCTGCGCGCCGGGGGCACCGGATCGACGAGCACCACTTCACCGATCGACCGAATGCCCTCGATCGCCCGGCACTCACCGCGGCCCGGCTCCCGGCGCAAGCCCCCGACCAGCACGTGGCGCACCAGCGTCGTCTTCCCGGCGCCGGAGACACCGGTCACCGCCACGAGTTGGCCCAGCGGAATGTCCACGCTCACGTCCCGCAGGTTGTGTGCCCGGGCACCGACGACGCGCAGTTTCCCCTGCGGCTCGCGTCCGCCCGCGCGGACCGCCGCGAGTTCGCCACGCAGCGCGCGGCCCGTGAGCGACTCCCGATGCTCACAAATCTCGGCCACGCTCCCCTCGGCCACGATATGTCCCCCGGCGCGACCGCCTCCGGGACCGAGATCGATCACGTGGTCCGCTGCGGCAATGATCGCCGGGTCGTGCTCGACCACGACCACCGTGTTGCCGTGATCGCGAATCGCACGGAGCGTGTCGACGAGCCGTCCGGCGTCCCGGGGGTGAAGCCCGATCGAGGGCTCATCGAGCACGTAGAGCGACGCCGTGAGCGTGCCGCCGAGCGCCGCTGCGAGCTGGATGCGCTGCGCTTCCCCTCCCGAGAGCGTCCGGATGGTCCGCTCGAGCGTCACGTAGCCAAGCCCCACGGCGTTGGCCGTGTCGACGCGCGCACAGAGCTCGCGGAGCAGACGTCCGGC
Organism: Deltaproteobacteria bacterium; assembly: GCA_002729515.1. Taxonomy (GTDB): domain Bacteria; phylum Myxococcota_A; class UBA9160; order UBA9160; family SMWR01. The sequence continues at coordinate 56,914 of PBYF01000048.1, forward strand.
GCGCTCCGATTCGGCCGGAGTAAGGGATAGCGCCTCGAACCACACCGCCAGCTCCGCGAGCGGCAACCGCACCAGCTCCGCAATCGAGCAGCCGCCCACGTGCACGGAGCGCGCCTCGGGCCGCAGCCGGGTCCCCTCGCATTCCGTGCACGACACGTAGGTGCGGTACCGGGCGATCTGCACGCGCGCACCCACGCGGTAACGCTTGCGTTCGAGTCCGGCAAAATAGCCCTTCACGCCGCGCCACCGGCCCGCACCCGCAAAGACGAAGGCGCGCTCCGCGTCGGAGAGCTCCTCGAACGGCCGCTCCACGGGAATGCCCTGCTCGCGGCAGGCGCGCATCAGACGCGCCTGCCAGCGCTGCCCGCGGCCCGTGCGGAAAGGCGCCACTGCACCGCGCGCCAGGCTGCGCTCCGGCTCGGGGACGACGCGCTCGAAATCGAGGGCCGGCGCACGTCCAAAGCCCTCGCAGGCGGGGCAGGCGCCGGCGGCGTGGTTGAAGGAGAAGAGCGCCGGTTCGAGCACCCCGAAGCTGCGCCCACAGCCGTCGCAGGCAAAGCCCTCGCGGTACACCGCGCGGGCGCCGGCCTCGGGCACGACGACACAGTGGCCTGCACCGCGCCGAAACGCCAGAGCCACGGCCTCCGAGAGGCGCGTCCGGGTCTGCTCACCGCGCAGCGCCAGCCGGTCGATGAGCGAGAGCCCGCTGCGCCGCAGGGCCGCCACCGCCCGGGCCGAAAGCTCGGTGACGTCGCGCACGGCCCCGTCCGCATCGATTGCGCGCGTGAAGCCCTCCCGCGCCAGCCGCTCGCGCAGCGCGGTCGCCGTCTCGCCGCGGCCTGTGGGAAGCGGTGCCCCGAGCGAGACACGGCCGGCGGCGAAGCGTTCGAGTATGCGCCCGGTCACGGCCTCCACCGTCCCGGGCTCGACGGGCACATCGCAGTCCGGGCATACGGTGACGCCCAGCTTCGCGAATAGCAGCCGCAGGTGATCGAGGATCGCCGTTGCCGTTCCCACGGTGGAGCGCGCGTTGGTCACGCGGTTGCACCGCTCGATCGCGACGGGCGGCGGCAGGTGAGACACGAAATCGACGTCCGGCCGCGGCAAACGCTCCAGGAATTGGCGTGCGTAAGCGGAGAGCGACATCACGTAGCGCCGCTGGCCCTCAGCGTAGAGGGTGTCGAAAGCGAGCGTCGACTTCCCCGAGCCCGAGACGCCGGTCACGACCGTGAACCTGCCGAGCGGGATGCGGCAGTCCACACCCTTCAGGTTGTGGCTGCGCGCGCCACGGATCGTGATATCGGCCGTCAGAAGCCTTCTTCGGAAAGCGGCTTCGGCTCTTCCACGATGAGCGTCACACTGACGTGGTCGCCGCTCTCGCTCTGGGCCATGTGCAACACGTTTACCCGGTGGGTGGTGAGGAACTTGTTGATCTCCTCTTCCGCCTCCTTCACCAAGCCGCGAAACACGAGACAACGAAGCGCCATCCGCTCACTCCTCTCCGCGTTCTACCTGTCGCTGGGCATCTTGAGCGTAGCGCTCCATACCCGCCTCTTTCGCGGCAGCGGCGACCGCCACCCATTCCTTGTTCGAGGGGGGTTGCCCAGCCGCTCGCGCCACCGCGCGCAGCAGGAAGAGATCTCCGGCCGCGACCGCCTCGGCGCGCAGTGCCGCGAGTTCCTCCTGGGCGCCGGCCCGGGCCAGGAAGTCCACCGCCTCCAGGCTGCGGCCCTCGGCCAGATAGGCCTGGGCCGTGGCCAGGGCCCGCGCCTCGGGCATCTCGCCCTCCAGCAGGTGTCGCCGCGTCAACGGATCCGGCAGCTTGCCGCGCGCCATCGCCTCCCCCTCTGGAGCCAGAGGCTAGTACCGCGGCACGGCGGGATCCACCGTGAGCGACCACGCCTCGATCCCGCCCGCCAGGTTGGCCACGTCGCGGAAGCCCGCCGCCTCGAGCACCCCGCATGCGTTGGCGCTGCGGCCCCCGTGGTGGCAGTGGACCACGACGCGCCGCGCACGCCAATCGTCGAGTTCGGAAATGCGCGCCTCGAGTTGGCCGAGCGGCAGGAGCTGCGCGCCTTCGATCCGCGCCGTTTCCCATTCTGACGGCTCCCGCACATCGAGCAGCAGGAACTCGTCGCCCCGTTCGCGGGCCGCCTGCACATCGGCCGCTGAAACCTCTTGCATGGCCTCCCCCCCGGCTGCAGACACACCGCAAAAGCCCTCGTAATCGATCAGCTCGGTGATGCTCGGCTGCACCCCGCACACGGGGCAATGCGTATCCTTCTTGAGTCGGAACTCGGCGAAGTCCATGCGCAGCGCGTCGTAGCGCAACAGCCGCCCGTAGAGCGGCTCACCGATCCCGGCCAGGAGCTTCAACGCCTCGGTCGCCTGGATGAGCGCCACGAGACCCGGCAGTACGCCGAGCACACCCCCCTCTGCACAGGAGGGCACGGCGCCGGGCGGCGGCGGCTCGGGGTAGAGGCAGCGGTAGCAAGGGCCGTGGCGCGCGTCGAAGACCGTGGCCTGGCCATCGAAGCGGAAGATCGAGCCGTGGACGTTGGGCTTGCCCAGCAGCACGCAGGCGTCGTTCACCAGGTAGCGCGTGGGGAAGTTGTCGGTTCCATCCACCACAACGTCGTAGGCGCCGAGCAACTCGAGCGCGTTGCTCGAATCGAGTTGCACGGCGTGCGTCTCGACCACGACGTCCGGGTTCTGGGCCCGGACACGCTCGGCCGCCACCTCTACCTTGGGCCGGCCGATGTCGGCCGTGCCGTAGAGCACCTGGCGTTGCAGGTTCGACGCGTCGACCACGTCGAAATCGACCAGGCCCAGCGCTCCCACCCCGGCCGCTGCCAGGTATTGGGCCAGCGGACAGCCCAATCCTCCCACGCCCACGAGCAGCACGCGGCCGGCCAGCAGCGCCCGCTGCCCCTCGACGCCCAACTCGGGCAGCGTCAGGTGCCGCCGGTAGCGTTCGAACTGGGCGGGAGTGAGCGGCGGGGAGCTGGCCATGGCGAAACGCTATCGGATGTCTTCAACGGGAAAAAGGCGCGCTAGGACCCGGGGGCACCCGCCGGGAGCACGCACACCTCGTGGGCGGTGCGCGGATCGTCGGCCAGACTCCAGGAAACCAGCACCCGGTCCTGCTTCCGGAGGCGCTTCCAGTCAGTCTTCTCGCCCATTACCTCAACCGCCGCACCCTTCGCGAACTCGAGCTTGGCGCCCTTGCCGCTATCGATGCTCAGCTTGTCCGGACCCACCCGGTCCACCCTGCCCTTGAACTGCCGGTAGCCCCCGGAGAGCTCACAGCCCCGCCCCTGGGCACCTGCCAGCCCGGGCACGAGCAGCGCGACCAAGGCCGCAAACGCCATGCTTGCCGCGAGCTTCCGCATGGACGAACCCCTCTTTCCCTTGGGTGCCTGCGCAGGGCTCGGACGCCGCAGCCAGGCAACCCTTCACCCGGCGTTGGGTGGTGCCGGAGGTGGGACTCGAACCCACACGCCCCGAGGGGCAACGGATTTTGAGTCCGTCGCGTATACCAGTTCCGCCACTCCGGCCAACGCGGCGGGGAGAATAACACGCCGCACCCCGGCCCGAAGCAGGGGCGTTTGACGCTCCCCGGGCCGAGCGATAGTTTCGTCCCCACCGGTGGGGCTGTAGCTCAGCTGGGAGAGCATCAGGCTGGCAGTCTGAGGGTCAGGGGTTCGATCCCCCTCAGCTCCACCAATTTTTATCGAGTCCCGTCGTGGGGTTACGCGGCGGGACTTTTCGTTTGCCGTGATCGTGACGCGCAATCTCGGGTGTACAGCCACGATGTACAGCCACGGCGTCGGGGTCAGCCTCTGTCATCGTGGCAGGGTGTCCGACTGAATCTGTAATTTCACACACTTGACATTGTGCATCTTCTCGGACGTAGGAACGAGATTTGAATTTCCTCTGCCTATCCACTTCGCTCAGCCTTTGTGACTCATCACGATACGGAAGGAGGTGACACCATCCTGAAATCGCGAGGAAAGACAGGGGGATGAAGGCCCGCAAGGCATTCTTCGAGCTTCGGGAGGTGTTTTCGGGTGAGGAGGTGCGGTGGGCGCCTGCATCTCATGATCCTTCCCCGCAATTCGCGAGGCAGGGGGCTTCTCTTGGTGTTTCCGCGCCAAACACAGGCGGAGCGAACCGGATAGGCAGAGAATTTCCTATCCGCACTGTCTCTTAGCAGAGGCCATCTCGAGTCCGAAAGGTTCTGCCGATATACACGAAGGAGGGAAAATCCATGACTTTAGAGTACCGAGTAGCGTTTTGGTCGATTGTCGCCTTTCTAGCTGCGGGATATTCTCAAGAATCTTCGGGGAGCTGTGGTTGTGAAACCTGCGCCCCGGGCGAACCGCTTGATTCAAGCCTCTTGTCGGAGGTGACCAGCGCACCAAGCACAAGCAGCGACTACAACACTGACCACGCTACCTGGGGCAATGAAGCCGACCCGGCAATGATTACCCTTGGGAATCCAGCTGGGTATTTCGGGAACGATCCCGGCTATGAAACGAAAACCGGAACGGAAGCCGAAGTAGCGATAGAAACGCCGATCCTCGCACCGCTCGCCATGAAACTTATTGGTTTCACCAATCGCAGCGCTCAAACCAGGCAATACGGGGATGGCAGCTCGTCGAGCCCCTTCGATGACCTCGAACTCTGTTTCGAATCGGAGAGCACTGACTGGCCGGGGCTGATCGTATGTGTTTACCACCTCAAGAGCAGCCCGCTGCTCCAAGGACACCTCGTAGACTCAGACTGCAGTTCCCAAGAAATCTGGGGGGTGACCGAGCAGAGGCAGGGTCGCCTCTTTTACGAATCTAGAGAGGGCTGCATGACCCAAAACGCCTCGGTATGCCAACCACTGATGAACTATTCGGTCGCCCGGGGAGACGTAATCGGCTACGCGGGCACAGTCGATGACCATAGCTTCGCCTCATTTCGCTTCAAAGTGAGAACCCACGAAGAGAACGCATTGGCCGAAAGCGGAGATCCGTATCTTCACTGGGTACAGCCAGCGAAGTTTTTCTACTGGCAATGTTTCCAGGAGGAAGGGAACTACGAGCCAGGGGTCATGACCTATCCTTTCGCCTGCGGTGCCTATCAGGTGCCTGCGGAACAGGTCAGTATTTTCTTCAAATACATGCACGCCGTGCCGGGACTTGGCATCTGGGTTGCCGCTCTGCTGGGAGTGGTCCTAGCCTGGACGGGCGGACGGAAGCTCTCTCCGCTCTGAAATTCGTTGGGCGGAGATCGTCGGCAAGGAAGTCTCGCCCCGGCGCGATCTCAACGCGAGAGTGAAACCGCCTGGCAAGCCCGCTGAACCGCTAGCAGATCTTGGGTTGTAGTTCGGACCTGTCCATTAGGCCGCTTCCTGCTCTTGGGGTTGGTGGTTTCCGTGTTTGAAAAACACGAAGGGTGCCAGCCCTCCCAACGCACCATGGGGTCGTTCGTGGTTGTACTCGTGGAGCCAGTACTCCAATGCTTCGCGCGCCTCGCGGACCGATTCGGATAGCCAGCGGTTCAAGCACCCATCGCGAAACACAGCGTTGAAGCTCTCATTCACCTGGTCCGCATCCGCCGGTGTCCCGTTCACGAACGTGTTCGGAACCGTCACCGTGCCAGCCGCCCCGTACCGGGGCCTCTTCCCCTCGCCCCCTCTATTTGACAGAATGCCTACTTATCGGACCCAAGGAAAACGCAGCTTGAACTTCCTATCTGCA
>PBYF01000049.1 GCA_002729515.1 Deltaproteobacteria bacterium
ATCAATAAGTATTTAAAAAGTCGTGCTCCACATTATATTGATTTTTTATTTTAATCTTTCAACCATTTATTATAAATTTGGTTGCAAGAGCTAGCATCAACCCCATACTCACAACATCAGTTCCGGTTGTAAGAAAAATACTAGATGCCGCAGCCGGGTCGGCTCCAAGTTTTTTAAGGGTGACAGGAACAAATGCTCCCATTAATCCACTTACAATACAACTTGTTGTCATGGCCGTTAATATTATTAATGATAGTGCGATAGCGTGTGGATTATCTTGTTGAACCGCGAGAATGTACATTACTACGGCACAAATGGCCCCTGTTACGAAACCGTGAATTAATCCAAGTATTGCCTCCTTTACGAGTTGCTTCATAACTTTTGTACCAATATCACCCAAGGTCATTTCTCTGATAAGTACTGCCAGTGCCTGTGCACCCGTATTTCCCGATTGACCCGCAAGAATCGGTAAGAACATGGCAAGTAAAACAATTTGGTCAATAGTTTCTTGGTATATTCCAACTACTGCTCCAGCAACAAAAGCTGTGGCAAGATTAACAAGCAACCAGGGCCCCCGTAATTTCATCCCTTTTACCCAAGACGAATCAAGACCCTCTTCTGCGGATACACCGACCATTAAACCACTTTGAGCACTTAGCACCAATGCATGCGCATCGTTAACATGGCTTCCTCTAATGGTACCGATTAATACGCCTTCAGAGTCGACAACGGGAAACTCTGGAATTTGTTTACCCGCTATAGCCATAAAAGTATCTAGAACATCATCCTCGGCAGATAAACAAATCGGATTTTTAAAACAAATATCTTTTAAAAGTTCGTTTGGCTCATGGTAAAAAACGTCTCTAAAAACCAAGACGCCCTTAACTTTTTTATTGCTATCAACAATCATCCCATATGTAAAAAGAACCTTTTTAGGGATTTTTTTCATTTCAGTTATTGCTTCTTCAATGGTTTGGTCTTCATTCAATACAAGGGGAGCGGGTTGCATTAATTCACCTACAGTATCTTTTTTATGCTTTAGACCCATTTCCCATTGCTCTGAAATGTCATCAGGGCAAGCTTCTAAATAGCTTTGTAAGAAGTCCTGTTCGAAATTTCGTAAAAATCCTAATGCTTGAGCTTTTGGGATCGACATAAAAAACTTGGTGAGTTGATCAGGCGAAAAAACACTCAAATCTTCAAACTTGTGATAATTATCCTTGGTGAGTTCCATGTTCATGCCAATCCCCCTTTTGTAATCAAACCACAATTTTAATAACAGACTATCAATGAGTATTAAAGCTGAAGACTTAATGATCTAAAGTCTTTATCAAAGCTAAAAAATCAACCCGAGATTGAAGTATGATACGGGTAACCAGAGAAAAGCATTTACAATCCCATTAACAATTTCCGCCCTCCGCACCCACAACCTCCGTCATTATTGATTCCACTTCTTGCATGAACAGGGAACTCTCTGCAGTCCTTATTAGGATCTGAACGTTGCTGTTGGTGTTGGTCTCGCCTGTTGAGTAAAGAACCGTGCCATTAGTCGTATACGTTGCTTCGCCTGATATTGTTCCCAATTCATAAATATTGGTACCCTTGAATGTCACATCCTGATCCCCTGATCCCGACATGGTAAGGGTAATGCCAGATTCCAGAGTAAGGTTCCCATCCCCGTTACCATCAGCATCCGCGGTGCCAATGTAGTCACCTGCTGTAATTATAATATCGTGGCCCAGGCTCGTATTATCATTAGAATTTGTGGTCAATGCCTTGAAGTAAGCCGTATCGCCCGATGCGCCAGTTCCAAATATGATGTCACTCGAGCTCCTTTTCGTCGCATTTATCGTGACCGTGCCACTCACGTTATTGGTAGCAGCTTCCGTCACGCCGCCTATATAAACATGGTGGGTATTAGAACCGCCAATCGTCAGGCCTGTTGATGTTATCTGTGCGAGGGCTGCTGAATTTAGAGTTACGTCGCAGGTGTGTGTGTCACAATCCCCTGTACCCAAGGCAATATAACCACCGTTTCTCATCTGGATTGTCGTTGCAGCGCTTCCGCTATTGACCGTGCCGGTTAGTGTGAGATCATCCCCCGGGGTTAAATTGATGGCGCCATTGGTGGTGCTTATATTGCTATTAAGTATTATGTCGTCTTTAGCCGTAAGCGTTAAAGTCGCTCCCGATGTCGAAAGAGCGATCGCCTCGCTAACGGTGATATCAACATTGGCCTGGATCGTAACGTTTCCTTCCACATCATCAAGAGTAGCCGCATCAATTGATACGGTGCCGCCTGAATCGCCGAACTCGTCAACAGCCGTAGCAGCCGCACTGCCTCCATCTTCAACTATTACGAAGAGCGGGTCGAGCAGCAGGGTGCCCAGGGACCCATACCGCGAGGAGAGATTGGAGATGCCTTGATAGTCGAGAAAATTTTTACCAGAGACCTCGGCAAAACCGCCGTCGCCGCCAGTGGTACCGCCGCTTGAATTAATGCTGCCGTAGAATCGGGTGACATCGTCCGCCCAGACGATGACCTTGCCGCCGTCGCCCCGTGTGGGTGCGCTGGCGTTGATGACCGCACTTTTATCGACGTAGGTCCTCCATGCGTTCTGTACCAGCGCGTTGCCCCCCTGGTAGTCGCCGCCTATGAGGGCTTCCCCGCCTCCAACATCCCCCGAAACATCCACAAGGCTTCCTTCACCCAGGGCAACTTTCTCGCCCAGAACATGCGCCGTACCCCCCTGTTCTCCGCTGTCATCGCCCGACGCATCGAGTGTGCCGGACACCCGAACGACACCCTGGTTCCCGCCCATCAGCATGATCTTGCCATCTTTTTCAACAACGGTGTTGGCCTCGATCATACCCTCGTTGTTCACCACATTCTTAATGATCTCCGAGGTGCTAAGCGCGCTCAAGAGAACCTGTCCGCCATTGGCCTGGATCGCTCCACTGTTGCTGATCTGGTCACTGATGGGGTTCCCCTCACGATCTAGGACAGTCCCTGCGACGGCCTTGGTAATAGAAAAATTGATCAGTTCATCCCCGACGAAGTCTACGGTCACTTCTTCACCGGCAACAACACTGGCCGTCCCAAGGTTAGCAACCACAACACCCTTGTTTTCGACACCCGGCGCAATAAGAGCGACAAAATCCGAGGCGCGGATGGTTCCCTCGTTCAGGATGTACCCCAGCGGTTGGTCCGGATTCTGGGCGAATCGGTAGAGATTGTTAACGAAATCCTGCGTGGAAATGTTGAGGGTGCTGGAAATCAGGCTGCCCACATCGATATTAGCAGTCGGGCTGATGTGGATCCCGTTCGGGTTGGTCAGAATGACCTGGCCGTTGGCATTGAGTGTTCCCTGAATTACGCTTCCCAGCGAGCCAATAACATTGTTCAGTGCGGAGGCACTCGCACTCGGCTGCAAAAACATAACCGATTCGTTATTCCCAATACTGAAACTCTGCCAGTCGATGGCAATTTTATCAGAAGCTTGATTGACCGTCAGGTTGCCAGCACCGTCATTGCTGATAGTTCCGGCTCCAGAAACGATCTTCCCATCCTGCGGTAGTGCGTAGACCAGGCCAGGAAACACTCCAATCACGAAAACCAGAATGACGACCAGAAGCTNTCTTAAACAACCAGNGACCTCGGCAGCTATCTTCAAATAGGACCCCTTTGTAATTTCNAGACATAGCTCATTTTTACATCCGGCGGGCGGGTACCGCCCTTGGCGCCGANTTTTTTTCCAACAACTCAACACTCACACACTTAAAAGCAGCGGGAGTATAGCATTTTTACTGGAAATAGGAAAATTCCTATAGATGGGTAGGNAATTTCTTAGGGGTGGGGTTGAGCAGGTTGACCGAAAGGCCTTCGTAGGAGAGAAACATTTTCAGGCATTGATTAGGGGCTACCTGTTCTAGGTATTTTTCCGTCTGACATAAAATATCCACCAGTTTAAAGTCGTTGTGGGTAGGTTCATGATGAAAGAAAGCAATCTGCTTCACATTGGCCTTTACGGCGAGATCGATTCCGGTAAAAGCAGTACTGTGTCCCCAACCTTCTTTTTCTGCCAAACTTTTGCTGAGAGTGTACATAGAATCAAATATCAGCAGGTCGGCATCCCGGAAAAATTCAACAGCGGACTTAAAATTTTTGGATTCCGGTTTTTTATATTCACTATCTGTGGCATAAACCACCGACTTACCTTTGTAATCCACCCTGTATGCAAAACACTTGCCCGGGTGATACTGCTCTTTCCAGGTGATTGCGATATCCCCAATGTTATATTCCGACTTGTTTTTTAGGAAAATAAAATCAATATCCGAAGCATAATAACTGAAAGGAACGGGGAAGTACTTAGATTTTTGTTGCCCTTCCAGCCTCTTCTTGATGTCCGGGAGAGGACTATGAAATGTAAACCGGTTGCCTTTTATATAAAAAGGAGCAAAAAATGGTATTCCAAGAATATGGTCCCAATGGGTATGGGAGAAGAAAAGGTTTGCCCTTCCTTGTCCACGGTTGAATCCGGTCTTCATCAGGGATTCTCCCAACACCCGGATTCCGGATCCTGCGTCAAAGATCAACAGTTCGCCGCCCACCTGCATGGACACGCAGGAACTGTTATCTCCAAACGTTCCACGAATTTCATGAGGCAAACCCTGTACGAACGATTTTATTGAATCCTTATCGGCTAGATTTTCAGGCTTTGCTCTTTGAAAGGCCTGAACCAGCTTTTCTTCAATCTCTTCACTTAGCAAAGGACTTGGAATAGATCCTCTGACTCCATGAAAATCAACTTTAAAAATTTCTTCCGTCATAGGCCATACGATGTCAACCGTTATAAAAGCCAGGTTCAGCTTGCGGGCGATTCGTTAAAAAGGCGCTTGATAGCAAAACAGAACCAAACTTAAAAACTGCAGCTCTCTGCGTCGACATCCGAAAAAAACGTGAAGCTCTCCTGAAAATCGGCAGCGGTTCCAAACTTCACGGACACACTAGTCTCAAACGNACTAAGCGTTTCAAAGTTAAACTCAGAGCTAAAACTCGTCATAGATGAAGATGAAGAAAAATTAAATCCCCCCCCTTCATCGCCCCCCGATGAAGACGAAGATGAAGAAAAANTAAATCCCCCCCCTTCATCGCCCCCCGATGAAGACGAAGATGAAGAAAAACTAAATGTCCTCCCGCCTGTTGTGAATTCTTCTTCAAATTGCTCCATCGCCTCCGCGTTTCTCGGGAGNGGACGTAAACCTTGTTTCTTCCTTCTTTCGTCCCTCATATCCATTCTTTTTTCCATTTTCTCCTTCATTTCCTCTTTTTCTTCACTCGTCATGTCACGGAAAGCCTTTGTTCTTCTGTCTCCCTTGCCTTCGCTGCCGGATCCGCCTTTTTCATCTCCTTCTTTCTCCTCTTCCTCCTTTTCCTTCTTTTCTCTACCTTCCTCGACTGAAATTAGTGAGTTTTCAGCCCCCCCCGAAAAGGCGATATCACCCACAACAAGAGCTCGAAATGTGGCGAGTTCATTTGCCAGCAGTGGTGTGGGAGGAGCGGGTGGAGCACCCACACTAACCTTAGTTTTCATCATGGAACCGACATTGACCTGAACGTTAATGTCTGGATCACTACTTTTAACCGCCACGGCCCCGGCCTGGTTGGCCACGAGAGTCTGGCTGTCTGATACCGCAACATATCCTTGAGTCCCTCGTGCGCCCAGATTCGCGGCAGGGGTAACAATATTAAAAAATGATTTCTTGTTGTTTTGTGATTTGTTTACGAGGTACATTGCCAAGCCCCGTTTAACATTAACAACCCCTTGGCGTAGTTTACTTTTTGGCTGGGTGCGGTATGCGTCAACTAACATTTCAGCGCCGGGGCCAAGCGCCATCAAACTATTATCGGAAAATAAAATTTTCAATCGGCTTTTTCGNCCGGTACGAAATTTATCTGTAGCATATACGGGCTGCCTTTTTTTGACGTTTTGCCATGGCTCGAAGGCAACGAGTTTGACTTCCCCTGGCTTTTCCCTTGATGCCGAGGAATCTTTTCCGACAAAGTATTTAACTGTCCCATTTACAGCTAGTATTCTCCCCACTGGCTTGTCCTCGGCCAGAAGATCGGTTGGATAAAAGCTCAGCGAGAAAAAAAAGAAGCACGCTGCAGTAAAAAAACGCGAACGCCTTAAGAACTTGAAAGTAAAATAAATCATAGTTCAATTATAGTNNTACTTTTAGCCATTTGGCGAAAAATAATGGGGAGGGGGNGNAACATTTTANATAATCTTTTAATAATGGGTCATGCCGCTTAAATAAATTGTACCTCGTGGATAAAGGTGCGGGACCGAGGCTCCAAACCCACCTGTGCTACGTGCCGGCACGTCTGCATTGGGCATCGGATGGCCATAGGAGATGGCAAAACTGAATCCAGGATATTTGTTCTCTTTTTTTGGGATATTCAGTGTAGCGCCTACTCCAAAACCACTGAGCTCGTCATCTGTTGTCTCTGTGGACAGTCTATCCCGAGTAAACACTCTTCCATGATCAATAAACATATTGAATGACAGGATTTGATCGAGTGTTGGAAAATCTTTAAACAGTTTAATTGGTTTTGGAAATGGGATCGTGTAATCGATTGAAGCGTTGTATCCCATGTCACCGGAGATCTCTGCCAGTGTATAGCCGCGAACAGTCCCCATACCGCCTAGGGACTTTTTATAGGGAGAGAGCACACGCTTGTCTGTGCCCTGGCCATTCAGTTTAATCGTGAAATAACTCTTTAAGAATTGTGTTTTTTGGATACGAGTGACACTTAAGTTTGAGGTAAGAGCATTATCCNGGCCACGAACTCGTGATGGGATGCGTAGGTAGGTGGGCATTAATCTAAGACCAAGCTGCAGTTTTAAATCATAAAAGGTACGTCCTGCATAGCTATCTGTAAAGTTACCTCCCACTCCAAAATAAATATCCTGAAGGTTTTCGTTGGTAGTAATTGATGTTTCGCTCAATTTTTCATTTTCAAACATCTTAAAATCCATACCGCCACGAACCGTCATTTGAAAATCCCTTGCCCTGGATAGCAGGTGAGACAGTTCCCATGTATAACTGTGACTGCTTCCACCTGCAGCCTGGTTTTTAAGAGCTCTTCCCAGTTCGTTTTCTGAAAAGGTGTACGCAAGTCGAAGTTTTGTTCCCAGAAGGTTTACTGGAACAATATAACTCGGGCTGTAAGAATCCAGAACCATGTCGGAGGTGACCCAGCGAGTTGAAAACTGGTCACCCAGGGTTAAAACACTACCAACGGTTCCATTGAAACCAAAACGGTTTTCACCCGTGTAGTTTGATCCGAAATTATCCTGGTCGTAGGANAATAGATAGCGGCGAGATTCTGTAACATCCAGAACCAGGTCGGATGTCCCGGGTAATTCGCCCGGCCGTAAAATGGAACGAACCTTAATACCCAGCATGGANTTTAATTCCAGCAAGATGTCTTCCAGNGTCTGCTCACGGAGAACCTTTTCCTCCTGCACAGGCTTCATNCTTTCGAGAAAATCTTTTGAATCGTATCTTTTATTTCCCTTTATGGTTACGTTTCCTATCCTGCCTTCGGAAATCTGGATTTTGACCGTGCCATCGATCAACTCCTGTTGAGGTACAAATGCCCGCGTTAAAAAATACCCCTCGGTGGCATAGAGCGCAGTAATTTCATTAGCCATTAACGCCAGAATACCGAGAGTAAGCTCCATGCCGTCCTCTACGTCCACCACCGGAGCAAGGGTTGCATCATCGATCAGGGTATTGCCCTCTAGAATGATTTTTTTTACGAAAAAAGTCGGACCCGCTCC
>PBYF01000050.1 GCA_002729515.1 Deltaproteobacteria bacterium
CCGACACCGATTCCACCCGCGCCTGAGCCACGACTTATGGGTCGTGTTGCGGGACCTCGGCGAGCCCGACACCGATTCCACCCGCGCCTGAGCCACGACTTATTTGAGCGCGCGCCGGGCGGCGGGCAACGGCTCGAGCACGAGCCGGCTGGGTTCGTTAAGCGCGAGTGACAACCCGTGCAATAGGACGCCGACCTCTCGACCGCGCCCGTCTCGCCAACTTACGAGTCCCTCCGTGTCGCCCGCGCGCAGGAAGGGACCCCGCCAGCCCTCCCGGGCGGCAACCGCGAGCAGCCTGTCGATGGGTTCCGTGTGGCCCGGGGGGAGGGTGCGGCGCGCCAGCACGGTCCCGGATGGCACCGCGTAGAGTGCGGCGAGCGTCGCGTCCTCGAAGCCCTCGCCCTTCAGCACGCGCACGCCGGTGTGCAGGAGCCGATTCTTGTCCTTCCCCATGATGCTGGTGCCGCGGCGCGGGTGTCCCTGGAAGCCAAGCGCGTGGCCCAGTTCGTGGAGTGCAGTGCCCACCAGGCGCGGGTCGTCGCGGGCGAGTTGGATCGACGCGTAGGCCATGCGTGCCGGCAGTCGGTCCCCACTGCCTTTGGGGTCCACCACGCAGTCTGCCTCGGTATTTGCGCTCCAGGCGAGCATGTCCGGCACCAACTCGATCTCGATGCCGCCGGCGGCGAGCGCCGCCGTGCGCTCGAAGCGGATGCCGAGGCCGGCTTCCTCCCAGGCCGTGAGTGCCGCTTCGAGCCTTCGGCGTCTGTCCGGAGTTGCGTCGCGCGGGAGCACCACCGGAATGCGCGCCGCGTCCGGCCAGCGGCACAGCAACAACGTCAACCGGTCTCCGGCGGGCCAGTAGAACGGCCGCACGTCGGCCAGACGGTGGCCCTCGAGCTTCGTCAGCTCCGGGTGGTGTTGCTCGAGGCGCGCCGCGTCCCAGGCGGGTTCAGCACAGCCGAGCACGCCCGCCGCAACCGCGGGCACTGCCACCCGTGCGACGGCGTGCAGGCCTCTCAGCACCGCTCAGGGACGCCGGGTGGCGGCGAGTTCGTAGAGCCCCTTCGCCAGCTCCCCCAGCTGTGCGAAGCGTTCGTCCCGTGTCTGACCGCGCTGGTAGCGATAGTAGATCTGCTGGAGCACCACACCCATCTTGAAGGTCCCGAAGACCACGTAGTAGGGGATGGCCGCCACATCCGCGCCGCTGCGCTGCGCGTAGCGCAGCGTCGCCTCCCGGCGCGTGGCGAAGCCCTCGCTCTGGGTCGGCATCGGATTGCTGCCGGCAAGCCCCTCACTCGCGTTGCTCCAGAGGCCCAACAACGTGCCGAGGTCGCAGAGCGGGTCGCCGACGCTGCACATATCCCAATCGTAGACGGCGACACACCGCCCCGGGTCATCGACGGCCAGGGCCATGTTGTCGAGTTTCCAATCGTTGTGCACGAGCGTCGGCGATGGCGATGCCGGCCGCTCGTCCACCAGCCAACGGATCACCTCGCGCGCGATCGCCACGTCCTCGGTCTTCGCCCGCTCGTAGCGGCCGGCCCAGCCCTTCACCTGGCGCTCGAGGAAGCCCTCGGGTTTGCCCAGGTCCTGGAGGTCCACATCCGCGGGCACCACGGCGTGGAACTCGGCCAGCGTGTCGACCAGGGTCTCGGAGAGCTTCCGATTCGCCACCGGGTCGTCTCCACCTCCGAACTCCGGCGGCACCGCATTGCGGACGACGATGCCGTGCCGGCGCTCCATCACCAGGAAATCGGCTCCAATGATCGAGGCGTCGTCGCAGTAGAGGTAGGCCCGGGGTGCCTTGTCGAAGCGGCGCCACAGCCGCGAAAGCGCCCGCCACTCCCGGTGCATGTCGTGGGCACTCTTCGCAACGGGTCCGAGCGGCGGCCGTCGCAGCACGTACTCCGGGGCGTCGGGCCCTTCGCCAAAGCGCAGCCGGTAGGTGAGGTTCGCGTGGCCGCCGCCAAATTGGCGCACGCGAAGCGGAGCGTCGGCGCCCTCGAGCTTGCCGCGCAGGTAGAGCGCCAGCCGCTCCTCGTCAAAGCCCTCGTCCGGGCGAACGTCGATCAACTCCGGCGGCAACGGGCTCACGGTGCGGCAATCGTATCAGACGACACGTTAGACTCGCGCCGCTGCAATGGAGGGTATCCCTGTCGGCGAAGCTGCCCTGCTCCTGGGCGGCGGTCTCGTAGCGGGTGTGGTGAACACGCTCGCCGGGGGCGGCTCCTTGTTGACGGTGCCCCTCCTGGTAATGCTCGGACTTCCCGGTGGCGTGGCGAACGGGACCAACCGCGTGGGTATCCTGCTCCAATGCCTGGCCGCCGCCTGGCAATTTCGCAGCCTCGGTGTGCTCCGCGGCCGCGACGTGCTCCCGATCGTCGCGCCCGTCGCGTTCGGCTCGGTGCTGGGTGCGGTTCTGGTCGGCCAGGTCGCCAATGCCACTTTCGAGCGCATCTTCGGCGTGGTGATGCTGCTGCTCCTGGTGCCGACGCTGCGCGGCGTCCACACCACTGCCCGCGCGGTGAGCCGGCCGCACCCGGTCGTCACCGCGCTTGCGCTCCTGGTCATCGGAATCTACACCGGCGCTTTCCAGGCCGGGGTGGGCATCCTGTTGCTCTTCGCGCTGCTGTACCTGGGACACGATGCCATGCACGCGAACGCGCTCAAGGTGACCGTGATCGCGCTCTCGGCGCTTTCCGCCGTGCCCGTCTTCGCCTGGAACGAGCAGATCGCCTGGATCCCGGCGCTCGTGCTCGCCGCGGGTTTCACCGTCGGGGGCGCATTGGGTGCGAAGTTTGCCGTGCGCGGCGGGGAGCGGCTGATCCGGCCGGTGCTGGCGGTGGCCGTGGTGGCACTCGCGCTGCGCATGCTCACAATCGGCTGAGTGCGTATGCTGCGCGTTCGGAGGATCAGATGCCGCTCTACGCCATGCTCGGATGGGACGGCCCGGAAGGTGCCGCTCTGCGCAAGCTCCACCGCCCGGCGCACCTCGCAGCTCTCGAACCCCTGGCGACTGCGGGCCGTATCCGCCACGCAGGACCGCTCCTGGACGACGCCGGTGCACCGCTTGGAAGCCTCGTGATCTTCGAGGCCGACGATCTCGCCAGCGCCCGGCAGCAGGCAGCGCGAGACCCCTACGTGGTGCAGGGCGTTTTCGCTCGCCACGAGGTGCACGAGACCCGGGTCATCCTGCCCTGATCCCACCCTCGAGATTCACTCGAGGGGTGTTGCCTTCTCCAGTGAAATCTCGATGGATTTATAGGTCGGTGTGCGGCTCTTCTCCGCCGCATCGTCCAACGAGACCAAGGGGTTCACCTCCGGGAAGTAGGCGGCCGCGCAGCCCTGCGGCAGGTCGTAGGGCACGATGCGGAAGCCCTTCACGCGGCGTGTCTCACCGCGAAAATAGCTCGCCAGGTCGACGCGATCGCCCGCCGTGAAGCCGCAGGCGGCAATGTCCGCGGGATGCACGAAGACCACCCGGCGGTCGCCGCGCACGCCGCGGTAACGATCGTCGAGCCCGTAGATGGTGGTATTGAACTGATCGTGACTTCGAATCGTCGTGAGCCGCAGACGGCCCGCGGCCACGGCGAGTTCGGGCAAGTCGTGGCAGGTGAAGTGTGCACGCCCGCTCGGCGTTTCGAAGCGCCGCTCCCGCGCGCCACTGGGCAGCACGAAACCACCCGGCGTGCGGATGCGTCGGTTGTAGTCGGCAAAGCCGGGGATCACGCGTTCGATTCGCTCGCGTATGCGATCGTAGTCCGCGACGAGGTCGCGCCAGGCGGTTCGGGTGCGACTGCCGAGCACCGCCTCGGCGAGCCGCGCCACGATCCACGGCTCGCTGCGCAGCTGCTCCGAGACCGGCGGCAGCTCGCCCCGGGACGCGTGCACCACACTCATGGAATTCTCGACGCTCACGAATTGCGCACCCCCCGTCTGCACGTCCCGCTCGGTTCTGCCGAGGCACGGCAGCACGATGGCCTCGCGCCCGCAGACCAGGTGGGAACGGTTCAGCGCGGTCGAGACCTGCACGGTGAGCGCGCAGCGGCGCAGCGCTTGGGCCGTGCGCGCAGAGTCCGGAGTCGCGGTCGCGAAGTTGCCGCCGAGCCCGACGAAGGCCCGGACCCGGCCCTCTTCCATGGCGCGGATCGTGTCGATCGTGTCGAGCCCATGGGCGCTCGGCGGCTCGAAACCGAACTCGGCCCCGAGGCGCTCGAGAAAGGCGGCCTGGGGACGCTCGGTGATACCCACCGTCCGGTCGCCCTGCACGTTGCTGTGGCCCCGAACCGGACATGGCCCCGCACCCCGGCGCCCGATGTTGCCGCGCAGGAGCAATAGGTTCACGATTTCCTGAACGTTCGCCACGCCGTTGCGGTGCTGCGTGAGGCCCATGGCCCAGCAGACGATTGCGCTCCCGGCACGAATATAGATATCTGCGGCCCGGCGCATGTCCGCGCGGGAGATGCCGCTTTGCGCCTCGAGCTCCGCGAAGCAGAAACGCTCGAGATGGCGGCGGAAGGCGTCGAAGCCCTGGGTGCGCGTGCGCAGGAAGTCCCAGTCGACAGCCGCCCCGGGTCGACGCGCGTCCGCTTCGAGCACCTCCTTCATGATCCCCTTGAGCAGCGCCACGTCACCCCCAACGCGGACCTGGAGGTAGAGGTCGGCGATGGCCTCCCCGCCGCCGAGCAGCGCGCGGGGTTCCTGCGGGTGGCCGAAGCGCACCAATGCCCGTTCGCGGAGCGGATTGATGGCGACGATCTTGGCGCCGCGCCGCTTTGCCGCCTGGAGCGTGGACAGCATGCGCGGGTGGTTCGTGCCCGGATTCTGGCCGATCACGAAGACCGCTTCGGTCCGCGCGAAGTCGTCCAGCCCGACGGTGCCCTTGCCCACGCCGATCGTCTCCGTGAGCCCCGTGCCACTCGATTCGTGGCACATATTCGAGCAGTCCGGGAGGTTATTCGTCCCGAACTCGCGCGCGAAGAGCTGGTACAGGAATGCCGCCTCGTTGCTGGTGCGACCGGAGGTGTAGAAGGCGGCTTCGTCGGCCGAACCCAGGCCATTCAGGATCTGGGCGATGCGTGCGAAGGCCTCTTCCCAGGAGACGGGCTCGTAGACCTCCGCATCCCGCGCCCTGTACAGGGGCTCCGCCAGTCGCCCCTGCTGCTCGAGCCAATGGTCGCTCTGGCGGGAGAGCGCCCGAATGGGCCAATCGCGAAAGAACCCGGGTTCGAAGCGACGCCGCGTGGCCTCGTGGGCGACGGCCTTGGCACCGTTCTCACAGAACTCGATGGGAGCGCGCCGCTCGGGCTCGGGCCAGGCACAGCCCGGGCAGTCGAAACCGCCGGCCTGATTCAGTTGGCCCAGCACGCGTAGACTGCGCCGCGCACCGAGCTCGCGTTGCGCCACCCGCAGCGCGCTGACGACCGATTCGAGGCCGCCCGCCGCGCGCTCCGTTCCGCTGGAATCCCTGCCGTCCGAATCGGACATGCGCCGGCTCCAGTCTAGCCCGGGGAGCTTCGCTCGGCTGCGCGTTGCTCGCCGCCCGGGTCACCCTCGTCCGGAGCCCGAGCCACGATCCGCTCGCACCTGCCGTAGACGTTCAGGGACTGGCCGCGCAGGAAGCCGACGAGCGTGAGCCGGGCCTCCTGGGCGAACTCGATGGCAAGCGACGAGGGCGCCGACACGGCCGCCACCACGGGAACGCGTGCGACCAGCGCCTTCTGGGCGATCTCGTAGGAGACGCGGCCGGAGACGAGCAGCACGCAGCCCTCGAGCGGGAAGCGGCCCCGGTCGAGGGCCCAGCCCACCACTTTGTCGACCGCGTTGTGACGGCCCACGTCCTCGCGCGCGACGAGTAGCTCGCCCTCGGCATCGAAAAGGCCTGCGGCGTGCAACCCGCCCGTCTTCGCGAAGCCAGCCTGGCTCTCCTCGAGCCGGTCGGACAGCCCATAAAAGAACTCCGGTGCGAAACGGGCCGCGTCCTCGAGGGGTGCCGCGTCGATGAGGGCGTTCTCGATCGTGGCCTTGCCGCAGATACCGCAGCTGCTGCTCGCGTAGAGGTTGCGGCGCAGACGGTCGAGGTCGACCGACACACCGGGTGCGAGCACCACCTGCACGACGTTGTCCTCGGCCTCCTCCGGAGTCGCCCCGCAGTGACGCACCGATTCCACCTGTTCGGGACGCTCGATCACGCGCTCGGTGGTGAGAAAGCCCAAGGTGAGTTCGCGGTCGTCACCGGGAGTGCGCATCACGACAGCAAGCGGCACACCGCCGAGCCGGATCTCGAGGGGCTCCTCGCGCGCGACCTCGTCGCGGCCGGACTCGCCGGAGCCATCGGCGTAGCGGCGCAGGGCAACGTTGCGCGTGACGTCGTTCATCGCAGGGCTTCGCGTCGCCCGATCGTTCGGCCCACCGGCTGCTCCATCGCCCCACTCTAGCGCTGGGCCGGACCGCAACGCCGCGCCGCGCCCATGGCCCGAACGCCCAGGCTCGGACCGAGGCCGACCCAGACGGCACCGTCTCGCCCGGTCCAGTGCAGGCGCGCGCCACTCTCGCGCAGACGCGCCACGACCCCCGGGTGCGGCCATGCGAAACGCCCGCTGCAGGGCGCTGAAACCACGGCCAGCCCCGGCCGCACCGCATCGAGGAAGGCTCGGGTCGACGAAGAGCGGCTCCCGTGGTGAGCGAGCTTGAGCACGTCACTCGCAAGGTCCGTTCCGGTGGCAACGAGCGCGTATTCGCCCGCCGATTCGAGATCTCCCGCAAAGAGGACCCGGCGTCCCGCGGCTTCCACGCGCACCACGAGAGAGCGGTCGTTGCGCGTGCCGGAACTCCCGACTGGCGGCCAGAGCGGCACGACGCGCAGATCGCCGAACCGCGCCGGGGAATCGCCGCGTCCCCGCTCCACGACGGGTACGCCGCGGCGCGCGGCCCTTGCCACCAGCGCGCCGAAGTCTGGATCCGCGCGACCGCCGTGGGGAAGCCACAGGGCCCCGACCGGAAGCGCCGCGAGCACCGCATCGAGCCCGCCCCGATGGTCGAGATCCGCGTGGCTCGCCACCGCCAGGTCGAGCCGCACGACGCCGAGGGCGCGCAGCGCCGGAACCACCGCGCGTCGACCCAGGTCGGGGCCACCGGGCAGCGCCGTGCCCGCATCGATCAGCACAGCCCCGGTATGTCCCTGGACGAGCGCCGCGTCGCCCTGCCCCACGTCGAGAAATACCGCGCGCGGTGGCGGCGGTGCGAGTTCGGGGGGGGGTGCCGCGGCGAGTAGCACCGAGACGGCCCCCGCCCATCCGACGCGTCCGCCGAGCGTGCGCGACCGCAACGCCAACGCGCCCAGGAGCACCGCAACGAAAAGCCAGGCTCCGGCCGGTGGTGGCGCACCGGTCGCGCCCGGAAGCTTCTCTGCCACCTCCATCACCAGGGTTAGCGTGCCCCACGCCACACGCTCGGCGAGCCCGACGAGCGCGTGTTCAGCGGCTCCGCCCAGCGTCGCCGCGGCGGCTGCGATGAGCGCCGAGGGCAGCAATACCAGCGCCGTCCAAGGCACGAGCACCAGGTTTGCCACCAATGCAAAGGGCGCCCGGCTCCCGAGTTGCCACGCTGCGAGCGGTGCGGTCACGGCGATGGCGGTCGCAGTGGTTCGGAGCGTCCCGGCCAGAAACCCGCCGGGCTTCCCCGACCGGAAGCGGCCCGCTGTTCCCTGAGTCGGCGCGGCCAGTAGCAATGCGGCGCTCGCGGCAAAGGAGAGCTGTGCACCGGGTGAGAAGAGCGCCCCCGGCTCGTCGGCGAGAATCCAGATGCCGGCTGCACCGAGGGGCGCGAGCCGAAGCGTGGGCCGGCGCCAGGCAAAACCGATTCCCAAGGCAAAGAGCAGCACGAGCGCCCGGCGCACGGGCAAGCCCCAACCCGCGAGCAGCGCGTACGCAGCGGCCCCGGCACAGGCACCCGCCAGGGCCGCCGGGCGCACGTCGGGTCGGAACCGAAGAACGCCACAGCGCGTAAAAACGGCGCGCAACACCGCGTACCCCAGCGCAGCCACGAGGGCCAGGTGCAGGCCGGAGACGGCGAGGATGTGCGCCACTCCGAGCCGCGCAAAAGGCTCCCGCCACTCCGTTGTGAGCGCGCGGCGATCCCCGACCGCAAGCGCGGCGAGGAGCCCTCCCCCCGGCCCGGCCCCCGCGAGCCGATCCGAGAGCCGCTCCCGGAGCGCGTGGACCTCCCGCCGAAAGTGAAATTCGCGCATACCCAGCGGATGGGCTCCCGCCGCGGGATCTACGCGAACGTGCAACGCCGGGTGTGTGAGGCTCCCGACGAGCCCGAACCCCGCTCGGCGAAGCGCGGCGGCAGTGTCGCGCCCGCCGGGATTGCGAAGCCCGGAAGCCGGTCGCAGCCGCACCGAGGTCCGCAGACGGTCTCCGACACGGGCGGATTCGAACGCTGCGACGCCTTCGGGCGTCGCGCGGCCGGACAGCCGCACCCGGTGCGGAAGTGGCGGCCCCACCGCCCCGACCGATCGGACCTGATCCAAGCCGACACGCCACCCGTGCGGGAAATGCTCGACGGACTCGACCGTACCCTCGAGCATGCTCTCGCGCGCCCCGAGCCGCTCGACGCGTGCCGCTTCGACGAGGAGCCCCCCGAGCGACCCGGCGCCAGCCGCCAGCGCCAGCCCGCAGCTTGCTGCGAGGCGTAGCCTGCGGCACGCGAGACCGAATCCTAGGCTCGTCGCCCCAAGCGCCAGCGCCGCCTCGCAGCCCAGTAGACCGCGATCGGCAAGCAGGATCCCCGCCGCCTGGGCGGTGAGCAGCAGCACGAGACTGGCGCGCAGGAAAACACCCGAGGGACCGGGTCCGGTAACGATAGCCCGCTCAGGGGCCTTCGGTCATCCTGCCGACACGACTCCGCCGAGGCTCGTCCGCCCTGGCCTTCAATCGGGCTCCCGCGACTCAGGCAACTCTTCCTAAGAGTGCCTATCCCGTCCTTCGGAGCGCGCCGCATTCTGCATGCGGATCAGGTAGGCGGACACGACGTGCAGCCCCTCCTCGAGCTTGCGCATCTCTTCGGCAAAGCCCTGCATCAGCCGCTCGATCTCGCGAACACCCCGCGTGCTGCGCGTAGACGCTCCCGCATCCCCGTACTGGACGGCCCAGGCGGCGGCCGCGCCATCGAGAGCCGCTGCAAGCCGGTGTCGGTCGAAATTCCTGCAGTACCGGGCGAGGCGTTCCGCCAGCGGAAGCGACGCGTCGCGCGGTACTCCGCGCTTCTCCAGTTCACGTGCAATCACTCCATCGGCGAATCTTTCTTTCGAACCCGTCTCCCGCGCGCTCCGCATCGTGTCCTCCCCAGTGGGAATATTCGAGAGCAATTTCGATGCCACCGATCGGCAACCGGCAGATCCGGCTGGCAAGCCCGAGGGCTGGGACGAGAAGCCGCCGTTGCAACGCTTCACGGAGCGGACTGCGAGCATTGGCAGGAGGGGGCGAAGAGACCCTTTTGGGTAGCGAGTTTCCCGGAAACCTGCGGGTCAGGTCGCGGGGTCCGAGTCCGCGCTCACCGCATCGAAGAAACGCCGCACCGTCCTGGCGTCGCGCGCCGAAACCCCGGGCGCTCCGGCAAGCGCACTCTCCGATGCCGCGCGTATCGCCTTCAGCGAACCGAAGTGGCGCAGCAGGCTCCGGCGCTTGCCCGGCCCGATCCCCGGCAGCTCCTCGAGAATCGAGGTCATCCCCAGCTTCGAGCGCAGCTCGCGCTGGAAGGTGATGGCAAAGCGGTGCGACTCGTCGCGCACGCGCTGGAGCAACAGCAGCCCCCGTGAGCTGGGCGGCAGCAGCACCGGGTCTTTGCGCCCGGGCCGGAAAAGCCGCTCCGCCTTGAGCCCTCCCGAGCGCTTGACCCGGGGGGACGGGCTCGCCGCATCGCGTTCCTTTGCGATGCCCGCACACTCCGCCGATAGTCCGGCATCGGCGAGCGCCGCCGTCACCACGCCGAGCTGCCCCTTGCCTCCGTCCACCAGCAACAGGTCGGGCAGCGGCTCATTGTCGCTGCGCGCCAGCCGGCGCTGTATCACTTCGCGCAGGCAGGCGTAGTCGTCGTCCGGTGCCGCTTCGCGGATCCGGTACCGGCGGTAGGCCCCCTTGGTGGGCCGACCATTCTCGAATACGACGCGACTCGCCACGCTGAGCGTGCCGTGCAGCGTGGAAATGTCGTAGCACTCGATCCGGACCGGCAGTGCCGGCAGATCCAGCTTTTCCCGAAGTTCCTGTAACGCGGTAGTCAGGCTCTCGCGCGCCTCGAGTCGTGCGGTCAGGCCGAGTTCGGCGTTCTCGTTGGCCAGCTGCACCAGGTCCGCAAGCTTGCCCCGTTGCGGCGCACGCACGGCGATGCGCCGGCCCGCCCGTTCGGTGACCAACCCTTCGAGCGCCCCGCCGTCTTCGAGCGCGGTCGGGGTCAACACCTCCCGCGGAACCGGTCGCGCCTCATCGGGGGCGTAGAACTGCCCCAGGAAGGATCCAATCACCTCCCCGTCGTCCAGCCTCACGTCCGAAAAGCCGTAGCCCTGAGAGCCCACCACGCGCCCCTCGCGCACGTGCAGGACCCGGACCTCGACCTCTCCTCCCCGCCGCGCCAGTCCGAAGACATCCCGCTCGACCGGACGCATCTCCAGCATCTTCTGGCCCTCGACCGTGCGCTCGACCGCCCCGATCTGGTTGCGCAGGCGCGCCGCATCCTCGAAGCGCTCCTCCGCTGCCGCGCGCTGCATCCGCTCCTCGAGCTCCCCGACCAGGCGATCCGACTGGCCCTTCAGGAAAAGCGTCGTGCCGCGGACCAGCTCGGCATAGGCTTCCGGCTCCACCAGCTCGCAGCAGGGCCCCGCGCATCGCTTCATCTCGTATTCGATGCACGGCCGGCCGCGCCGGGCGTAGTCGCGAAAGGTTCCGTCCCGACACGAGCGCAGTGGAAAGACGCGCCGCAGGTTCGAGACCGCGTTCTTCATCGAGGTGCTCGACGTGTAGGGTCCGAAATACTTGGCGCCGTCCTTTCCGAAGCGGCGCACCTCGGTGAGGCGGGGCCAGGTCTCGCGCGGGTCGAGGCGCAGCGCGGGATACTGTTTGTCATCGCGCAACCGCACGTTGAAGGGGGGGCGGTACTGCTTGATCAGCTCGTTTTCGAGCAGCAGGGCATCCCTCACGTTCGCCGTGATCACCACCTCCACGTCGGTCGCCCGTTCCACCAGGAGCGGAATGTGGATGCGGCCGTCCCCGCCGCTCACGTAGGACCGCACCCGCGTGCGCAGGTTCTGCGCCTTGCCGACGTAGAGCACCTTGCCCGCGCGACTCTTGAAGAGATAGACCCCGGGACCCCTCGGCAGCGCCTCGACCTGCTCGGCCAGCGACATGGGTCAGCCCAGCCGGAGCCGGTCGCTCTCGAGGTCGCGGATCCGGTCGCGGAGCACCGCGGCGCGCTCGAAGTCCAGGGCGTCCGAGGCGTCGCGCATCTCCTTGCGCAGGCTCTTGAGCAGCTCCGGCACTTCGTGGGCGGGAATCGCGGGCTCCTGGCGCTCCCGGTCCGTGGGCACGGTTACGTAGTCCTGCTCCCAGATCGAGTCGCGCAGGCTCGAGATGCGCTTGCGCACCGTCTGGGGGGTGATCCCGTTCTCCTCGTTGTAGCGGAGCTGGATCTCGCGGCGGCGGTTCGTCTCTTCGAGCGTCTTGCGGATCGAATCGGTCTGCCGGTCCGCGTAGAGGAGCACCGATCCGTTCACGTTGCGCGCGGCCCGGCCGATGGTCTGGATCAGCGAGCGGGTCGAGCGCAGGAAGCCCTCCTTGTCCGCATCGAGAATCGCGACGAGCGAGACCTCCGGGATGTCGAGCCCCTCGCGCAGCAGATTGATCCCCACGAGCACGTCGAACTTTCCCTCGCGCAGTTCGCGGATGATCTCCATGCGGTCGATCGTCTTGACGTCGCTGTGGAGGTAGCGGACCTGCACACCGAGCTCCTCGTAGTAGTCGGTCAGCTCCTCGGACATGCGCTTGGTGAGTGTCGTGACCAGCACCCGGTCGCCGGTCTCGACCCGGGAGCGAATCTCCCCGAGCAGATCGTCGATCTGGCCGGCGGCCGGCCGGACCTCGACCTTCGGGTCGATCAAGCCCGTGGGCCGGATGATCTGCTCCACCACCACGCCCTGAGCCTTCTCGAACTCGTAGTCCGCCGGCGTGGCGGAGACGTAGAGCCGCTGCGGCGCCTTGGCCTCCCATTCCTCGAAGCGCAGCGGCCGGTTGTCGAGGGCCGAGGGCAGCCGCCAGCCGTACTCGACCAGGGTCTCCTTGCGCGCCCGGTCGCCGCGGAACATGCCGCCGATCTGCGGCACGCTGATGTGGCTCTCGTCGAGTACCACGAGCAGGTCCTCGGGGAAGTAGTCGTGGAGCGTGTAGGGCGTCTGGCCCACTTCGCGGCCATCGAGCCAGCGCGAGTAGTTCTCGACCCCGTGACAGAAACCGAGTTGCTCCAGCATTTCGAGGTCGTAGAGCGTGCGCTGCTCGAGCCGCTGGGCTTCGAGCAGCTTCCCCTCGCCCTTGAAATACGCGAGCCGCTCCTGGAGTTCGCCCCGAATCCCGTCCATCGCTCGCGCGAGCGCTTTCTGGGTCGCAACGTAATGACTCGCCGGGTAGATCATGGCGCGCCGGGGCCGGGTTACGACCTTGCCGCGCAGCGGATCGATCTCGGCGAGGCTTTCCACCTCATCGCCGAAGAACTCGATCCGAATCGCGCGCTCGGCTTCGTATTGCGGGAAGATCTCGACCACGTCGCCTCGCACGCGGAACGTCCCCCGGTGAAAGTCCAGGTCGTTGCGCTCGTAGAGCATGTCGACGAGCTGGCGCAGGAAGTCGTCGCGGTCGAGCCGCATGCCCGTCTCGAGGTAGGCGTGCATCTCGCCGTAGGCATCCGGCGCACCGAGGCCGTAGATCGCCGAAACGCTGGCCACGACGAGTACGTCCTTGCGAGTCAGCAAAGAGTGCGTCGTCGAATGGCGAAGCTTGTCGATCTCGTCGTTGACCGAAGAGTCCTTCTCGATGTACGTGTCGCTCGAGGGGATGTACGCCTCGGGCTGGTAGTAGTCGTAGTACGAGACGAAGTACTCGACGGCATTCTCGGGGAAAAGGCCCTTGAACTCTTCGTAGAGCTGAGCCGCCAGGGTCTTGTTCGGCGCCATCACCAGCGTCGGCCGGTTGATGCGCTCGACGACGCAGGCCACGCTGAACGACTTGCCGCTGCCCGTGACGCCGAGCAGCACCTGGTGGGGATCGCCGCGTTCCACACCGGCCGTGAGCTGGTCGATCGCACCGGGCTGATCGCCCTTGGGGGTGAACTCGCTTTCGAGCCGGAAGGCGGACACGGGCTCCTCCCGCCGGGTCACGCGCGCTGCCAGCGCGTGCCCTCGGGACCATCCTCCAGCAGGATACCCTCGGCCGCCAGGAGATCCCGGATGCGGTCGGCCTCGGCCCAGTCCTTGCGGTCGCGCGCCGCCTCGCGCTCGGCGATGAGCCCGTCGATGCGGGGGTCGCTCTCCCGGCGCTCCGCGCGGGGCACCGCGTTCGCCAGGTCGAGGCCGAGCACCGCGTCGAAGCCCTCGAGGAGGGCCCAGCGTTCAGCCTGCGAAAGGTCCTCGCTGCGCGCCACCTCCCACGCCACGGCCACGGCGCGCGGGGCGTTCAGATCGTCGCGCAGCGCCTCGCGGAAGCGCTCCCGGTGGGGCTCGAGCTTCGCCAGTTCGACCGGCCCTTCGGCCCCGCGCAGCTCTGCCGCCAGCGCCACCAGGCGCCCGTAGCCCGTCGCCGCGGCCCGGAGCGCCTCGTCGGTATAGGTCTGCTGCTGGCGGTAATGCGCCTGGAGAAAGAAGTACCGGTAGGCCAGCGGCTCGAGACCCTGGGCGACGAGATCGTCGAGTACATAGATGTTGCCCGTCGACTTCGACATCTTCTCGCCGCGGAAGTCGAGGAACTCCTCGTGCATCCAGATGTTGACCCACGGGTGCACCCCGAGCGCGCACTCGCTCTGGGCGATCTCGTTGGTGTGGTGCACCGGAATGTGATCGACACCGCCAGTGTGGATGTCGAAGGTCGTTCCCAGGTATTTCACGCTCATCGCCGAGCACTCGAGGTGCCAGCCGGGGAAGCCACGGCCCCAGGGCGAATCCCACTCCTGTTGCCGGCGGACGCCTTGCGCTGGGAGCTTCCAGAGCGCGAAATCTGCGGGGTGGCGTTTTTCCTCCACGTCGTCGATGCGCCCACCCGCCTCCTGTCCCGCCAGGTCGAGGCGAGCGAGGTCTGCGTAGCGGGAAAACTTGGACACGTCGAAGTACAGACCGTCTCCGATTGCGTAGGTGAACCCCTTTTCCTCCAGCGCGCGGGCCATCTCGATCTGTTCGGGCACGTTCTCGCTCGCGCGCGGTAGCTCGTGGGGCACGAGGCAGCCCACGCGGAGGCAATCCCGCTTCCACTGCGCTTCGTATTCGGCGGCAATCTCCCCGGCGCTACGCCCGGCCCTGCGCGCCGCGACTTCCATCTTGTCCTCGCCGGCGTCGGCATCATCGGTGAGATGACCCACGTCGGTGATGTTGATGACGTGGGTGACGCGCAGACCTTCGGCCTCGAGGCTGCGCCGGAGCAGATCCGCAAACAGGTACGGGCGCAGATTTCCGATGTGCTGCACGCTGTAGACGGTGGGACCACAGCTGTAGATACGGACATGTCCGGGTTCGAGGGGCTCGAAACGCACCTTGCGGCGCGCGCGGGTGTTGTAGAGCTGCAACGCGCTCAACCGCCCGACGCCTTCTCGAGCAGTACGACCGCCAGCGCCGCGATGCCCTCCTCGCGGCCCAGCGCCCCCAGGCCGTCGGTGCTCGTGACCTTGACGTTCACCCGCTCGCTGGCGACGCCCAGGACCGCGGCGATGGCCGCCTCCATCTTCGGCAGGTGCGCCGCGAGCCGCGGCGCCTGGGCCACGACCGTGGCGTCGAGGTTTCCGAGCGCGAAGCCCGCCGCGCGCGCGCGTTCCATCACCTGCTCGAGAAGCCGTGTGCTCTCGACGCCTTCGAGCGCCGGGTCCGAGGACGGAAAGTGGCGCCCGAGATCGCCCTCGCCGAGCGCACCGAGCAGCGCGCTGGCGATGGCGTGGAGCAGCGCGTCGCCGTCCGAGTGGCCCTCGAGCCCGCGGTCGTAGGGCACGGTGATGCCGCCGAGCCGCAGCGGGCGGCCAGTGACCAGGCGATGTGCATCGACGCCCTGCCCGATCCTCACGCTCCGGTCTCCTCGCGCCGGGCCAGGATGCGCTCGGCCACGGCCAGGTCTTCGGCGTGCGTGAGCTTCAGGTTGTCCGAGTCGCCCTCGACCACGTGCACGGCGGCGCCGAGGCGCTCGACCAGCGCGGCGTCATCGGTCGCGCGGAGACCCGCCGCCTGCGCCTTGGCCAGCGCCTCCCGGAGCAGCTCCACGCGGAAGACCTGCGGGGTCTGTGCCGCCCAAAACGCCGAACGCTCCGGAGTCTCGACGATGCGCCCGTCGGCTACCCGCTTGAGCGTATCGCCCACGGGCGTTGCCAGGATCGCCGCACCCGCACGCGCGGCGGCCGCCACGACGCGGCTCACGGCCTCGGGCCGAACCAGGGGGCGCGCGGCGTCGTGGACTGCCACCAGGTCGAAGTCCGCGGGAAGCGCCTCGAGCCCCGCAGCCACGGAATCCTGGCGCTCGGCGCCGCCGGCCACGGGGGCCGCCAGACATGGCGACTCGCCGAATTCGGCCACGAGGGCGCGGAAGCGCTCGAGCCCGTCGCCTGGGACCACCGGCACGATGCACGTCACCTCGGGCGCCGCGAAGAGCGCCTCCGCGGCGCGCAACACGAGCGGCCGGCCGGCCAGGGAAACAAACGCCTTCGGCAACTCGTGTCCGAAGCGTTCCCCCCGCCCCGCCGCCACGAGCACCGCTGCGACGCGCATGACGGCAGCATAGCCCGGTCCTGCCGCACGCGGACGACCTGCAGCTTGGTACATTCCCCGGGCACGGGTGCCACGAGGAGAAACCGACATGCAGAGAATAATGATCGCGACGCTGCTGGGGATGCTGGGGCTCGCCCCGGGAGCCGGTGCGAAGGACGACCCCGCCGCTGCCTACCCGGCGCCGACACTCCACGGAGAACTCCGGCTCTCGCTCGCCGAGGCGATCTCGATGGGCCTCGAGAACAACCTGGGGATCGAGATCGAGCGCCACGCACCGCTCATCGCCCACCAAGACCACGAGGCGAGTTGGGGTAGCTACGACCCCGACTGGATCACCGAAATGGGGTATTCAGACGACCGCCAGCCCAACTCGAGTGACCTCATTGGCAATGACATCGACGAATACTTCGAGAAGAACCTCGGGGGCCAGGCCGGCGTCCAGGGCTTGCTTCCGTGGCTCAATACCCAGTTTTCGGCGCTGCTCGAAACGTACAACACCGAAACCAACGCCAGTTACCAGGAACTGTCTCCAAACTACACGACGAACGTAAGCCTGATCGCACGCCAGCCGCTGCTGCGCGGGCTGATCTGGAACGAGCCCTGGACCCAGGTAAAGGCGAGCCAGGTGCTCTACGCCGCGTCACTCGAGCAGTTTCGGCGCGACCTGATGGATACGGTCACCCAGATCGAAGGCGGCTACTGGGCGCTCATCGCGGACGAGGAACGCGTGGGCGTGGCGGAGAAGAGCCTCGAGACGGCCCAGGCCCTGCTCGACCAGGTGACCACCCAGTACGAGGTGGGCGTCGTCTCCAAGGTCGAGATCGCCGAGGCGGAGGCCGGCGTCGCCGCCCGCGACTTCGAGTTGATCCGCGCCCAGAACCGCTACCACGACCGCATGGACCGCGTCATCAACCTGGTGCTCGGTCCCAACTTGACGGCCGACTCGCGCATCACCATCGAGCCGACCGATCGCCCCGACGATTTCGTCGTCTACGACATCGACGTGGAGCAGGCGGTACAGATCGCCTTTCGCCACCGTCCGGAGCTCGCGATCGCCAATCGGGACATCGAGCGCCTCGAGCTAAACCTCCGCTTCGCGAAGAACCAGCGCCTGCCCCAGTTCGATATCGAGGGGCGCTGGCAACCCAACGGACGGCGCGGCCGGCAAAACCCATTCGATCAGCGCGCGGGGGCCCGTGAAGAACACCTCGGCCCTTGGGGCAGCAGCTTCGACTTGGATAGCAATTCCTGGGGCGTGCGCGGCGTTCTGACCATGCCGCTGGGAAACGTGGCGGGGCGGCACAACGTTTCCAAGGCGGAACTCGACCTCCGCCGGGCGCACGTGGAGAAAACGCGGGTCGAGCAGGACATCATCCTGAACGTGCGGGCCGCGGCCCGGGACCTGACGTCCTCGCAGGAGGGCATCGAAGCCGCCGAGCGGCGCCAGGCCGCAGCGGGCGAGCAGCTGCGTGCCGAGGAGATCCGCCTCGAATACGGGGAGTCGACGCCCTTCGACGTCCTGCTCCGGGAGCAGGATCTCGTCTCCGCCGACCAGGAATTCATCGAGGCCGTGGAGGTCTACCGCAGCTCGGCGACGGGCCTCGATCGGGCCCAGGGCACGATCCTGCGCAACCGCAACATCAACGTCGAACAGGCGGCGCGCCTGCGGTAGGATATTCCGCTCCGCGACGGTAGGAGGGACGGGTGGCCCTGTTCAAGCGCGACGAGTCCACGCACGACGAGGCGTCCACCGCCACCGCCGGCCCCCTCCCCTCCCCCGAGCCGCGGTCGAGTACGCACCATTCACGAAATTCGGGTGGGGGGAAGAGCGAAGTGGCCAACATCGGAAAGTCGATCGCGATCAAGGGCGATCTCACGGGCAACGAGGACATCTCGGTCGAAGGCAAGGTCGACGGCAAAGTGGACCTGCCGAACAACCAGCTCACCATCGGCGCCAACGGCATCGTCCACGCCGAAGTGAAAGCCAAGTCGGTAATCGTCATCGGCCACATCTCGGGCAACGTGAACGGGATCGAGCGGATCGAAATCCAGGCGACGGGCGTCGTCGACGGCGACGTCACTTCGCCGCGCCTCGTCGTGGCGGAGGGCGCGGTCCTGAATGGCTCGATTCACATGAGTCAGAAGGACAGCGCGCCCGCGACGGCCGCTCCCGCCAGCCCGGGTCCCGAGGTCCTCAAGACCGCCTGATCCGAACTCCGGCTGGGGGTCAGGACGAGCCGCCGAACCGCTTCTCGAGCCAGAGGAGCGTCGGCGAGGCGATGTAGATCGACGAATACGTTCCGACCACGATGCCGATGGTCATCGCCAGGGCAAAGGGACGCAGCACCGGCCCACCCACGAAGAGCAGCGCCAGCACCGCCGCCATCGTCGTGCCCGACGTGAGCACCGTGCGCGAGAGGGTCTGATTCACGCTCCGGTTCAGCACGTCTTCCAGGTCATGCTTGGTGCGGAGTTCCATGTTTTCGCGAATGCGGTCGTAGATGATGATGGTGTCGTTCAGGCTGTAGCCGATGATCGCCAGCAGCGCGGCGAGGACCTTGAGATCGAACTCGAGGCCCAGGATCACGAAGATTCCCGCCGTGATGCCGACGTCGTGCACCAGGGCGACGATGGCTCCCGGCGCAAACCGCGTGCTGAATCGGAACGCCACGTAGAAGAGAATCAGCACGCCCGCGATCAACAGCGCGTTGATGCCGTCCCGGCGCAACTCGTCCCCCACGCGGGGTCCCACGAATTCGACACGGTCCACCTTGAGCGGACCCACGGAGTTCTCCAGCGCGTGGGAGAGGACATTTACGATTTGTCCCGTGACGTCGGCGTCCTCCGGCCTCCCGCCCCGAAACTCCTCGAGAGCCTGGCGGTCTGCCCGCCCCAGCGGGCAGGTATCGCTGGCCAACGCCCCATCCACCAGTTCTTCGGTGGCCGCTGGGAACTTGATCAGGAACTCTTCGGCGCCCCCGAAGCGAACCACGCTGGCATCTGCCACACCGCACCCGGCCACCACTTCGCGGATGTGGCCTTCTGTCGCCGCGACCTCGCTTGCGAAGCGCACCTGAATCTCGGTTCCCCCGGCGAAATCGATGCCGAGCCGCACTCCCAGCAAGGGCACGGCAATCGCCGCGGCAAGCAGCAGGCCAATCGAAACCGTCGCAGCAATCCGTCGCTTGCCGATGAAATCGATGTTCGTTCCGGCGGGAACCAGCTCGAAGGGCACCATCTCCTCCGTCAGATCGAAAGGGACTCGACGGGCCGCCCGCCGGGGTAGATCGAAAAGAGCGCTCGCGTGATCACCAGGGCAGCGAACACACTCGTCACCACACCGATCGAAAGTGTGACCGCAAAGCCCTTGATCGGGCCGGTACCGAATTCATACAGAACGAGTGCCGTGATGAGCGTCGTGATGTTTGCGTCCAGGATGGTCCAGAGTGCCTTCTGAAACCCGGTGCCAATCGCGGCCCGCGGCGTCTTGCCGGCGCGCAATTCCTCGCGGATGCGCTCGAAGATGATCACGTTTGCGTCGACGGCCATGCCCACGGTCAGCACGACCCCCGCCAGACCCGGCAGTGTGAGCGTCGCGTGGAAGAGCGACATGACGCCCACCAACAACAGGAGGTTCGCGAGCAGCGCCAATCCGGCGTAGACACCCGACACGCGGTAGTAGGCGATTACAAAAAACAGGATCAGCCCGAGTCCGAGGATCGATGCCCGTACCCCACGCGCAATGGAGTCCGCCCCGAGGGCCGGCCCCACCGTGCGTTCCTCTTCGATCTCGACCGGGACGGAGAGGGAGCCCGCGCGCAGAACCACCGCCAAATCGGCGGCCTCCTGGGGCGTAAAGCGGCCTTCGATCTGGCCGCGCATGCTGATCCGCGACTGGATCACGGGCGCGCTGTAGACCCGGTCGTCGAGCAGGATCGCGAGCCGTTCGCGCAGGTTGGCTCCGGTGAGTTCGCCGAAGATCTCTCCGCCGTCCGGGTTGAAGGTGAAGCTCACGACCGGGCGGTTCATCCGGTCGTAGACGACGCGTGCGTCATCGAGATAGTCGCCCGTCACGGCGGCCTTTTTGCTCACCAGGAACGCGCCGAGGACGCGATCGGTCTCCTTGTCCCGCTCGAAAACGATCTCGGTGCCTTCGGGAAGCCCCTCCGGATACTGCCCGTGCAGCAGTTCCTCCGTCTGCGCCGTGCCCTGAACGATCTTGAACTCGAGGAAGCCCGTCACCTCGAGCAGGCGCCCGGCCTGCTCGCGCTCGATCTCACCACCGGGAATCTGCACGAGGATCCGGTCGTCGCCTTGGCGCGTGACCACGGATTCCGGGATCCCCTTGGTCGGGTCATCGATCCGGCGGCGCAACACTTCGAGCACCTGCTGCATGCCGCGTTCCCGAACCGCCTGGCGCCATTCCCGGGTGAGCGCGAGCCGCACCTCACGGGGCCCGCGACTCGCGATATCGACCCCCTGGTTCTGGCCCGCAAAGGTCTCGAGCCGGGCGATGCCAGCGTTCGGGACATCGGTCACCACGAGCTGTCCCGACTCGACCGTCGTCGAGCCCAGGTTGATGTTCTCGTCTTCGGAGATTTCCTCGATGCGCCCTTCCAGGAACTCGAGCTCGTGCTGCTCCGCGATGTCGAGCCGCACACCGATCACCCAGTGGATTCCCCCTCGGAGATCGAGACCCAGCCGCAAGCCCTGGTCAGGCCACCACGGACTCGCCACCCGCGCCGCCTGGGGCACGAAGTTCGCCACTGCGAGGTAGCCAAAGACCAGGACGGTCGCGGCGATGCTCGCCAGGCGAAAGCGCTGCCTGTTCACGAATCCTCACCCCGCTTCGTTCGCGACTCTACCTTGGAGCGAGACACCTTGACCCGGACGCGTTCGCCCTTGAGCGCCGCGATCTCCACGGTGAGCGTGTCGTCGGTAATCCCCACCACGGTGCCGTGGAGCCCCCCCGCCGTCACGACCAGGTCCCCCTTTTCGAGCGCCTTGAGCATCTGGTCCTGTTCGCGCTGACGTTTTTGCTGCGGGCGGATCAGCAGGAAGTAGAAGATCACGAAAATCGCACCCATCGGAAGGAGCATGCTAAAGGGCGAAGATTCGGGCTGGGCTTGGAGCAGGATCGCCAGCGGTTCGACGCTCATCGTGTCGCTCCCTTCACCAGTTTCGCCCCCGGATAGAACGCAGCGAGAATTTCGCGGTAGCTCGCCCCGCGCTGGGCCATCGCCTCGGCACCCCACTGGCTCATGCCCACGCCATGACCGTGACCCGACCCGATGATGATCACGGAGTCGTCCGTGGTCCGAATTTCGAACAGCGTGCTGCGAATCACGTCGCCCCCCAAAGCCTCGCGCACGACGCGGGCGCCAACTCTTTCCTTCCCTTCCCGTCCGCGCACGCGCACGGTCCGGACCCGGCCGCTCGGCCAGCGATCGACGACCCGAATCTCGCGGATCGTGCCCACCCGGACACCCAGGGAAGCAAAAGCGCGCCCCAGTGTGGAGCGGGATACGGTCGCGCGCCAGTAGGTATCGGGAGAGCCCTCCTCGCCGTCAACCTCCACGCTCGCCAGGTAAGGGAGGGCTTGCCCCCACACCTCCTCCGCACTGGCCGTACGGCCCCCCGAAGCCGAGTGGAAGACGGCTAGGATCGGCTCGCCCCGCCAGGCCAGCCATTCCCCCTCGGTCGCCCGGACCGCCTGGGCCACCGGCGCGCTCTCGGCGGCGAGGCCGCCGTAGACCTGACCCGTGGTGTCGGCGGCCAGGTCCCAGGCCT
Organism: Deltaproteobacteria bacterium; assembly: GCA_002729515.1. Classification (GTDB taxonomy): domain Bacteria; phylum Myxococcota_A; class UBA9160; order UBA9160; family SMWR01. Next base: position 21,788 of record PBYF01000050.1, read on the forward strand.
GGCCGGCCCGGGCTGCACTCCGGTTGAGCGCGTAGGTCCGGCTCACCACGGCCTGCGCCTTCAGCGTCTCGGGCTCCCAGTGCGCGTAGATCTCGCGGCCCACGGTGCCCGCCACGTAAGGCTCGAGGGGCACGACGTTGACGATGGCCAGCCCGCCCGGTGTGCGCCGGACCTCGACGTCGCCCCTCACGCGAAGCCCATCCACGTGCAGCCTCGCGTCCCGCAGGCTCCAGACCGCACCTCCGGCCCGATCCCCGATCCGGAGCCCCGCGCCGGCCGCTGGCGCAACCCGGGTGACCGGCCCGCCGACCGACCCCACTTCGACCGGGTCCGGCGTCTCACGCAGCAGCACCCGGATCTCGGTGCCCCCAGCGCCGGCCGGCGCCACCCCGCCGACCAGCAGGCCCAGGGCCGGCGCGAGTTTCCAGCGGGCGTGGCGTCTCAACGCGCGGCGTCGCGGGCGAGCGCCTCGGCCTTCCCGGTTTCTTCCCAGGGGAAGCCCTGATCCTCTCGCCCGAAATGGCCGTGATAGGAGGTGGCCCGGTAGATCGGTCGCTTCAGATCCAGGGATTCGATGATCCCCGCCGGTGTCAGGTCGAAGTGCTTGCGCACCAGGCGCTCGAGCGCTTCGGGCGTGTGACTTCCGGTTTCGAAGCTATCGACGCGGATCGACACGGGCTCGGCAACGCCGATCGCGTAGGCGAGCTGCACCTCGCACCGCGTCGCGAGCCCCGCCTTCACGACGTTCTTCGCCACCCATCGGGCGGCGTAGGCGGCGCTCCGATCGACCTTGGAGGGATCCTTTCCGGAAAACGCCCCGCCGCCGTGCCGCCCCATCCCGCCATAGGTGTCGACGATGATCTTGCGGCCCGTGAGACCGGCATCGCCCATGGGCCCACCCACGACGAAACGCCCCGTGGGGTTCACGTGGAAGATGGTGTCGTCGTCGACCCACTCGGCCGGGAGCGTCGGACGGATGATCTCATCGCGTACCTCTTTCTTGATCTGATCCCACGACACGTCCGGAGAGTGTTGAGTCGAGAGGACAACCGCGGAAATGCGCTGCGGTGTATCGCCCGCATACTCGATGGTCACCTGGGACTTCGCATCGGGCCGCAGGTAGCCGAGTTCACCCGATTCCAAGCTCTCTCGGTGACGCTCGATCAGCCGGTGGGACAGGCGGATCGGGGCCGGCATCAGCTCCGGCGTCTCGTTGCACGCGAAGCCAAACATCATTCCCTGGTCACCGGCGCCCTGCTCCTTGTGAAGGCCTTTTCCCTCGTCGACTCCTTGGGCGATGTCGGGGGACTGCCTGCCCAGGGCAACCTGTACGGCGCACGTATCGGCGTCGAAACCCATGTCCGAATCGGTGTATCCGATGTCCTGCACGACGCTGCGCACGAGTACCGGCACCTCGACTCGCGCCGAAGTAGTCACTTCGCCGGCCACCATGACGAGACCGGTGGTGGTCAGCGTCTCACAAGCCACACGCGACTGCGGGTCCTGCTCGAGCATCGCGTCGAGAATCGCGTCCGACACCTGATCGCACATCTTGTCGGGGTGACCCATCGAAACGGATTCGGACGTAAAGAGCGTGTTGGCCATGGTCGAACTCCAAGAAGGGATGGGGACGCGCACTCTAGGCGACACATCCGGAGGATTCAATTGTCGTGCACCGACTCCTCGAGCATGCCCCCCAGTGCATCGATGGCTTCCCGCGCGTCGGACCCCACCGCCCGCACCCGCACGACCGCACCGGGGCCGGCGGCGAGCGAGAGCAGCGAGAGCACGCTTCGCGCATCGACCCACTCGCCACTCCTTCCCACCGAAATCTCGCACTTGAAGCGCGCCGCAGCAGCCGCGAATCGGCCGGCCGGCCGCGCGTGAAGCCCGAGTCCGCTGGCGATGCGGAATTCGCCCTCGACCTTCAAGTCGTCGTTCAAGCGTCGTCCTCCGGCAACAGCTCCCGAGCGACCGAGATGTTCCGTCGACCGTAATCCTTGATCAGCACAGCCAGTTCCTCGAGCGGCTTCTCCTCGAATCCGGTCGCGAGCTTGATCAGCATGGGCAGGTTCACGCCTGTGACGACCTCGACCTTGCAGTTCTCCAAGAACGAAAGGCTGATATTCGAGGGCGTTCCACCGAACATGTCGGTCAGTACGAGTACCCCATCGCCGTTCTCGGCCGCTGCCAGAGCCGCCTCGATCATGGCGCGCATCTCGTCCACGCCCTGTCCGGGATCGATCGCCACCGCGTGGAATTTCGGAGCATCCGGAACGATCAGGTCGATCGCGTGAAGGAACTCCTCCGCCAGTCCGTAGTGCGTGACGATGACGACTCCAACCTTCATTGGCTCCTCTCCACGTCGCGGTGCTGGACGTTGACCTCGCGCGCTCCAGCCCGAATCACGTCGGCGAGAGCTTCCACCACGGCGACGGAGCGGTGCCGGCCTCCCGTGCAACCCACGCCGATCGTCAGGTACGCCTTCCCCTCCTGGTCATAAAGGGGCAGCAGGAACTCCAGCAACCGGCTGAGATGGCCCATGAGTTCGCGTCCGCGCTCGTTGTCGAGAGCGTGGTCCGCCACCCGCTGGTCGCGACCAGTGAGCTGCCGCAACCCGTCCTCGAAGTACGGGTTCGGAAGGAAGCGCACGTCGAAGAGAAGCTCAGCCGTCTGCGGCGTCGAGTAGCGAAAGCCAAACGAGACGAGGTTCACCAGCGTCTCGCGCGCCGCACCCGCGATGCGTCGAATCACGTCCGCCTTGAGCTCATGGACGTTAAGCGACGACGTGTCCACCAGATGGTCGGCGAGACCGGCCAGCTGCGCGAGCAGCGCGCGCTCCCGCTCTATGCCGTCTCCTACCGTTCCGTCCGCCGCCTGGGGATGCACCCTGCGGGTCTCGCGATATCGCTCCTCGAGCACGGCGTTTGTGCACTCCAGGAAGACAACCTGGACATCGACACCCCCGGACCGCAGCCGCTCGACGACGGCCGGCACCTCCGCCAGGAACTGCAGTGCCCGGGTCTCGACAGCCAGGGCGATCTTCTCGATGGGCGGTGTGGACTGTTCGCAGAGATGCAGGAACTGCTCGATCAACTGGGCCGGCAGGTTGTCGACGCAGTAGAAGGACAGGTCCTCCAAAGCGGCCATGGCCGTCGTCTTGCCACTGCCGGAGAGTCCGCCCACGAAAACCACCTGAGGGGTACCGGCCGTCACGCGGCACCCATGGCCCGGCGCAACCGCGTGTCGAGCCGCAGAGCGGCGCTCTCCCCGCCACGTGCCAGGCGCCGATGCTCGAGAGCCGCAACCTCGACGATCGTGGCCATGCTCGCCCCAGGGCGCGCCGACAGCGTGAGCTGCCGCACCTGTACGCCTTCGAGTTCCTGCCAGTTGGGATCCAGACCCACCCGGTCGTACTCGGCGCCCGATTCCCAGGGATGGATGCAACAGACCAGGTCGATCGTCACCCGTTCCGCGACGCGGGCGCAGCCGTACAGATCGGGGACGTAGACGATCCCGAGCCCCCGTATCGCCAGGTGGTGGCGGATGTTCGCGGGGGAGGCACCGCTGACTCCACCCACGGCGTTCGCCTCCAACTCCACCACGTCGTCAGCCACCAGGCGATGACCGCGGATGATGAGTTCGAGGGCACACTCGCTCTTGCCGACACCGCTCGGACCGAGCAACAGAATGCCCACCCCACCGACATCGACGAGGGTCCCGTGAATCGTCATGCCAGGCCCCCCCCCCGAACGCCACGCTCTCTAGAGCTTGGCGTCTTCTGCCTCGATGGCGCCGATGACTTCCTCCAGGCTCTCGACCCGATCGAGCCTTTGGCGGAAAGACGGATCCCGAAAAAAGCGGGAAATGCGCGCCAGCGCCTTCAGGTACTGGCCCCCCGAATGCTCTGGAACCACCAGAAGGAAGAAGTGGTGCGTGAGCTGACCATCGATGGAATCGAAGTCCACACCCTCCTGGCTGCGCGCGAACGACGCCACCAGACGGTCGAGGCCAACCAGCTTCCCGTGGGGAATCGCAACGCCTTCGCCGATCCCCGTACTCTGGAGGGCCTCGCGTTCGAGAAGAACCTCGAGGAGTCGCTCGCCCTCGATCTGTGGCTCGACCTTTGCGAGCGCAGCCGCCATTTCCGCAAGCACGTCGGCCTTGCTGCGCACACCGAGATTCAAGATCACGGCGTCCTTCACGAGGATGTCCATGATCGTCATCCGAGATCTCTCCAACNCCCCGCGGGCAGGTCTAGGCTAGCCAATCTGGCGGCGCTTCGTCGACGACAGAAGATTCAAGGATTCCCGGTACTTGGTGACCGTTCGCCGGGCGATGTCAATATCCTGCACCCGAAGCATCTCCGCGATCCTCTGGTCCGAGAGTGGACGCCGCGAGTCCTCGTTGCGAATCAAGTAGAGGATCCGTTCCTTCACACTTTCACTTGCGATCACCTCTCCATTGACCTTTCGAATGCGCGAGTTGAAGAAGTACTTGAGTTCGAAGACTCCCTGGGGCGTGTGGACGTACTTGTTGGTCGTCACTCGACTAACGGTCGACTCGTGCATCTCGATGTCATCGGCAACGTCGCGAAGATTGAGCGGCCGGAGTTCTTCAATTCCCTTCTCGAAGAATTCGTGCTGGAACTTCATGATGCTCTGCATCACCTTGTAGATCGTCCGCTGCCTCTGGTGGATCGATTTGATCAGCCAGAGTGCGGAGCGCACCTTCTCGTGAACGTAGTCGCGCGTGTCCTTCGGCGCACTCGCCCGATTCGCCAAGAGCTCTCGGTAGAGGGTGCTGACGCGCAGCCTCGGCAGCCCCTCGTCGTTGAGCACAACGTGGAATTCGTCCCCGATCTTATAGACATAGATGTCCGGAATGATGTAGACCGGCTCCTCACCGCCGAAGGCGCGCCCCGGCCGGGGCTCGAGTGCGCCGATGACCTTGGCTGCAGCGCTCACCTCCGCGACGCCGATTCCGAGGTTGCGGGACACGGCGCGGAAATCGCGCTTGAGGAGCGGATCCAGACACTCATCGATGATGCGCAGCACCAGCGGGTCGTCGATCTTGAGGGCCTGCACCTGGAGGGAGAGACACTCCTTGAGGGTACGGGCACCGACACCCGTCGGGTCCAGCCCCTGCACCNGCGCAAGCGCGCGCTCGACTTGCTCCAAGTCCACGGCGGCCTGACGGGCGATCTCTTCTTCGGTCGACCGAAGGTAACCCCGGTCGTCCAGGTTTCCGATGATGCACTCGGCAGCAAGCATCTCCTGCTCGGGAATCGGGTCCATGTGCAGCTGCCAGAGAAGCTGCTCGGACAGGGTCGCGCGCTTTGTGAGACTGGCCTCGAACGACGGCCGATCGTCGTCGCGCACTTCGCGCATCCCCGTGTGGGGATTCGACTCGATGTAGTCCTGCCAATCGACATCAGCGATCTTCTCGGCGTCGCTGGGTGCCGGTTCTTCGGATGCAGTAGTTTCACCGGACGGATCCGCGGATGGATCCGCTGACGTATCCGCGGACGCATCGGCGGACGGATCCGCGGACGCATCGGCGGACGGATCCGCGGACGCACCGGCGGACGGATCCGCGGACGCACCGGCGGACGGGCGCTCATCCGGCATTTCGATATCGCTGGTCCCGGACTCGTCACCCTCGGACTCCGAAGCTTCCTCGAGAACCGGGTTCTCCTCGAGTTCCTGTTGGACCATGTCCACGAGTTCGAGCCGCGAAAGCTGGAGGAGTTTGATCGCCTGCTGCAGCTGGGGCGTCATCACCAGCTGTTGGCTGAGCTTCATTTGCTGCTTGAGTTCGAGCGGCATGATCAGGTCAACCTGAAGTTTTCTCCGAGGTAGATCTCACGGACCCGAGGGTCCTCGGCGATCGCCTGCGGTGTCCCCTGTTTGATAATGCGGCCGTCCTTGATGATGTAGCCGCGATCACAAATCGAAAGTGTCTCCCGCACGTTGTGGTCCGTGATGATCACACCGATGCCCCGTTTTTTAAGCTGCTCGATGATTTTCTGGATGTCGGCCACCGCAATTGGGTCGATTCCCGCGAATGGTTCGTCCAATAGCATGAACTTGGGATCGAGAACCAGAGCCCGAGTGATCTCCACGCGCCTGCGCTCCCCTCCGGAGAGAGAATCGCCCCTCCGATTGGCCTTTTCGGCCAGTCCGAGCTCCGCCAGCAGCTCCCGCAGGCGCTCCCGCCGGATGGACCGGCTGGGCTCCACCGTTTCGAGAATGGCGTTCACGTTGTCTGCGACAGAAAGCTTTCTGAAAATCGAGGCTTCCTGCGGGAGATACGTAATGCCGAGGCGGGCTCGCCGATACATCGGGAGGTCGGTGATCTCGGTGTCGCCGAGCAGCACCTGACCGGCGCTGGGCCGGACGCCGCCGGCCAACATGTTGAAAGTCGTGGTCTTGCCGGCTCCGCTGGGGCCCAGAAGGCCGACGACCTCGGCCGGATGAACCTCGAGATCGATCGCGTGGACCACCTCGGAATCCCCGTAGCGCTTGCTCAAGGTCCTGCCGGTCAGGGTGGTCGCGGTCACGATTCGCCCATCGAAGACGCCTCGGGCTGGATGATGACCTCTGCCCCACCCATGACATTGACTGTCTCCTTCGCCAAGTCGATATGGATCTCGCGGCCGCGGAGCGTGTTGTCGCCATCTCGGAATCGAGCATTGCCGCGGCAGACGAGTGTCTCCGCACGCCGGTCGTAGAGGGTTTCATCGCACCATGCATCTTGAGTGCCCTGGACAAGATGCACCTTGCCGGTGGCGACCAGCCGAGTCGGCTGGTTCGCCTGTGCCGGGTAGTAGGCCTCGAGCCGCTCGCACTGCATCGAGAGTTCCCCCTGTTGCACACGAACATTCTTGCGGAAGATGAGCGTCCGAGTGCCCTGTTTCTGAACGGCCTCGAGTTCCTCCGACTGGATCGAGAGCGGACCGTCGGTCTGCCAGTCGCTGAAGCCGAACGAGCCCTCACCCGGCGCCCCGCCGCCCGCCTCGGGCGCAGTAGCAGCCGGCGGCGAAGCCGCGACCGAGGGCTCAGCGGCAGCCGGTGGCGAAGCCGCGACCGAGGGCGCAGCGGCAGCCGGTGGCGAAGCCGCGACCGAGGGCTCAGCGGCAGCCGGCGGCGAAGCCGCGACCGAGGGCTCAGCGGCAGCCGGCGGCGAAGCC
>PBYF01000051.1 GCA_002729515.1 Deltaproteobacteria bacterium
AGTTGCGGCTGAGGCCACGCGGTCGGATGCCCATGCGGACCAGGGTGATGCAGCGGAGGCCACGCGTTCTGACGCGTACACGGACACGGAAGTTGCGGCTGAGGCCACGCGGTCGGATGCCCATGCGGACGCGGGAGATGTGGCTGAGGCCGCACGCGCGGATGCATACACGGATGCGCAGGTCGCGGTGGAGCGCTCGAGAGTCGATCTGGTCACCACGGCGGTTCAGATCAGTCCGGGTAACACCTCGCTGCGCGCGACGGACGGGTTGGCTTCCGAAGCTCCGGTGACGGACGCGGTGGTGTCTGTCGGGACCAATTCGGCGCTCATGAAGGTGGTCAGTGCCCAGGGAGAAAGCCTGGTCAGTGTCGACGCGTCCTCCGCCAAGGTCGTGATGCAGGACGGTACACACGTGAAGGGCCTGGTGGTCGGTGCCAGTGATACGGCCGTGAGCGGTGGCGCCAGCGATCCCGTCTCCATGCGCATCGACGACTCGGGTGTGACGTTTTCTCGTATCGGTGCTGACGCTACAGCGGCCGAAAAGAATGCCGCGGCGGGCGAACCGGTTCCGGTCCACGGAATCGCGGATGGTCAGCTGGATACCGATGCCGTCAACAAGGGCCAGCTCAACGCGGTCGCGTCGGAGGTCAGCGATGTCGCATCGGCGCTCAGCAGTGAGCTCAGCAGTGTCGAGCACGATGCCTATCGCGGGATCGCCATCAGCAATGCGATGGAGGTCTTCCTCCCGGATCCCGGAAAGACCTTCCGTGTAAATCTCGGCGTGGGCTACTTCAAGAAGAAGGCTGCGCTGGGTCTCACGGGGTCTGGAATGATCGCCGAGAGCACTGGCCTGTACCTCGGTGTCGGTAGCGATACCTCCTTCAACGAAGTGGGTGGAAAGGCGGGCATCAGCTTCCAGTGGTAGTCATCGGGGGATCCTCTCTCGGGTGGTGCTGGATTCCGACGAGCCAAGGGAGCTGAACCGTACCCGGCCGGCGTGGTCGCCATTGCCGCGTTTCGCGAAAGCCTGCGAGGATGGGTTCGTTGACTACTGGCAACGGCCTGCTTCGTCGCGACTCCATCGAGTCTGACGGAATGCAGATTTAGACTCGATGGGCTTCCGCGTACGGAAGTCAAATCGACACTGCCGGCAGGCGACGGCCGCTACCGGGAGCGTTTCCGCGCAGCGGCCCCCCACACCTCGATAGCCCTCGAGCGTGAATAGAGCGACCCGTTGAAGCTATGAGACGAAATCATCGCCTGCGGCAAGAGGCCGCTCGAAAGTAGAACCCAAGACAGCTACGGCTCGTGTGTCGCGAAAACCCAGCCTCCCGGCGGGTCCTCGGTGCCGAAGGCGACGACCTCGTAGGTTTCATGCTGGCTCGTGTCCAGCGACTCCATCCCCGGGGAGCCAATCGGCATGCCCGGAACGGCCAAACCAGCGACCTTCGGCCTCTCCGCCAGGAGGCGTTCGATGTCGTCTGCCGGCACGTGTCCCTCAATCACGTAGCCCTCGACGATCGCCGTGTGGCAAGAGGATATCCGCGGGGGCACGCCATTGGCCCGCTTCAGTGCAGTGAGGTCCGGGAGATCGGTTGCCTGGACGTCGAACCCCGCCTTTTGCAGGTGCTCGATCCATTTGTTGCAGCACCCGCAGGTCGGGGTCTTGAAGACCTGGATTTCAGGACGGCCCGAAGCGGCCGCGTCCGCCTCCTCGGCCGCTCTGGCCACGAGCCCCACGAAGCCCATCCCCAAAAAACTTGAAACCAGAAAGATGGCTGCAAATCGCCAAATTCGTCGTTCTGACATCCCAGGATTCCCCTCTCGCGGTTTCCTCAAGTGAGCGGACCAAGCCGTGCATCGCACCGGCATGTCTCCTTGAACTTCCTATCGGCCTTCCTGTGCCCAGGTGAAGTCAGTCTACAGGTCCTCCGGCTTGGGAGCAGGGACACTCGTCAGGCGCTCAGTGTCACAAGGGGTGACCCGAGGACCAGGATGAGGGCGAATTTCGGGGGAGTGAGGACCGACACCGCGAACGCCAAGGGGGCAGGCGGGCTGGGAACAAGGGCGAGGACGGCGAGGAGACAAGCCTGCTCGAAAAGCTCTGCGGTGAGGCCAGCACGCCGGGATCGTCAGCACGGGCTCGCCCGGGGCTTTGGCACCTACGACGACATCATGGGGGTCCAGGGGATCCGTCTGGAGACGCTGGCCCCGCGCCTCGCCTACGGATGGAGTCCTCTTCTCGGACTCTGCAGCCGGTCGACCCGGCGACGCGCTCGCCCAGATCGATGCCGCCCGGGCGCAGTACCCGGAATCCCGCCTGCTCCGCCGTGCCGGACGGCGCTTGCGCCGCAAATCGAGGGAAACCGAGAAACGCTGAAGTCTGGCGCGACGGCAGCAGGATGTCGGTGCGCCCAGCCAGTCCCGAATCGCAACATTCGGTCTGGACAGGAATTGCAGGGAAGCGTCAGGTAGTCAAACGACTCCAAACGCCACCATTGCATCGGCAACTTTGATGAAGCCGGCGATATTGGCGCCTTTCACATAGTTGATGTAGTCAGAGCCGGGTTGTTGCCCGTACGTCACACATTGCTCGTGAATATTCGCCATGATTTCGCGCAGCAGGTTCTGCAGTTCGGCTTCCTTCCAGGTGATTCTGGCGCTGTTCTGACTCATTTCGAGTCCGGAGATGGCTACACCACCGGCATTGGCTGCTTTGCTGGGCGCGAACAATAATTTGGCTGCGGTGAAATATTCGATCCCTTCCTGATCGGTGGGCATGTTGGCGCCTTCGGAAACGCCAATGCAGCCATTGTTGATCAACAGCAAGGATTCCTCTGCACTGATCTCGTTCTGGGTTGCACAGGGAAATGCCAAATCGCAGGGGATCTGCCAGGGTCGTTCACCGGCAAAGAAATCGACTTTATATTCGGCGGCGTAGGCAGACAATCCTTCGCGGCGATTGGTCTTCAGATCGATGATATAGGCGAGTTTCTCGGCATCGATGCCATCCTTATCGTAAATGAAACCCGACGAATCAGACATGGTGACGACTCTTGCACCAAGCTGATTGAGTTTTTCTACGGCATAGGTGGCCACATTGCCGGCACCCGACACCAGGCATACTCGTCCGTCCATGCCTTCGCCGCGATGCTTGAGCATGTCTTCCATCATGTAAACGGTGCCATAACCGGTGGCCTCGGTGCGGATCGGGCTGCCGCCAAATTCCATGCCTTTGCCGGTCAGTACTCCGGTGAAACGATTGCTCAGGCGTTTGTACTGACCGAACAGGAAGCCGATCTCGCGGGCACCGACTCCGATGTCACCGGCGGGAACATCGATTTCTGCACCGATATGTCGATGCAACTCGATCATGAATGACTGACAAAAACGCATGACCTCATTATCTGATTTGCCCTTGGGATTGAAATCTGCTCCTCCCTTGCCGCCCCCCATCGGCAGGCCGGTCAGACTGTTCTTGAAGGTTTGCTCAAAGGCCAGGAATTTCAGAATGCTGAGATTTACGGAAGGGTGGAAACGTATTCCTCCCTTATAGGGACCGATGGCATTATTGTTCTGAACCCGGTAACCCCGGTTGACCCGGATGTTTCCATTATCATCTTCCCAGCAAACACGAAAAATGATTATGCGATCCGGCTCGGCGATGCGGCGCAGGATTTGCATCTGGTGGTAGATCTCTTTGTCGTGGATGTACTCAAAGACATTCGATGCAACTTCGAAAACGGCTTGATGAAATTCGATTTCACCGGGATTGCGGCGCTCGACGCCAGATATGAATTTTTCCAGGTTGACATGATCTGAAACGGCCACAGTCAGTTCGCCTCCACAGGCTGAGAATTGGCTAGAGAATGATGATTGCTAAGGAAGTGCAATTTTGCATCCATTCATCTGATTAGACACCAATTGGTGGCGTCGGGCCCGGAGCCAGTGCCCAGTTGCGGGTGGGACATTTAGGCTGTGTTTTCCGGCAAGGCGATTCGATGGCTCACTGCTCTTCCTGGACGTCGAGTTCCCCGAGGCTTGAGTGAGCCCTGGGTGGCTCGCATGACAGGCCGTGCAGGCCGGACGACGAGAGGGAGAGCGCAGAGGGCAGGCGACAACCGCGCGCGGGTCAGCCTCGGGTCGGCAGGGCCAGGGTCCCCCCGGCCTGGTAGGCCGCGCCCCGGTCGGTGTTGATCTCGATGTCCAGGTCAACGCGGTGCTCGCCGTCCTTCTCGTACCTCTGCGTCACGCGGCCGGTCATGATCATGTCCTCGCCCGCGCAGATGCTGCGCTTCATGGCGAGTTGGATGCGGCGGACGGTGGAAAGCGGCCCGCCCCAGTCCGTCATGAACCGGCTCATCATCCCCAGGTTGAAATGGGTGCCCAGGAACATGTCGCGTGTCTTGGATCGGTTGTGGGCGTACCAGCTGTTGTGGTGCTGGGGCGCGAAGTCGCGGCTCGCCGATGCCATGAAGCAGCAGCGCGTCACGGTGATCGGCATGACGAGCTTCGGCAGCTCGTCGCCCACCGAGACCTCCTCCCAATGGAGTTCCGCCGGCGGTTGGGGCTGCCAGCCCGTCCGCCACGACTCCATGCACTCTTCGGTCCCGTTGTGCCAGCCGCCCTGGATCGCGTCGTCGGTGGGCGGCTCGGCGGGAGCCTGATCCTCGATCGCACTCGGCCCGGCCCGCTTCGCCGGATCCGCAGACGGCGTCACCGCACCCTCGGGCAACAGCTGGCCGTCCGCTCCGCGCTTGCCGCCGTAGCTGAAGAGGTGGGTGTAGGAGCGCGCCACGACGACGTCGTGCTGGTTGTAGTAGCTGGTCTCGATCGTGGTGAAGTAGCCTTCTCCCAGACGCGTCCGTTTGAACGGCGAGATCTTCAGGAGCCTCACCGTCGAGCTGAGGCGGTCGCCGATCTGGACCGGCTCGAAGAACCACTTCTCGTAGTTGGCGAGGATCCCAACCGGCAGCTCGAGCAGCTTCTTGAGATGGAAATGGATCAGCCGCTGGCTGCGGTAGCCCTCGGGCCACGGCCATCGGTAGGGCAGGGTGAGGCTGCAAATCAGCATGCCCGGCTGGGCCACAAGCCCTCGGAACCCCCGGGACCTGGCGTAGGCCTCGTCTAGATACAGGGGATTCCCGTCCTCGACGGTCTCGCACCAGTGCCGGATCAGATACTCGCAGCACTCGACCTGGGACACGTCTCGCGGCGATTCCTCGGCGAGTTCGAGGATCTGCCGGCGGTTTTCCTCGGAAACGTAGTCGGGAATCTCGAGCTGATCGCTCACTCGCTCTCTCCTGATGAACCGTTGCGAGCGCGGTCGTGCGCGTCAGGTGAGCACGGGCGACGTCTTGTCGAGCAGCTCCTCGGCGACGATCTTCTCCCAATAGTCCACACCGCCCAGCACCAGCTGGTATTGCTTGCCGCGGCGCAGGTACAGGGTCGTGTCCTGCTCCTCCATATAACCCATGCCCCCAAAGATCTGGGAGCCGACGTCCGTCGTGCACTTGACGGTTTCGGCTGCGAACGCCTTGGTCTTCGCCGCGTAGCCGCGCACGTACCGGCCCTTGTCGAGGTTGAAGGCCGTGAAGAATGTCAGCGTGTCGGCCCCGTAGATCTCGATGATGAGCTGGGCCAGATAGCTCTGGATCACCTGCATCTGGCCGATCGGACGACCGAACTGCACGCGGTCCTTGGCAAACTGGGTGGCCTGCTCGTGCATCCATTCGCAGACGCCGAGGGTATAGGCCGAGAAGATGATCGCTGTCTTCTCGATCACGCTCTCGAGGTCGGACCAGGCGTCGTTCACGCGCCCGAGGACGCGATCTGCCGGGACCTTCACGCCGTCGAAGGTCACCTCGTAGTGGTGGTCCCGAGCCATGGTGGGAGTGTGCTTGCAGCTGATGCCGTCGCTCTTGGCGTCCACCAGGAACATGGTGAGCCCTTCCTTCGAGGGAGCCTCGCCCGAGGTGCGCGCCACCACCAGCAGCAGGTCGGCGGCTCCGGCGAACTCGACGAACATCTTGACGCCGTCGAGCACGTAGTCGCTGCCGTCCTGTGCGGCCCGCATCTTGATCACGGCCGGGTCGAAGTCGCGGTGGTGCTCCTGGAAGGCGAAGGCCAGGATCAGCTCGCCGTCGATCATCTTCGGCACGAACTGCTGCCGCTGCTCCTCGCTGCCCGCCCGGGCGATTGCCTCGGCACCGATCACGGTGGTGGACAGGAAGGGGCTCGGGCAGATGCTGCGGCCCAGCTCCTTGGCCAGCAGCACCTGGTCGACGTTGCCGAGCTCGAGACCCCCGCAGTCCTCGGGCAGCGCGATGCCGAGCCAGCCCATCTCGGCCATCTCCCGCCACATCGCCGGGGAGTATCCCAGCTCGCTCTTCTCGATCTCGCGCACGAATTCCGCCGTGCACTCCTCCTGCATGAACTTGCGCGCGGTGTCCCGAAGTTGAACCTGTTCGTCACTCAGCTTCATGTCCATGGCGTCAGCCCTCCTTCCTTCTGCTCACTTGCTGGTACCGGGAGGCACCGGCTTGCCCAGCGCGTTCGGCAGACCCAGCAGGCGCCGGGCCACGATGCTCTTGGCTGTGTCGACGCCCGCCGCCGCGACCCGGGCGTGACCCGCCATCAGGTGCTCGTCGACGAGGGTGCCGTCCAGCGGGGCGTGCTCGCAGCCCTGCCACAGGAAGCCGTAGGGCCCCATGATGTCGAGGGCGAGATCGCTCATCTCGGCGCCCACCGCCGCACCCCAGGCCTTGTTCATGGCGGCCTCGACGTCGGGAACCCGATCCATCGCCGCGCAGATGCAGAGCCGTTCGAGCATCGAGCCGACCTCGACGCGTGTGGCCAGCCGCGCGAGCCGGCGGCGCACCACCGGATCGTCCGCCGTACGGTCGCCGTTGTACTCCGCCTGTTTCACCCAGTCGATGATCTTCCCGAAGCGGCGCACGCGCGAGGCGAATGACAGGATCGCGAAGCGCTCGTAGTCGAGTGCCTGCATCATGTAGTAGAAGCCCTTGTTCAGCTCCCCCACCAGCCGGTTCTTGGGAACCTTGACGTGGTCGAGGTGGACCTCGTTGGTGCGGTGCGTCGTGCCAGTGGTGCCGACGCAATGCATGGGCGTCAGCGTGATTCCCGGCGAGTCGGCGTCCATGATCAGGATGCTGATGCCCTTGTGCTTCGGCGCGTCCGGATCGGTTCGCACGGCGATCCAGTGCCAGGTAGCAAAATGCGCCGAGGTGATGAAGAGCTTGGTACCGGTGATCTCGAAGTGATCGCCCTTGTCGATGGCCGGGCACTGGAGCGCGCCGATGTCGGTCCCCGCCCCGGGCTCCGTGTAGGTGAGCGCCCACTGGCCTTCGTTGCGGAAGATCTTAGGCAGGAACTCCCGCTTCATCTCCTCGCTGCCCTCGTTGAGGATGGTATTGGCGACGACGCCGACGTTCTTTCCGACGATGGGCGCGCCCGCGAGGTCGAGCTCCACGGTGAGAATGAACTGCGCCAGGGGGATCGGCCGCTTCGAGCCGCCGTACTCCTCGGGAAAGCCCATGCCCAGCCAGCCGCGCTCGGCCATCTTGTCGACGAAGGCGACCCGTTCGGGCGTGTCGATGAAGATGCTGCCCTGGACCTCGGCGGTGAGCTCCTTCGCGATGAACTCGCGGACCTCGCCTCGGAACGCCTCCTCTTCCGGACTCCAGTCGAAATCCATATGTCCTCTCTCCGTTCAGCGCCTGCCGGCCGCTCCGGCGGCCGCCAGCGTCTTGATTTGTGCCTCTTTGTAGCCCAGCTCCCGCAGCACCTCGTCCGTGTCCTGTCCGACGGCCGGAGCGGGGCTGCGGATCGATCCCGGTGTCTCCGACATCTTGAAGAGCATCCCGACCTGGGTGCGGCTGCCGGACTCGGGATCCTTCGCCTCGACGATCGATCCCCGCTCGCGGAAGTGGCGGTCGCCGGCGACCTCGTCCAGGGAGTAGACCGGTGTGACGCAGGTCTCGGCGTGCATCAGCTCTGCCACCCATTCGTCCCGGGTCTTCGTGAGAAAGATTTCCTGGAACACCCGGATGCGCTCCCGGCTGACCTCGGGATCGGGCCGCTGCGGCGCGATGAAGTCTTCGCGGCCCAGGATCCGGCACAGGTTCTCCCAGAACCAGGGCTCGATGGCGCCCACCGAGAGGTGCTTGCCGTCCTTGCACTCGTAGATGTTGTAGAAGGCGTAGACGCCGGTCAGCATCGTCTCGCCGCGGCGCGGGGAGACGCCCGTCTCGACGTAGCCATCCACGTTGAGCAGCATCATTGTCAGCAGCGTGTCCACCATCGCCATATCGACGTGTTGGCCGACACCGGTGCGCTCGCGGCCCAGCAGCGCGATGCAGATGCCCAGGGCCGCGGCGATCCCGCCCGCATCGTCGGCGATGGCGTTTCCCGGAATGCGGGGCGGGCCGTCGAGGGCGCCAGTCAGGTGCAGGATTCCCGCCATGGCCTGGTAGTTGATGTCGTGTCCGACGACCTGGCTGTAGGGGCCCTGCTGGCCGAAGCCCGTCAGCGACACGCAGATGATGTCGGGCTTGATCTCGCGCAGCATCGCGTAGTCGATGCCCAGGCGCTTGGCGACGCCGGGCCGGAAGCCCTCGACGACGACGTCGACGGATGCCACCAGCTTGCGCAGCACCTCGCGGCCCTCGTCGCTCTTGAGATTCAGGATCATGCTGCGCATGTTGCGGCGGATTACGCGCGGCATGGTGAGCTCGCGGCCACCCTTGGGCGGTGGGTCCACCCAGATGATGTCGGCGCCGAAGTCGGCGAGGATCTGGGAGCTGTGGGGCCCCGGTCCCAGGCGCGCCAGGTCCAGGATCCGGATCCCCTCGAGCGGCAGTCGGCGCGTCTCCGCCACTAGGGCTTCCAGTCGTCGCCGCGCCGCTTCCAGGGGTTGTCCCCGGGATGCGATGGCACCGCGATGCGCGCCGTGAACTCGGTGCGGATCTCGTCGTTTGCCGTGAGTGCCAGCGCGACCTCGACCCAGCTGCAGCCGATGTCGTCGGTCTCGACCTTCGTGACCGTGCCCTTCAGCACCATGGTGTCGCCGGGGAATACCGAGTCCTTCATCCGGAACTTGAGGCGGCCGATTCGGCCCGTCGGACCCGTCCAGTCCGTGAGGTAGCGCTCGAACCAGCTGGCCTGGTTCGGCGTGTTCATGAAGATATCCTGGGTGCCGCTGCGGTTGATCGCGAAGTCCTTGTCGTGGTGCATGGGACGCCAGTCGCGACTGGCCAGTGCGCCGAGTACGATCGTCGTTGCGGATACGTCGACGGAGAGGGGGGGAAGTGTATCGCCCTTCTCGATCTGATCGGCCGTCAGGCTCTTGTACTTCGCCGCCATCAGTCTTCCTTTCGATAGCCGAAGACGGTCATGGTGTCGGTGCCCACCCACTCGCCGTGCTGGTTGTGACACTCGACGTCGATTACCCAGAAGCGGCCTCTGCCGAGCTTGGTGGTCTTGAAGTCGCTGATGGAGCGCAGGACCTGGCGCGATCGGATCCGGTCACCCGGCCGCACGGGCTCGCCGTAGACGACCTCGTTGTCCGTCGCGACACCCTCCGGCAGACCGAGCTTGTCCTTGAGGTCGAAGTGGACCTGCAGCGCCAGCGGGGCCTCTTTGCGTCCGGGGACCCAGTGATGCGGTCGAGCCCAGGTCTGGAGCATCGTCGGAGGTGCGATCGCACCCCCCGTGAGCTCCTCCGCGATTTCGTCGTCCCAGAACAGGGGACTGCCGTTCTCGACCGAGGCGCAGCTCGTGTAGACGTAGCCGCGCTCGACGTCGAACTCGCCTTTCTCCTCGTAACGCGGCTGGCCGATCCAGGACTCGACCTCCGCCGGGAGTTCGGACATGGAAGCTTCCTCCGGGTGCCGCATGGCGGCTGTTTCTGACGGTCCGTCAGAAACGCAACGTACCCCTTGTGGGAGCTTCTGACAACAAAGTGTCCGGCCCTGCGGCTCGCCTCAGGAGCGGCACTCGCCGAACGGCTTCCACGCGGGCTCGCGCCTCTCGGCGAAGGCCGTGGGGCCCTCGCGGGCGTCGGGGTGCTCGCCGTGCTCGCGAATGATCTCCCAGGCGTGGGCGAGGGAGTCGTGCAGGCCGCGGTCGAGGCTCTCCCAGATGGCGCGCTTGCTGGCGGCGAGCGCTGCGGGCGAGTGCTGGGCGATCTTTTTCGCCAGATCCCCGGCCCGCGTCAGCAGCTGCTTCGCGGGGACCACGTCGCCCACCAGGCCGAGTTGGTAGGCGCGCTCTGCGCTCATCCGTTCCGACCCACCCAGGTACGACATGCGCAGGACTGCCTCCATGCCCAGGCGCCGGATCAGTGCGACGGGCTCCATCCCCGAGACCAGCCCCACGCGCACGTGGTTGTCGAAGAAGGTGGCGTGCTCGGCCGCCACGACGAGGTCACTGTCGGAGACGAAGTGCAGGCCGCCGCCCGTGACCATGCCGTTGACCGCCGTGATCACGGGCTTCCAGCATTCGTTCTGGATGGCGGTGAAGCGGACCGAGTCGACGCTGCCGTGGTGCTCTTCGTCGCCCAATTCGACGCTCTCGTCGGAGGCCGCGCTCATCATGTCGAAGCCGGTGCAGAAGCTCTTCTCCCCGGCGGCCGTGACGATCGCCACGATCACGTCGGGATCGTTCGTGACGTCCGCCCAGGCCTGCGGCAGCTCGCGCGACATCACCTCGTTGATGGCGTTCAGGCGCTCGGGGCGGTTCAGCGTGATCGTCGCCACGCGGTCCTTCTTCTCGTAGATGAGGGTCTCGAAGTCCATGTCTCTCCTCTCGCGCCGGTGCGGCGCCGGCGTTCAGTCGAATCGATCGCGCAGGCGCGCCTTGATGATTTTGTTCATGGCGTTGCGCGGCATCTCGTCCACGAAGCGGATCGCGTCGGGCACCTTGTAGCGCGCGAGCTGCCGGCGCGCGTGGCTGCGCAGCTCTTCCTCCTCCAACTGCACCCCGGGCTCGAGTTGCACGGCGGCCACCACGCGCTCGCCCAGGCGCTCGTCGGCAATCCCCAGCACCGCCGCCGCCTCAACGCTGGCGTGCGATTGGAGCGCCCGCTCCACCTCGCCGGGGTAGATGTTGGCGCCGCCGCGCAGAATCAGCTCGTTTCGGCGCCCGCGGATGTAGAGATTGCCGTCGGTGGCAATGAAACCGAGGTCGCCGGTGTGGTAGCGGCCCTGCTCCAGGACCTTGGCCGTGGCTTCGGGGTTGTTCCAGTACCCGAGCATGGGGGTGTAGACGCCGGCGAACGCACCGCCGCGGGCCGGGCGCACGCAGATCTCGCCCACCTCGCCGTCGGGCAGCAGCTTCCCGTCCTCGTCGAGGATCTCGATCTCGACCTGGGGCACGGGCTTGCCGCACAGACCCGGCCCCGGCGGAACCTCGCCATCGCTCCAGGTGACCGCCGTCGGGGCTTCGGTCATCCCGTAGCCGATGATGACCTCACCTCCGAAACGCTCCCGGAAGAGCCGGACCACCTCGGGCGGCGAGTCCGCGCCTCCCATGATGGGCTCGGTCAGGCTCTCGAGGTCCTGCTCCGCGATGTCGGGATGCGTGAGCAGGTCGTGGATGATGGTCGGAACACCGTCGAAGGACCCGATGCGCTCGTTGCGCACCCACTCCGCCACGCCGAGTGCGTCGATGCGGTCCATCGCCACGCAGCAGCGACCGTCGTAGAAGGCGCACAGGGGTCCCAGCACCACGAGGTTGAGGATCGTGAGTGGCAACACGACACCGTGTCGAGGGGGCCGCGGCCGATTGCCCGTCAGGCGCGAGACGGCGCCGGGCATCAGCAGGTTGTGTTGGCTGTGCACCGCCCCTTTGGGAAGGCCCGTGGTGCCGCTCGTGTAGGCAATGGCGGCCGGCGCGAAGGGATCGATCTCGACCTCGGGGCGTGGCGCGCCCGCGCACTCGGCCAGCAGGCCGGCCCAGCGGGAGCCGGCGTCGTCGGGATCGACGACGAGGACGTGCTTGAGTGCAGGCAGATCGGCGCGGTTCGTCTCGATCTCGTCGAATAGATCCCCGGCGACCAGATGGACGCGCGCTCCGCAGTCGCGCAGGATGTGGAGCTTTTCGGGCGGGGCCAGGGGACGGTTCACTCCGACCCAGATCGCTCCAAGGCGCTGCGAGGCCAGGAAGGCGATCACGATCGCTGTGTCGTTGGGAAGACATGCTGCGATGCGCTCGCCCGGCCCGACCCCGAGCGATGCGAGCACCGCCGCCGTGTCGTTCACCGCCCGATCCAGGTCGGCATAGCTCAGGCGTCCGTGGCGGCCGACCAGCGCCAGGCGCTCGGGATCCTCGGCGACGATCGGGTCCAGGATCTCGGCCACACTCTGGGGACCGTCACCCGGGATCGCGGGGTGCAGGGCGGATTCGGGGTCGCTCACGACTTTGCTCCTCGGCTTCTTTCCGGCGCAACGGGCGGTCGCAGGATCTATTCTGCTACGGACTCACGCGTGGGCCAAGAAGTATTGCTGCGACCCGCTGCCACGGTGGTGCTGCTGCGCGACTCCGATGCAGGGCTCGAGGTGCTGCTGATCCAGCGTGGCCGCAAGCTCGTCTTCTTCGGGGGAGCCTGGGCTTTTCCCGGCGGCCGCGTCGATGACGAGGACCGCGCCGGCGCTGAGGATGAGCTGGCGGCCGCCCGCGTCGCCGCGGTGCGCGAGACGCGCGAAGAGGCGGGGCTCGAGATCGCCGCCGAGGATCTGGTGCCCTTCTCGCATTGGACGACGCCTCCGGGGCCGCCGCGCCGCTTCTCCACCTGGTTCTTTCTCGCTCATGCCCGGAGCGGCGGCCACGTGCAGGTCGACGGCAGCGAGACCCTGGCGCATCGCTGGATCGAGATCGGGGCGGCCATCGAAGCGCGCGCACGCGGCGAGATCGAAATCCCGCCCCCCACCTTCGCCACCCTGGTGAAGATCGGGACGTTCCCAGACGCGCGTTCGGCCCTCGAGGCCGGGCGCTCACGAGATGTCATCTACTACCTGCCGCGGATCCATCCCGTCGAGGGCGGCGTCGTATCGTTCTACCCGGGCGACGTGGCCTACGAGGACGGCGATCCCGAGCAGCCGGGCCCGCGCCGCCGCATGTACCGGGTCGAATCGGGCTGGCGCTACGAGGACGACGTCTGAGCGGGTGCGGATCGCACCCAGCGCGGCATGTGGATCTCGTCGGTGAGATCCTCGAAGACCACCTGCACCGGCTGGTCCAACTCGATGCTGCTCGGGTCGACGGCGTTGATCGCGTCGCCAGCCCGGTTGACGAGGTTCCCGATCAGGCGGATGGTGGCATCCTCCTCGAGCGAGACCAGGATCACGTTGTAGGGCGCCAGATCGCTGAACGCCGGCAGCAGCGGCGGGTGCGGCACCACGAAGGAATAGAGCCTGCCGCGCCCCGACATCAGCGCCCAGCGCGACTCGAGGGACTGGCACCAGGGACACATGGACCGCGGGGGAAAGCGCAGGCGCTCGCAGTTCGCGCACTGCTGGATGCGCAGTTCGCCCTTTGCGGCGGCCTCCCAGAACGGGGCCTCGTCGTCTCCAATCGCGGGCAGCAGCGGGTCGCCGCTCATCTCTTCAATTCCTCAGCAGCATGGCGCTGGTGGGTACACCCTCGCCGGCCGTGACCAGGCAGGTGTCGGCGTCCTTCACCTGGTTGCAGGACGTGCCGCGCATCTGCCGCACGCCCTCGTTGATCAGGTTGAAACCGTGGACGTAGGCCTCTGAGAGGCCGCCGCCGGAGGTGTTGACGGGCAGTCTTCCGCCGACCTCGAGGTTTCCGTCGTCGGTGAAGTAGGCACCTTCGCCGCGCTTGCAGAAGCCGTAGCCCTCGAGGGAGAGAGGAATCAGCGGCGTGAAGGCGTCGTAGAGCTGGGCTACCTTCACGTCCCCGGCCTGAATGTCTGAGGCGCGGTAGAGCGCCTCGGCGCAGGTCCAGGCGGGTCCGCGCAGCGGGTCCTCGTTCCAGTAGTTGGTCATGGTCTGGTGCTGCGGCGGGAGTCCCTGCGACACCGAGTGGATGTAGACCGGGCGCTGCGGACAGTCCCGGGAGCGCTCCGCCGACACCACCACGCAGGCCAGCGCGCCGTCGGTCTCGAGACAATTGTCGAAGAGGCACAGGGGCTCGCTGATCCAGCGCGCCTTCATGTAGTCCTCGCGCGTGAGCTTGCGCTCGTACATGATCGCCCGGGGGTTGTTATTGGCGTGCTTGCGGATCGAGATCGCCACGTTGGCGAGGTGGTCGCGCGTGGCGCCGTACTCGTGCATGTAGCGCCGGGTCAGCATGCCGATCTCGTCGACGGGACGCAGCAGCCCCCAGGGCCGCGTCCAGGCCGACGCCGGGGTCACCTGGACCTGGGTGCCGGCCCAGGGGCGCTGGCCCGAGCCGCGCTTTCGCGAGCGCCAGGCGACGCCCACGCGGCAGCGGCCCGTCGCCACCGCCGTGGCCAGGAGCCCCACGACGCCGGGCCCGCCGCCCCGCCGTAGCCCACCTTGGCGAAGAAGTTGATGTCGCCGGCACCGAAGTTCCTGGCGATCTCCACCTCCTCGGTGGTCTCCATGGTGTAGGACGCCAGGCCGTCCACCTCCGAGGGCTCGATGCCCGCATCGGCAAGAGCGGCCACGACGGCCTCCGAGGCGAGTTGGCACTCCGAGGCCTCTAGATTCTTGGCAAAGCGCGTCTCGGCGACACCGACGATTGCCGTGGCGTCCCGCAGCGCGTCCGCTTGCGTGCTCACTTTGCGGCTCCCGGCGACACCGGCTTGCCGAGCGCGTTGGGGAGTCCCAGCAGGCGCCGTGCCACGATGGCCTTCGAGGTGTCGACGCCGGCCGCAGCCACCCGCGAGTGACCCGCCATCAGGTACTGATCCACCATGTCGCCGCCCATGGGCGCATGCTCGGACTCCTTCCACAGGAATCCGTACGGCCCCATGATGTCGAGGCCCAGATCGGCGATCTCGGTACTCACGATGGAGCACCAGGCCTTGTTCATCGCAGCCTCGACGCCGGGGACCCTTTCGGCCGCGGCGCAGATGCAGCGCTTCTCGAGCATGGTGCCGATCTCGACGCGCGTGGCCAGGCGCGCCAGGTTGGAGCGGATCACCGGGTCGTCTGAGAGCCGCTCGCCGTTGGGCTGGGTCTGCTTTACCCAGTCGACCAATCTCCGGAAGCGGCGCACCCGTATCGCGAACCCGATGATGGCGAAACGCTCGTAGTCGAGCGCTTGCATCATGTAGTAGAAGCCCTTGTTCAGCGTGCCCACGAGCCGGTTCTTGGGGACCTTGACGTGGTCGAGATGGACCTCGTTGGTCCGTTCCGCCCCCGTGGTGCCGACGCACCACATGGGCGTGATGCTCAGGCCCGCCGAGTCGGCGTCCATGATGAGGATGCTGACGCCCTGGTGCTTGGGGGCGTCGGGATCGGTTCGCACGGCGATCCAGTGGTAGTCCGCAAAGTGGGCCGACGTGATGTAGAGCTTGGTCCCCGTGACCTCGAAGTGATCGCCCTTGTCCACGGCCGCGCACTGGAGGCTGGCGAGATCGGTCCCCGCACCCGGCTCCGTGTAGGTCAGGGCCCACTGACAGCGATTCGCGAAGATCTTCGGGAGGAACTCCCGTTTCATCTCCTCGCTGCCCTCGTGGTAGATCGTGTTGGCGACGACACCGATGTTCTTTCCGACGATGGGCGCGTCGGCCAGCTCCAGTTCGACGTTGAGAATGAACTGGGCGAGGCCGATCGGCTTCTCGGATCCGCCGTACTCCTCGGGAAAGCCCATGCCCAGCCAGCCGCGCTCGGCCATCTTGTCCACGAAGGCCACGCGGGCGGGCGTGTCGATGAACATGCTGCCCCGGACCTCGTCGGTGAGCTCCTTGGCCAGGAACTCCCGGACCTCCTGCCGGAACGCCTCCTCTTGCGGGCTCCAGTCGAACTCCATGCGCTCTCTCCCTCCGGAGGTCTCCAGCCGCCCGGGCCGGAACCGGATCGGGTGCTATCTGACGATCCGTCAGAAACGGACCGTAGTCAATGGGACCGACGCGTCCAGCCGCATCGGACCCGGAGCGCCGGGTTTCGGACTCGACATGAGATAGCCGGATTAGACAAAATTGTCTGATCTGTGTTAGCGTGGCTCTCGGGGTTCCAGCGAGCGGGAGCGCTTGGGGAGTCCCTGCAAAAGGCTACGGATGGGTTTGGATCGGGTCGCCGAGCAGACGGGCATGATCTGTGGCGCTGATCGCCGGGTACTGCGCGCTGCACGGGTACAGCCTCGATGAGCTACACGATCGTTCCCGAATTGTGCATCAACTGCGGGGGCTGCGAGTTCACCTGTCCGACCGAGGCGATTCGCCCGCCGGCAGCCGATGTATCGCAGCCCGCCGTCTTCTGGATCGAGACCCATCGCTGCAACGACTGCGGATCCTGCGTCAGGGTCTGCCCCACCGACGGCATCCTTCCCGATCCGGACACGTTCGCATGTGCGGGTCATGGGTGTCCGATCGCCCCGGATCGGGGCGGCGCCTTCGCGGGCTGGGAATGCTCGCAGCTCGAGGCCTTCTGCGATGGCTGCGGTCACACGTTGTGGCGCCCCGGTCCGGGCGGCGAGTGGGAGTGCATCCGTTGCGAGTCCAAGAACAATGCGCGCCGTCAGCTCTGTCCCAAGGTGCTGGCGCTGGAGAAGGCCAAGACGGGGCAACAGCGACCGCGCCGCAGCATCGAGGAGCTGCATGCGCATCGCGACCTCATGGCGGCCGGGCGAGGGGGCGAACGATGAAGTTCGGAGTCCGCCACCTCTTCGAGAGCCCGATGGGCCGCAGCACCCGGCGCATCCGCCGGGGCACGGGGGTGGTGGTCCTGCCGCGCCATCACCCGGTTCGCGTCGCCGAGGAGGTCGCCCCCTGCGTGAACTGGTACCTGCGCACCTACAGCAAGCGCGTGGCGCCCCACGTGGGGGAGCCGGCGATCGAGGGCTGCGAGAACTGCACGCTGCTGCGCGATGTCACCCAGATGCTCGAAGGGGAACAGTTCCTCGCCGTCGGTGCCGTCATCTGTGGCGAAGCCGACTACGTGACCGAGCGGGTTGCAGAGATCCGTGACAAGATCGGTGTTGCCACTCTACTCTGCTGGACTCGCATGGGCGGCCTGCCGACGGAGCGTGCGCTCGCTCACATGGAGACCATGCGCGACCGGGTGATGCCCGCCCTGCACTGAGGAAGCACGATGGAATTCGATCCCTATTCCCACGAGTACTTCAACGACCCGTATCCGATCTACGAGTATCTCCGCGACGAGGCACCGGTCTACCACAACGAAAAGCTCGGCTTCTACGCTCTCTCCCGCTTCGAGGACGTGCTGCAGGCTTCGATCGATTACAACACCTACAGCTCTGCCCGGGGCATCCTGATCCAGGACATGGATCCCGATTACCTCGAGGCCGTCCCGATGATGATCATGATGGATCCACCGCGACAGACGCGGCTGCGCAAGCTGATCAGCAAGGCATTTACACCGCGCAAGGTGGCGGCGATGGAGCCGGACGTTCGAGCGTTATGCGTGCGCATACTGGAGCCCCTGGTCGAGCGGGGATCCTGCGACTTCGTCAAGGAGTTTGCGGCGGTGCTGCCGATGGAGATCATCAGCACCATGTTGGGTGTTCCCGAGGCCGATCGCGTCCAGGTTCGGGACTGGTCGGACGTCTCGCTCACCCGCGAACCGGGCAATCCAGAGATCCCGAAGGATTCCATGCGGGCGATGGGAGACATGCACGCCTACTTCAGGGAACTCGCCGCGCAACGCCGCAAGCGACCCCGGGACGACATGCTGAGCTTCCTGATCCAGGTCGAGGTTCCGGCGGAGGAGGGCGGTACCACGAAGCTCACCGACCGGGAGATCCTGGGATTCGCGAGCCTAGTCGCGGGTGGTGGGAACGAGACGGTGACGAAGCTGCTCGGCAACGCCCTGGTACTATTCCATCGCAACCCCGGGTCGCGGAAGCGGATCGCCGAGGACCCGCGCCTCATCCCAGGGGCCGTGGAGGAGGCGCTGCGCTACTGGCCGCCTTCGCAGATCCAGGGTCGCTCCCTCACCCGTGACGTCGAACTCCACGGTAGGCTCATGCCGTGCGGCTCGCGTGTTCTCCTGCTCACGGGTGCCGCCTGCCGCGACGGCCGCGAGTACGAGAACCCCGGCCGCTTCGACATCGATCGGGAGATCCCGATCCCGCTCGCGTTCGGGCACGGTGCGCACAAGTGCCTGGGCGCTTTCCTGGCGCGACTCGAAGGCCGGGTGGCATTCGAGGAGCTGCTCGAGCGGTGCCCCGACTTCGAGGTCGACGAGGGGAACAGCGAGCGAGTGCACATGACGAACGTGGCGGGCTACGCCTCGGTGCCCGTCACCTTCTGAAGGGGGCCCTTCGCCGTGCCGATCGTCTACGACCCCTTCTCCGATGCCGCCCGCGCCGATCCCTTCGGGTTCTACAAGGCCCTGCGCGACGAGGCCCCGGTCTACTGGTGCGAGGGCGCCAGCGCCTGGGTGATCTCGCGTTACGAAGACGTGCGCTTCGTTCTCACCCATTCCGATCTCTTCTCTTCCGATGCGATGGGCACTGCGATTCTGGGGATCCCGCCCGGGACCGACGTCACGACGGACCCCCACGCAGAACTCGCCCATCGTCTGCGCGAAGCCGCTCTCCCGCACGCCGGCCCGAGCGCCGTGCACGAGTTCGAGCTGCTCGGGGTGGTCAAGGAGCGCATTGCCCGCGTTGCCGCCAACCGCGACGAACGTCAGTTCCCGGACCCCGACAGATTCGACGTGACGCGCGATTGCCGGGGACATCTGGCCTTCGGCTTCGGTACGCACTTCTGCCTCGGCTCGTCCCTGGCGAGGCTCGAGGCACGGATCGCCCTCGAGGCCCTGGTGCGGCTCGAGGCACGGATCGCCCTCGAGGCCCTGGTGCGGGAGCTTCCGCTCCTGCAGCGCGGTGATCCCCAGGTGGAGTACATCGACTCCTACCTCATGCGGGGTCCGAAGGAACTCGAGTTGGTCCGCGAGGCGTAGCATTCTGGAGTCCCCAATGGCGGCCACGGTCAACCACATTCGGCTTTGCGAAGCCCGGCGTGCCATGCGCGCGCTCCTGGAAGATCCCGACGACACGGCTCAGGCCTTCAAGGTGATCGCCGCCATGACGGGGAGTTCGGGCAAGCGCCTCTTCGAGCGCTTCCGCCGCTCGCCCATGGGTACCCGGATTCTGCGCGAAGAGCGCGATCTCCTGGAGGTCATGGGTGATATGGACAGGCTCCGAGCCATGCCCTCTGGGTCGCTCGGTCAGTCGATCGCCGACTTCTACGCGACCGAGCAGCTGAGTGCCCAGGGATTGGTCGCCGCGA
This sequence comes from Deltaproteobacteria bacterium, assembly GCA_002729515.1. Lineage (GTDB taxonomy): Bacteria > Myxococcota_A > UBA9160 > UBA9160 > SMWR01. Next base: position 19,427 of record PBYF01000051.1, read on the forward strand.
GCGAGGCCGGGTTTGCGGATCGGGTGCAGGCCGAGACCGGCGAGGAAGAGCGGATCTTCCGGATGCGCCTTCGCGACCTGCACGACGTGTTTCACGTACTGGCTGGCTATGGCCGCGACCTGCGGGGAGAGACCGCGGTGCTCGCCTTCACGCTGGCGCAGACGCGCAACCCGGGCATCGCCTACATCGTCCTCAGCGTGCTGATGCGGGCCGGCTTCCGGTCGGAATTGGGCAAACTCGTCCGTCAGGGATTCCGGCGCGGTCTGCGAGCGAAATGGCTCCTCGATCAGGACTGGGAAGCGCTCCTGCCGCAGCCGATCGATGAGTTGCGCGGGTGGCTCCGCGTCGGCCCGCCCCCGGTCTACGAGCAGATACGCTCCGCCGGGGCTCCCGTCCCCCGCAGCCTCTAGCATCAATCAGCGAGATGGGCACGGTCGGGGAGGCACCCGCCTCGAAATGCGGGACCCTATGCCCCATTTTGCTGCCGGCGAACGACAGCCGAGGCACCTATTTCCGCTTCCTCGCTCTGGTCGCCGAAGTCGTTGTCCTCCCCGCGGCCCGAAGTCGTTGTCCTCCCCGCGGCCCNACGTCGTTGTCCTCCCCGCGGCCCGACGTCGTTGTCCTCCCCGCGGCCCGACGTCGTTGTCCTCCCCGCGGCCCGACGTCGTTGTCCTCCCCGCGGCCCTACGGTGTCGGTGAGGCCCCGGGGTGCGTCGCAGCCTGCTAGCGTTGTTCGAGCGAAGGAGGTTTCATGGAACACGACGTGTGCGCCCTCGCGGATATCGCGGATGCGGGCAAGAAGATTGTCTCTGTTGGTGAGAAGAAGGTGCTGTTGCTTCGCAAGGGAGACGAAGTCTGGGCCGTCGACTCGAAGTGCCCCCACATGAAGCTCCCCCTGAGTGGTAGCAAGTGGGATGGGGAGACCGTCAAGTGCCGCTGGCACGGCGCCCGCTTCCGCGTCGCCGATGGCAGCCGCGTGGAATCTCCCTGGCTGCTGGCGAGCATCGGAAGCGACACGCTCGCGACCTATCCTGTCACGATCAAGGACGGGCGGATCCTCGTCGAGACCACTGGCTAGAGCAAGGCCGGCCCCGGGCCGGTAGGGCCCGGCTCTACCGGAAGCTATGAGACCGAATCAGAGATCCTCGATTCTGATGACGTGGTTCGGGCAGTAGCGGGCCGCCAACTCGGCCTTCCTGCGCAGCTCCTTGCGCGGGGTCTCGTCCTTTACGTGGACCCGCTCGTCGCGCCCTAGCTCGAAGATCTCGGGCGCCTCGCCGGTGCAGACCGCATGGCCCTGGCAGAGGTCTGGATCCACGCAGACCCGGAACGGGAGCGCCGCCTCCTCTTCCTGCTCGCGCTTCTGAACCCGTTTGGCGCTCGCAGCGCTGACGGCACCCGCCTTGCGGGGCCGGTAGCGCACCCGGCAGGGCTGCTTCAGGTGCACGACCATCTTCGAGTGGTCGTTGACATAGCTCTCGGAGGGCTGGGCGAACTCGAATTCGAAGCGTCTGAGCAGGATGCTGAAGATGCCCTTCAGCTGCATCAGCGCGAAGGCCGAGCCGATGCACTTGTGTCGGCCCCCTCCGAAGGAGATCCAGGACCACGGATTGCGGGCATCCTCCCGGCGATCATCGTTGTAGCGTTCGGGATCGAATCGATCCGGGTCGGGGAAGTAGTCCGGGTTTCGATTGGAGACAGCCGGCGAAACGGCAACCATGTTTCCGGCCTTGACCGTGTAGTTCTTGAAGTGGAAATCGTGCATGACCTTTCGCATCAGGATGATGAGCGGTGGGTGCATGCGCAGCGTTTCCTTGAGCACCCCCTCGAGCAGCGGGATCTCGCGCAGTGACTGGAAGCTCACCTGGCGCCCATCGGCGTAGATGGCGTCGAGTTCCTCGACGACACGCGCCATGACCTCCGGGTTTTGGAGCAGCTCGATGAGGGCCCAGGACGCGGCGCCCTGGCTGGTGTGGTGACCGGCCAGCATCATTCCGATGATCATCCCGGTGATCTCGGACCGGCTGTACCTCTTGTCGCCGTTCTCGTCGATGAGTGAATCCATGGCCTGCAGGAGATCCTGGCACCGCCGGCCCTCTTCCTCGCGATTGTCGAGGATTTCGGTGATCAGTTCGACGAGCTCGGTGCGAGCCGCGTCGCGCGCGTGGAAGGATGGGATGTCCATGTAGGGGTCGACGTAGGCGTAGGCGTCCGTGCCGCGCTCGAGATCCTGGAAGGCGGTCGCGAACTCGCTGCCCTTCTGGGCCAGGTCGTCGCGAAATTCCTGTCCGATCAGCGTGGCGGTCGAGGTGTAGGTGGTGAGCTCCCCGAAGAAGTCGAGCAGGTCGAAATCGCCCGAGCCCTGCAGGCGTTCGCACATCATCTCGGTCTCGGCAGAGATCACGTCGGCGTGACGCCGCATGTACTCGTCGCGAAGGGCACGCGTGCGGATCGCCTTCTTCCGCCGCTCTACCGGGAGGTCGAAGATGACGCCGGGGCCGAAGATCGGCTTCATGAAGGGATAGGCTTCCCCTTGGTCGAGTTGCTCGTCCGGTGCGCGGAAGAAGAGTTCCTGCGCCTCCGGTCCGAAGAGCAGGGTGACGTGACTGCCCGCCAGGTTGATCTCGCCGACTTCGCCGCACTCGTTGCGGACCCGCCAGAAGAGATCGATCGGCGCGGTGCGGAGTTCTTCCAGGTGGCCCACGTCGGGCTGTTCGTTCGAGAGACGCGGCGGAGCCTCTCCCCCGGGATGGTCGGTGCTGGGGGTCCCTGCGACGGATTCGACGGACATTGGCTCTCCTTTACGTTGGGAATCTATGCTATACCATTTATACGCATTGTAAATTGCAAATTTTGAAATGAATCCCGAGGGAGCCTGGATCCCAACGGGGGAGCTAGCCCAGGGTCCGGCAGAGGAGCGTGAGGCCAGGATGAGCGAGCCGCTGGAGGTGCCCCGAGCCAACCGGAAGCGGCGCAGCCACGCCGAGCGCAGCGCTGAGACCCAGAGCCGGATCAAGGCGGCGGTGGTCGAGACGATCTCCGAGCTGGGCTTCCACCGGGCGACGGCAGCGGAGATCAGTCGCCGGGCAGGGGTGAGCTGGGGGGCGGCGCAGCACCACTTCGGCGACAAGGACGGCATTCTGATCGCGGTGCTCGTCGACTCGTTCAATCGTTTCGCCGAGCAGCTCGCGAGCATTCCCATCGAGGCCATGTCGCTCGAACGACGCATCGCAGCGTTCGTCGGCGCCGCGTGGGACCACTTCGGAAGTCCCCACTACCGCTGCACGTTCGAGATCCTGCTCAACATGCCGACTCCCGATTGGGCTTCGAGAGAGCTTCCGCTGCGGGATTCGACCCTCGATGCGTGGAGGGGCATCTGGAATCGCTTCTTCGGCGAAGCGCGCCTGACACCGCGCAAGACCACCGCCGTCCAGTACTACACGATCTCGGTCCTGTCCGGCCTTGCCGCCATGAAGAAGTTCGAGGGCCCCGCGGCAGAACGCCGCCGGATCGAGCTGGGCCTGCTCGCTGACACTCTGGTTCGGGAGCTCGGTCGTGGGATCGATTGACCGTCACCGGCGGACGTCCGCCCGGTCCCAGGGGTGCCGGATTCACACTTCGGCCCATGACACGGTTCCCGGTTGAGTTCGTCTTCCCGTTCGGTTCAATCGTCGAAGACGGCACCATCGCGATGCTCGTCTGCGGGATCTTCGAGGCGATTGTATTCGGCGGCGTGGCGACTGCCCTCGAAGTAGCCGAGATCGCGCCCAAGGAAGAATAGATAGATTGCAATCGGTAGAGCCGTGTTCATGATGAGCATAACAACCGTGACTTTTACCCAGAACCGCCACGTGCCCGCATCTCGTTCGACAAAGGACCAGAGCATTCTGATGCCGCGATCCTCGAGCCTCAACAAGAACGGTCTCCGTTGACTCTTCTCGTCTTTCCCGGGCCCCGCCAAGGTCTGCTCTCGGATTCCCTTTTCGTCGTCCATTGCTATTCCCGATGTCGTCAAGGCAAGGCGCTTCACACTGAGCGAAGTCTCGAACACTTCCGTTCGGAAAGAACTCGAAGGCGTTTTCTTCCCGGGCTCCGAACCAACGCACGCGACACGAGGTCCGGCTGGATGAGTCGCAGACTCCGAGACTATAGGTCTGTGCACGATCCGAGGCGATGACGAGCGTGTCGGCGTCTCGTTCGAATTCACGGCAGACCCTTCAGGGGCAGTCCGTCCCATTTGCTGTCGTCGACGAAGGGATGATTCCGGGCGATGTGGAACAGGTAGGCCGCCGCCAACGCGAATACGGTCCCGTGAACGAGTTCCCCGTCGAACGTCGACTCCGACATGCCAGGGCCGAGTTGGGAAGACCGCGATCACGCAGCCGCAGAGACCCTCCGCCACACCGGATCTGATCGGCTCGGGTCCGCCTGTAGCTCGTTCTGCGTCGGCCAGAGCGGGTCGTCCATATTGACGGAAGTACCTGGGATTACTATACTTTTTCAGTTCGACGCCGGGGCGTGCCCCCCGCCTGTTGTCGACGACGGAGTCCTTCGCGTGCACGGCGGCAGCGGCTACAGGATGCGGTTCGGTCCGTCCGCGACCCCGCCGATCATCAAGAAGCTGATGCTCGCAAACGTGGCGGTATTCGTCGCGCAGATCCTGATCCCGAACCTCACCCCGGCCGGTGTGGTCAGTCCCGAACAAGTCTGGGTTGATCGCGAGATCTGGCGTCCCTTCACGTACATGTGGCTCCACAACATCAGTGTCATCCCGCTCCACCTGGGGATAAACATGTTCATGCTGTGGATGTTCGGCTCGGAGCTCGCCCTCTACTGGGGAGACAAGCGCTTCCTCCGCTACTACCTCAACTGCGGCATCGGCGCGGGCATCCTGATCGCCACCGTCCCCTACCTCCCGGGGCTGGCGGGCTGGCCCCCGTGGACCGAGGAGCTCACCAAGACCACCCTGGGCGCCTCGGGTGCCGTCATAGGCGTGCTGCTCGCCTTTTCCTTCACCTGGCCCTACAGCAGGATCCAGCTCGTCTTCCCACCCATTTCTCTCAAGGCGATCTGGCTGATTCCCTTTGTCTTCATCATGGATTTCGTGACCGGCTCGGAGAACGTCTCTCACGTTGGCCATCTGGGCGGCGTGGCGGTCGGGTGGCTGTACCTCATCCACGAGGGCAAGACGCCGGACGTTCCGACTTTCGAGACACTCAAGCGCCGCTACAAGCGCTACAGGGCGGAGAAGTCCGCACCGAGCCCCCCGGTGAGCAGGCCATCGAAGGCGCCCCGACCGGAGCGAAAGCTATCACTCAAACGCCGCTATCAGCGCCAGAAGATGCGCAGAAAGCTCCGTTCGGTTCCCGGCGAAGGACGTCCGAAGCGGGAACAGAACGACGACTGACGATACTGCGGGAGTGTGGGGCCTATGGGGACAGGATCAGGACCGTGAGAAACGACAGAGTCAGCTCGTATCACGTATCCTTGCCGGGGAGCCGGCTATCGGCCCCCACGGTGGCCTGGCCGTGAGAGGCGGGTGCGCGCAGGAGTCTCTCCCATGAGCGGACAGAACGTCATCCTGCTCGACCCGAGTCGACGCGTGGTGCGGAGAGTCTTCCTCGGAGAGAGCACCATCGGGATGCTCATCTTCCTGGTCTTCGACGCCATGATCCTCGCCGGCATGGTGGGCGCATTCATGCTCACGCGGGCGACAGAAGCCGGTGTGTGGCCTCCGGCTGACCAGCCGTGGTTCCCGCTGAGGGAGACGGTCATCAATACGGCGGTGCTGCTCTGCAGCGGCGCCCTGGTCTTCCTTGCAGTTCGAGCGTGGAAGAAGCGGGCGCCCCGGTTCGGTCTGCTCCTCCTCGCTGCCATCCTGCTGGGCGCCTTCTTCATGTTTGTCCAGGGCGTCGTATGGGTCGGCCTGGTCCGCGATGGGCTGAACCTGGCCGCGAGCCCGCACGGCAAGCTCTTCTATCTCATCGTGGGGACGCACGGCGCCCACGTTCTCGTCGGCCTGGTCTTGCTGGGAGTTGCATGGCTGCGTCTGAAGCCTCTCCTCGACGGGGAACAAACGCAGGGCCCTCCGAGCAGCAGCGCCTTCGTGGCGGTGTGCATCTTCTGGTACTTCGTGGTGGGCATCTGGCCCATCCTCTATGTCTGCCTCTATCTATGATGCAGGGAGGGAGGGCAGGTCCGCGTCACCAGGACGTCGGACAGCCGCCGCACGGGAGTCCGATCCGCGCGCGAAGGTCGACGAGCGGCTCGGCCATGACTTCCTCGTAGGGGAAGTGGAACAGGTTCGGTAGCGCTCGTGCGGCCCTGATGAGCTTGCGGCTCTCGGTCCAGATCCGGCGCTGTTTCAGGTAGCGGGGCGCCAGATAGGGCAATCCGGCCATGAATGCCGCCGCCACCGGATCCCGTGTGTTCACGAATAGCAACAGGTGCAGCGCGATCTCCTCCTGGCGAGATACGCCGATACCGAGCATCACGTGGTGCAGGTCGTGCAGCCGTGCGAAGCGCGCAAAGATCCAGTTGCGTTCCAGGTCTTCGAGGCAGTTCGGGTATACCTTGGCGTGAAACTTCGGGTCGAAGTCATTGGTCGCAAAGAATCGACTGTAGGCTCCACCGAGCGTGGTCTCGGGCAGGCTGGCCACCGCGTCGAGGTCGATCGGCGTGCGAGTCAGAGACTCCAAGAACGTGCGCTCCGATGAATCGAGACCTATGAGCATCTGACGGAACGCCAGCCTCATCATCGGTGTGTCGATGATGCCGTGCAGGAACTCGATACCCAGATCGAGAGCGAATGGGTCCCTGAGCAGTCCTGGCATGGTTCTCAGAAGAGGTCGGAGGTGAAGTGCCATCTTGGGTCGTACTGGAGGTTAGGCCAGCGCCCCCAGCGCGATTCGAAAAACGCCGAACGCTACCAGGAAAGGAGGACCGTACTGGCTGAATGTGGGGTGCCGGGTGCGCCAGTCCGACCAGAAGTCAACGCCCGCCTCGGTTCGGCTGATCTTTCCGTTGATGAGTGCGTGGCAAAATACACCGCCCACGATGTTGGCAAGTCCGATTGCGTAGTCTGACATCGGCACGCTCTCCGCGGGTCTCGAGCCCCCAGTACAACTTCTTCCACCTCATCGTGGGGATGCCCCGGCGCCAGTGCCCTGGTGCGCCTATGAGGAGGGAGTTTCGGTATCGGATGTCTCGAGGATCCTCGAGAACTGCCAACCATTATCCGCGTATAGATACAGCCAGATGGCCTCGTAGATCTCTTCGCCGTCTGGTTTCTTGTAGGAGATGTGGCAGCGGACACTTTCGGGAGATCCTTCGGTGGCGCCGGAATCCAGGACCTCGTAGGTCGGGAATCGGTCGGTGAGGTCTGCTCTCACCTGCATGTTGCAGGGGTCTTTCACGAAGGCGTAAAAGAGCGCCACGCCAACGACCACGACCAGAAGCGCGTAGTATTTCAACATCTCTGAGGCACAGTATAGAGCGGGATCGGGTCCCTAGGTATGTGGATCTGGGCCCTGGAGCACATCGTTGATCCGGCGTCCCAGGTGCTTGATCGACGTGCCCAGGGTCCGGTTCGCGGCCCGGAAGTGGGAGGTCTCCGGCCCGAGTTCCAGGCCGTTTCCGTGCCGCTTCTTGGCACGCGCGAAGAGCACTGCTTCCGTCTCGACGTTGTCGGGATCGACCACGCAGCAGTCGTCGATCGGACAGACGCGCGCGCACTGCTGGGTGTGGAAAAAGCCGACGCACTCGGTGCAACGGGTGGGGTCGATGACGAATACGTCCGAACCGTTGACCCCTCTGGAAATGCCATCACTCGGGCAGACATGTCTGCAAGCGCCGCAGCTGACACAGTCCTCGGTGATCAGATTGGCCACGCGCGAAGCTCCGCTGCAGCTCTCTCGGGGTGGGTCGTCTCAGGGTGCGGGGGCCTGGCCTTCCCATCGATCGATGGGAAGGCCAGGCTAGAGTCGGACCGAAACCTCAGTCTCGGATCAGGCCGCCCAATCTTTCTCGTAGACCGTCCACTCACCCTCATCCGAGTCGGCTTCTTCCTTGAGTTCGCTTCCTCTCGTCACGATGAAGTAGATGAGGGGCAGCACGCCGCCCAGCAGGAAGAGCGTTCCTCCGAGTGACCGGAAGTAGGTCAAGAGCGTCCACACCGGTCCCGTCAGGATCTCCTGCGATCGCGCGAACCAGAGGCCGTCCTGAACGACGATCATGATCTGGTACAGCCCCACCGGGAAGAGATCGAGGAACATCATCAGCGCCACTCCGATTTGGAGCGACCAGAAGGCCGTTCGAACCAGCTTCGGGCTCCATGCCTCCTTGTGGACCAGATGCTGAATGCAGAACAGCATCCCGCCCAACGCGATGTTTCCCTTCACTCCGAACATGGCGGCGTGAGCGTGATTGCCCGTCATGTAGGTCGCATGCTCATAGTAGTTGACGATGGGGAGGTTGATCAGAGAGCCGAATACTCCCGCCCCGAAGATGTTCCAGAAGTTGACGGCCAGCATGAACAGCCAGACGCCTTCCATCATGAACACCTGTCGCCCTTCCGTAACATGCGTCCTGGCCCGTCCCGCTTCCGACTTCCCGCGCCATGCATCCAGCGTGAGCAGGAGCAGGGGCAGCACCTGAAGGGTGGAGAAGACGCCTCCAACCGCGATGATCCCTGTGGGCTTGGCAATCCAGTAGAAGTTGTGGGAGATGCCGAGCGTCGCGGTGACGAGGAACATCATCACGGCAAGGAAGATGACCCGCTCGCACATCATCCGCGAGATGAGGCCCATCTGAACCAGGATGTAGCCGACGATGACGGTTGTGAACACCTCGAAGGTGACCTCAACCCACATGTGCACGACCATCCAACGCCAGTAGTCCGAGACTGCGAAGTTCTGCTCCGGCGAGATCATGAGTCCGAAGAACAGGAACGCGACCATGATTCCGCTGCCATAGAGGAGCCACGAGGGCACGGACCAGATGTTCTTCGTCGTCAGCCACGGCTTCACGCCCCGGTAGATGATGTAGATCCACAGAGCGAACGAGCCCAGCAGCGTGTACTGGAAGGCCCGGCCGATCTCCATGAACTCCCAGCCCTGGCTCCCGAACCAATACGCCGTCGCGCCAGTGATCATTCCCGTCTGGCCGGCATAGATTCCCACCAGCGCGCCTACGCCCGTAACTATGCAGAGTGCAAAGAGCCCGTTGATCAGGCCTATCTGCCCGTTCGGGACCTTCGAAATCCTGGGTAGGAAGAAGATCGTGTAGCCGACCCAGGCCATGAAGAACCAGTAGATCTGGAACAGCGTGTGGTAGCTGCGCAGAACCGTGAACGGGATGATGTCGCCGAGAGAGAATCCAAATGGACGGACGAAGTCCATCGAGGCGAAGATGCCCGCTAAGACCTGGGCCCCGAACAGGAGAATCGAGAAGACGAAGAACTTGTACGTGGCCCTCTGTGTGGCACGCACGCGTCCCTCTTCCAGGTCGTTCGTGGTAAGCGATGTCCCGTTCCCAATGAACGGATCGCCCTGCTCCTTGAACTGACCATACACGTACAGCACCACCAGGATGCCCAGGAATAACCCGAAGATCGAGATGAAGCTCCAGATCCAGGTCTGGCTGGTGGCGTTGTTGCCAGCGTCGGGATCATACGGCCAGTTGTGTGTGTAGCTGTACTCCTCGCCCGGTCGGTTTGCTGCGGAAACCCAGCCTCCCCAGAAGAAGAAGGCGGACAGATCCCGTAAGTCTTCCGGGTCGGAGATGTATCCAGCCGGCTCGAATGCTTCGTTGTAATTGGGATCGTTGAACATCGCGGTGTAGTGGACGATGAGATCGTTGTATCCCTGGGTCTGGGCCGGGCTGATCACGATGTGCCCGGCGCGCTCGTCCCAGGTGTTCGTATGGACCTCTCGGCGCACCCGCGCTGCGACCGCATCCTTGTCGTATACGGTCGTCGCGCCGCCCATTTCCTTCTCATAGAAGGCGCGCATGGACATGACGGTCCGGTGCAGGGCATCGGCCGTGAAGTCCGGTCCGCGCTCTGCTCCGTCGCCCCAGAAGGAGCCGTAACTCATCAAGCCTCGGAGGTGGAACACCTCCTGCCCGTGCTTGATCTGTTCGCGGGAGATCACCGTCTCCCCGCTGGCCGACACGTAGTCCTCCAGCGGTGGAGCTCCCGTATAGGTTTCCGTACCGAGATAGACCAACCCTGTTACGCAGATTGCAGCGACGATCAGGAAATGCAGCCACCAGGTCTTTTTGTCCTGGAGGATCTGGGCGATCGTCCGGCTCGAATTACTCATTCTGGCGCCCTCCGAACTTTTGTGGATCTTGAGATCTCTTTATCCATGATTACATCAAACGACACAAATGTCGATCTTCCCACTCAACTGAATATTGTCCAACGTGCGATGGACTCTGCGTCCGTCATATGACCGACCTGGGGTCAGGTTTTCTGTAAAATACAGCCCCCGCGGGGAGTCGGGTGCACTGCCGCGCGGTGCGATGTGCAGAAAGGTCACGGATCGTCACCCGGCTCGGCTGGAGCGCTTCCCGGTCGTCGAGTCCGAAGCGTGCGCGCCACCGCCTCTAGTATCGGCGGGTCCTCTTCGCGGCCCGATTCCGCCCGCAGCTCCGACAGCCAGCCACCGAAGCGACCTCCCAGTTCGAGCGGTACCTGGGCGATCTCGATCATGTCGCCCGCGCCGACTTCGGTGCGCCCGCCGCGCGGCGGAACGCGCGGGGCGTCTGGTCCGCCCAGCGCCGGAAGGCGTGGTCGAACGCGCTGAGTTCCGAGTAGCCGAGCAGGAACGCGATCTCCTCCAGTTCCGTGGAGGTCTCCTCGAGGTAGCGGCGCGCGAGTTGGAAACGCACGCGTGCGACGAGGTCGCGATACAGCATGCTGCGTTTCTCGAGACGGCGCTGCAGGGTGCGCACGCTGAGTCCGAGTTGCGGCGCGACCGATCGGATGGGCGGGTGTCCGTCGCAGACCCGGCTTGCGACGAGGATCTCCAATTCGCGTAGCCAGGGGTCCGAGCCGGCCGCCGGCTCGAGGGCATCCCGGAGCTGACGCTCGGCGATCGGAAGCAGGTAACGGTCCGCGCCGGGCACCTCGGCGCGAAGGTCGCGGGCGTCGAAACGGATCGAGGTGGCCGCGCACCCGAAGCGCAGCTGCGGGCAGAGCAGTGCGGCGTGTTCGCGCGTATCCGCCGGCGCATCGTGCTGGAACGACACCTCATGTGGTTGCCAGTCCGGCCCCCTGAGGCGCCGCATCATGCGGACGAGGACCACGAGACCTCCCTCCGAAAGGTGCCGCAGGGCGTTTGCGTCGGCGCTCCCGAATCGGGGAAGCTCCAGTCGTGCCGTCTCGCCGCGAACTTCGAGAGACGGCGTCCCCAGCCCCTGGGCCAGAGCCGCCGAATAACGGGCGAGATTGGCCAGCCCGACCCCCACGGTTGGAGCGTTCAGCACGGCGTAAGAGAATGGGCCCAGGGTGGCGAGTTCGAAGCTGGCGCCCACGTGGAGGCCGAGAGCGTCGTCGCCCAGTTCGCGAGCCCCGGCGTTGAGCAGGTTCACGAGCCGAGCCACTTCGAGCGAGCGCCGGGGATTCGCCAGGTCGGCCGGTGTGATCCCGGCTTCGTCCCGCAAGGACGAGGCCGGTCCCCCCGCCGCCGCTACGAACTCGAGCACGGCCCTCGCGACGTTCGAATTCATTCGGACGACGGGTCTCATGATTGGCACATAGTATCAATTAATTGGCACTTAAGATCAATATCAGCACTCCGTGCACGGCTATGATTTCGCCTGATGCCGAGAATTTGCACCCGCGGTGCCGGTGGTCCAACGCAACCACGAGGAGGATCCACATGAGTATTCGATTTCCGTCTCTCGAGTTCTTCAAGGCGCTGCAGCAGCGCACGAAGGACGACGCAGACGCTTTCGAGAAACTCGGCGTTTGCGATACGACATTCGGCATTCGGGTCGGAAGCGATCTCTATCGGATCGCGTTCGAGGTCTACGAGTGCACCGAAGTCGATGAAACGAGCGATTCGGCTTCGCTCGATTTCGTCCTCGCGGCACCGGTCGCGTTGTGGAAGCAGATGTTCGAGTCCGTCATCGCGAACGGGGGTGCAGACGCCGCGCACACGATCAATTCCCTGACGCACGTGGGCGACGTGATGAAGGTCGAGTACGACGACCCGGAAGGCCACGACCGGCTCTACCGCTTCATAGCGACGATTCAGGAGTTCTTGGACGAGGCCCAGCACCTCGATCTGGAGCTTCACTGATGTCGTACATCGGACCGAAGGATTTTTCACAAGACACCGATCTGCTCGCCGAAGTGATGCGGGTCATGGGCGGCGACCTCAGACTGACGTGGATGAAAGACTGTCCGCATCCGATGACCGCCCGTCCCAGCCAGGCGCGGCGCGGTCTCACGCTCGACGACATCAACGACGATCCGCATTACGGACCCGCGGCGATACCGGAGATCATCCGGCACAACTTCTCGATGACTCCGCGCGGCGGAATTCTGCCGGAAGGCTTGCCGTCGCTCGACTACCGCGTCAACCGGAAGAGCGATGTCTGGGCCGACTCTGCGACGGTACTGTTCGAGGAGAGCAAGTCTCGACGCTGGGCGCCGGCCCGCAACGTCCCTTGGGATGCGCTCGATGAGGCGCCGCTCAGCCCCGAACAGGACCGAGCGATCCGTCAGCTGTGCACCGGCTTGATCTCGATCGGCCTCGTCTCAGCGGACGTGCCCTCCCGCTGGGTCTGGTTGATGAACCAGGAGTTCCACGAGATCAAATTCTGGCTGTGCGCGCAGATGTTCGATGCGACGCGGTTGGCCGAGGCCTTCCGCAAGCGAGCACTCTACGGCCAGGGCGCATTGGGATGCGATTCTCGGGAACTCGGTGAATTGCTCAAGATCGTCATGGAGTCGGAGACCTACCCGCTGGCGTCGGCAGCGCTGAACCTCACGCTCTTTTCGTTCGTTCAAAGCCTCGGGAGGCGTTTCGAGTTCCTGTCGTCGAACGCCGCCGACACCTATCTCGGAACCCGCCTCGCGCAAGACGCCTCGCGCTTCGTCGCCTATGGCGTCGACCACATTCGCCAATTCGTCCGCACTCGTCCGGCCGAGGTCGAGGCCGTCAATCAGCACCTCGATCTCGTCGACAACGGGCTCATCGGCTACCTCGGCTCGCGTGAACTCATCGAGCCACTGATCGTACTCTCGGGCGGCGCTGAGTCCGTCGCCGCGTTCTACCGCGAGGCTGCAGAAGAGTACTTCGAGCGTTGTGCCGCCGCAGGACTCGGCGCGCGCCAGAACCGCAGCCCACTTCCGGGCTTCCTGAAACTGCTCGAAAGCTAGGCAGGAGAAAGCATGAGTTACTACGGGGCGACAGACTATCTGGTGGATGACGATTTCGTGCAGCGCATGAAGGACATCCGCAAGGGCAACCTCGATCTCGAATGGATGAAGGCCGGCACCGAGCAGGTCGAGGTCCACGCGGCAAGCAAGAAGCGCGGGCTCACCTATCTAGACCTGAACAAGGGTAGCTACGGCTACGACGATCTCGAGGAGGTTCCGCGTGGCCCGCGCGGTGCGGCGCCGCGGGGTGCGAGCTACGAAATCGCCAACCAGGCTGATCTGGGGCCGGAGCTCAATCGCAAGAGTGACGTGTGGGCCTACAAGGTCGCCTCGTTCTACGAGGAGGCCGTAAGCCGCCAGTGGGACGCGACGACCGACGTTCCCTGGGCCGACCTCGACGAGTACGACGTTCCCGAGGATGTCGAGATTGCATTCGCACAGCTCTGTACCTTTTTGACGGAAGTCGAGATGGTTGCGACGGATCTTCCCGCGAAGTGGTGTTGGCGGATGAACAACCAGTTTCACGAGGTCAAGGGTTTCCTGGCAGGGCAGGCACTCGACGAGGCGCGGCACACAGAGGTCTTCCGCAAGCGGGCGCTGGCCGGCGGCGTTGGCTTGATGGGCGGGAGCCCGCAAGCCGAACACTCGCTCAAAGCGATCCGCGACAGCGACACCTACAGCGAGGCGAGCGCTTTCATGCACCTGCTCGCCGAGGGGAACGTTCTGACGATCTTCCGCTTCAGCGAGTTCATCTCGCCGACACCCGTCGACAAGCGGATGTTCCAGCTCGTCATGCAGGACGAGGCCCGCCACGTCTCGTATGGTCTCCAGCACCTCAAGTGGATCATCGACAACACACCGGAACGCAAAGAGCAGTTGCACGCGGCCCTCGATGAGGCGGAGAACTTCAGCCTAAAGCAGTTCGACTCCGCGTTGTTCGAGGCTTTGATCGTGCTCGCGGGCAAAGGTACGAAGCCGGAGCAGATCAAGAAGGGCGTCGAGATCGTCGGCACGCTGCAGATCAAGCAGGTCGAAGAATATTTTCAGCGATTGCAGCGCGCCGGATTCGGCGAGCGCATCGAACGGAGCAAGTTCCGCGATATGCTTGCGGCCGTGTCGCTGCGCCAGGAGGACGCCGCAATACCCGCGTGAACCAAGAGCCGCGCCGGGCCCTCCGGTGTACGGGAGAAGATTTGGTGTCGTTCGCCGGTCAGGTGGTATTCATCACGGGAGGCGGAAGCGGCATGGGGGCGGCTCGCCGCCCAGCGCATGGCCGCCGCCGGCGCGGTGGTCGCCGCCGTCGACATCGACGAGGCCGGGCTCAGCGCGACCGCCCACGGGCGCGAGGGCACCCACACGGGATTCACGTCGTTCCCCGCGCGTTTGATTCCGGGTATCGGGACTCACGTCGTTCCCCGCGCGTTTGATTCACGTCGTTCCCCGCGCGTTTGATTCCGGGTATCGGGACTCACGTCGTTCCCCGCGC
>PBYF01000052.1 GCA_002729515.1 Deltaproteobacteria bacterium
TCTCGCCCGCCTGAGGCTGATTCGCGGTGCACGGATGCTTCTCGCCCGCCTGAGGCTGATTCGCGGTGCACGGATGCTTCTCGCCCGCCTGAGCTAGGCTCCTCCATCGAGGTTTGAAGGGGGCCCCGATGGCCGTGCTGGCCCACGTCTCGGACCTGCACGCCACTCCAGTGCGGGTGCGCCGGCTGAGCGATTTTGCAGGCAAGCGCTTCCTGGGCTGGCTCTCCTGGCGCTTGCGGCGGTGCAAGATTCACGACGTCCGGGTGCTCGAGGCGCTGGTGGCGGATCTGTGCACCACTGCGCCGGACCAGATCGCGGTGACCGGCGATCTGACCAACGTTGCGTGCCGCGAGGAGTTTTCCGAAGTGCTCGGCTGGCTCGAACACCTCGGCGATGTCCGACAGGTCTCGGTGGTACCCGGAAACCACGATGCCTACGTCGCCGTGCCGCGCGAAGCGTCCTGGGACCACTGGGTCGACTACCTGCGTTCGGACGGCGAGACGGGTCCGGTGGCGTTCCCCACGCTGCGCACGCGTGGTCCCCTGGCGCTCGTGGGTGTCAACTCCGCGCATCCCACTCCGCCCTTGTTCGCGTCGGGTACGGTCGGTTCATCCCAACTCGAGGCCCTCGAGCGCCGCCTCGGCGAGTTGGCGGAATCGGGCCTGTGCCGAGTGATCCTGATTCATCACCCGATTACCGAGGGTGCCGTCTCGTCTCGACGGGCTCTGGGAGACGCGGGCGCGCTGCGCGCGGTGCTCGGCCGCGCGGGCGCTGAACTCGTGCTTCACGGTCATGGACATCGCACGCTGTTTTCCGAGGTGCCGGGCCCCGCGGGCCCGATTCCCGTGGTGGGTGTGCGTTCGGCCACCGACATCACCGACCGCGACGAGAAGCGTGCCCAATATCATCTCTACGAAATCGAATCGCGTGGCTCGGGGTTTCGCATCACGGCGCGTATTCGGGGCTGGGACGGCACGAGCCGCTTCGAACCCGTTGCGGAACGTGTTCTTGGGGCCGGTTGATGTCCGGCTCGAGCGAGAGGTAGTCGTATGGAACTCCGGGACAAGGTCGTCGTCGTCACAGGCGCAGCGAGCGGGATCGGCAAGGCGCTGGCCGGGCGGTTTTGCGCCGAGGGCGCGAAGCGGATCGTCGCGGTCGATCTGGACGATGCGGGTGCCCGCGCCACGGCCGGGGCGGTCGGCGGCGTTGCGATGGCGGCCGATGTGTCGCGAGAAAGCGATGTCGCCCGGGTAATCGAGAAGACGGAGGACGATGTCGGGCAGATCGATCTCTTCTGCTCGAATGCCGGGATCGCCGCGGGTTCCGAACTCGATTCGGACGACGCAGAGTGGCAACGCAGCTGGGAGGTGAACGTCATGGCGCATGTCTACGCGGCGAGGCACCTGGTGCCGCGCATGCTGGCGCGCGGCGGAGGTTATTTCCTCAACACGTCGTCCGCCGCGGGGCTGCTCAACCAGATCGGCGGGGCGGCTTACGGTGTCACGAAGCATGCCGCCGTGGGCTTCGGGGAATGGTTGGCTCTCAGCTACGCTCACCGGGGGATCCGAGTGTCTCTTCTGTGTCCCCAGGCCGTGCGTACAGCGATGACGACCGGAGACGCCGCCGAGGGTGGTGTTGGCGTCGCCGCCGCCAGCGGCGATGGGATGATGGAGCCCGAGGATGTGGCTGAGATCGTCGTTGAGGGACTGCGCGAGGAGCGCTTCGTGATCCTCACGCATCCCGAGGTGCTCGAGTACATGCGCCGCAAGACCGGCGATTACGACCGCTGGATCCGGGGCATGAACCGCCTGCATCAGCGGATCCTGGCTTTGGTCTCTGCCTGACACCCGGACCGGGGCGCCGAAAATGCACCGGCGCCTGGTGTGTCGTGCGGGGAGAAGCGGATCAGCTGGGCCCGCGGTTGCGTTCGGCGAGGATGCGTTCGGCGAGTTCGAGGTCGGAGGCGCGGTCCACGTCGACGGCGGCCTCGGGGTAGGGCAGACGCACCGCGCCGACGCGGGCGCCGATGGCTTGCGAAGCGCGTTCGAGGGCGGCGTCCAGGCTGAGCCGCCGTGCCAGGAAGAGCGCCAGAGCGACCGGGCCGAAGGCGGAGACCATGCGCCACGGCCGCTTGCGAAGGTTCTCGACCCGCGTCCAGAAGGCGGGGGCCCGCCGTGCGGCACGGGTTCGGAAGCCAAAGAGGTTGGCGCCGGTGTAGTCGCCGTCGCGAAAGTGCAGCCAGGTCCGGGCCGTGGTGGGGAACCGGTCCTCCACGATCTCGCGTTCCACGAGGCCGACGACCAGGTCCGCAGCGACCGTTTCGCAGCTGCTGAGGAAGTGAGCCGCGACCTCCGGCGTGAGGAGCGGGTGGTCGGCGGTCGTCACTAGCAGGGGGGCGTTCCCGTCCTCCAGGACGTCGAGGACGCTGCGGCTCGGCGAGTCGAGGCTCGTGTGGGTGTCGAGGGCGCCCCGGCGTCGCAATGCATCGAATTCGGCTATCCCGTCGAGGGCGGTGGGGTCGTCGATGCTGATCCGCACCCGGCCCAGCGCCGGCACGGCGTGCAGGGTGCGCACCACGCGCAGCAGCATCGGCTCGCCGCCGACTTCGATGAGCGCGCGGTGCCGGACGCCTTGCGCGCGCGCGAGCGGGTCTCCGTCGGCGCGACTGCCCGCCAGCACCAGCGCATCGAACCGCGGCAAGGGGTCAGGTCGCCGCTCCGTCCGCCGATGTGTACCGGTGGACGGAGTCCTGCAGAAGTGCGCTTACCCCCAGGGTGACGAGGCTCATCGTGATTCCGATTCTATCCATTAGGACGGGAACTTGCGGCCACACGGTGCACTACGGCTGGGGTGAAATACCTACAAGGTATGGAACCTGGGGCTAGTCAGTGGGTCCCGATCTCGCTACCTAGTGCCGCGTCGGGGGTGGGAGGGGAGATTCATGCGCATCAGGGACGTACGTCTCGGCAGTGGCGAGCCGCTCGCTCTCATCTCCGGCCTGAACGTGATCGAGTCGCTCGTCGGCACGCTCGATATCGCCCATGCCGTGCAGGGCGTGGCGGAACGTCACGGTATTCCGGTCGTCTTCAAGGCCTCGTTCGACAAGGCCAACCGCACCAGCCGTCACTCGTTCCGGGGCGTCGGGCTCGACGAGGGCCTGCACATCCTGGCCTGCGTGAAGCGCGAGACGGGTCTCCCGATCCTGACCGACGTGCACGAGCCGGGCCAGGCAAAGATCGTCGCTGAGGTGGCGGATTGCCTGCAGATCCCCGCCTTCCTGGCGCGGCAGACGGACTTGGTCGCCGCATGTGCCGCAACGGGTCGAGCGCTCAACGTGAAGAAGGCGCAGTACATGGCACCGGACGACCTGCTGTGCGCCGTCGAGAAGGCCCAGAGTTTTGGCGCCGAGAACGTGCTCGTGACCGAGCGCGGTTCGATGTTCGGCTACAACGACCTGGTCGTCGACCTGCGCGGCTTTGCGGCGATGCGCCGCATTGCACCGCTTTGTTTCGATGCGACCCACGCCGCTCAGCATCCGGGCGCGGGCGGTGCTTCCAGCACCGGCAATCGCGACGTCGTGGCGCCCCTGGCACGTGCCGCTGTGGCCGTGGGAGTGGATGCGCTCTTCGTCGAAGTCCACCAGGACCCGGGTTGTGCTCCGTGTGACGGGCAGTGCCAGATCCGTATCGAAGATCTGGATCGACTGCTCGGCGAGGTGTGCGCGATCGGGGAGGCGCTGGCGTAGGTTGTTAGCTGCGGCGGCTCGCCGCGTGCGGGTCCATCGCACCTGTCCCATACAGGGGAGCAGATGAAGGCGATTATTCTGAGTGCAGGCCAGGGCAAACGGTTGTTGCCGTTGACCGAGTTCGTGCCCAAGTGTTTGTTGCCTGTCTGCGATGACGTCTGTTCCCTGGAGCTCCAGCTCCGCGCTCTCGCCCGCTGCGGCGTGGAGCGTGCGACGGTGGTCGTGGGCTTCGGAAGCGAGGTGGTGGAACGCTTCCTGCGCACCACTCCCATTCCGGGTCTGGCGGTGGATATTCTTCTCAATCCTTTCTACGCCCATAGCGACAACCTGGCCACCTGCTGGCTCGCGCGGCACTGCATGGAAGACGACTTCCTGCTGCTCAACGGCGATACGATCTTCGAAGATCGCGTGGTGCGGCGGGTACTCGATGGGCCGTCGTCTTCGATCGCGGTGACGATCGACCGAAAGCCCGCCTACGACGACGACGACATGAAGGTCTCGATCGATGACGACGGGCGCCTTCTGGCCATTGGCAAGACCCTCAAGCCAGAGATGGTGAACGGCGAGTCGATCGGATTGCTGTGCTTCCGCGGTTCGGGCACGAAGTGTTTCCGCGAGGCACTCGACCGCGCCATCCGGGTTCCCGGTGCGCTGAAGGCCTGGTATCTCTCGGTGGTGAACGAACTCGCGCAGGAGGTGTCCGTCGACACCGTGTCGGTGCGAGGCTTCTGGTGGCGCGAGATCGATTCGGCCGAAGATCTGAACGAGGCACGCCGCAGTCATCCCGAGGCTTCCGGCGTCGGTGCGCCGCAGATCGCGGCGGCCGGCGCGCGCTCCTGACCGCGACTCACGAATCCGACGCCGCCCTGCGGTAAGGGGGAGGCATGAGCGCCGCCCCGTTGGAATACCCGCCTCCGAAGCATCGGCGCCCGCAGCTCACGTTCTATCGCTATTTTGCGCGCGAAGCGTTGTGGCCGAGTCTGTTCGCGCTGCTGGGTCTTACCGTCGTCGTTCTGACGACAAGTTTTTTCGGCTACTCCGAGCTGGTGGTGAACCACGGTGTGGGCGCTGCCGAGGTGGGGAGTATGGCGTTCTGGGAGGCGGTGCCCGTTGCCGGACGCATGTTCCCGTTCGCCGTGCTCGTGGGCTGTCTCGTCGCGCTAGGGCGCCTGGGTGCCGACAGGGAGATCCTGATACTCGAGGCGTCGGGCGTTGCGGCCGCGCGGCTCGTGTGGCCCGTCGTCTCCTTTGCCGGAGTGATGAGCCTGCTGGCGCTGCTGCTCTCGGTCTACGCCACGCCCTGGGCGAACCGGAGCTTCGACAGGGTGCTCGACGAGATCTCTCGCACGAAACCCTGGGCCCAGCTCCGCGCCAACACAGTCAACCGATTCGGTGGCTGGCAGCTCGAGGCCCGTGAGGTGTCTTCCACCGGCGAAGAGTTGACGAGCGTGATGCTCTACGTCCCCGAACTGGGCGAGACGCTCTTCTCCCGGTCCGGGACGCTCGGTGGCGGCGATGGGGGTGCAGTCGAAATCACGCTTCACGACAGCGCGGTGGTGCTGCGGCCCAAGGGCACGGAGTTGCGCTTACTGCGCTTCGACACCGTGACCACGCTATTGCCCGATAGCGATCGTGGCCTCATGCGCTCTGAGGAGGACCGCATTCCCGGGCTGCCACTGGACGAGTTGATGAGGCTGGCGGATTCGTGGGAATCGGGTCGAGCAGCGACGCTGCCCGCGGCGGCGCTCGCGCTCCAGCGGCGATTCGCCTATCCGGCAGCCACATTGGTCTTCGGGTTCCTGACGGTTCCGCTCTTCCTGGCGCGCGGACGTTACTCGCGCTCGAGTGGTGGCGTGATCGGCCTCATCGCCACACTCGCCTACTACGGACTCATGCAACTCGCCGAGGGCCTCGTGCAGGGGGGCACGATCGGACCGGTGCTCGGTGCCTGGCTTCCCAACCTCGTACTCACCGGCGTCGCTGTCGGGTTGCTTGTGCGTGCGCTTCGCTCCCGAGTTGCGAGCCACGTCTTCGACCGTCCTCGCGTCAGCGCGCGTGCCTCGGCAGAAGGGCCGGGCCGCGTGCGGTCTCACCGCTACGCGCTTGCGCGCTATGTGGGCGTTCGGTTTCTCCAACTCGTGGGTCTTTCCTTCGCTGTGCTCTTCGTCGCGTACTTCCTGATCGACTTGATGGACCGCCTCCGGTGGTTCGCTCAGCACGAAGCGACCGCCATCGAGGTGGTTCGCTTCTACGGCGCGCGGGCCTGGCTGCTCGCGTCCCGGGCGGTCCCCATGGCGCTACTCGTGGCCACGGCCCTGGTGGTGAGTCTTCTGGCGGTGGAGGGGGAGCTGATCGGCATGCGTGCCTGCGGCATCTCGGCACCCCGGGCGCTTCTCCCGGTGCTGGCGCTCGCTGCGACGATTGCACCGCTCTACTTCTTGTTGAACAACGTGGTCGTGCCCCGAACGAATGCCCTGGCTGACGATCTGAAGCAGACCGAGATCAAGGACCACCGCACGCGCGAACGGCGAAACCGCCTCAAGGTGGGCTTCTGGGTGCGTTCGGGGACCCAACTGCTCCAGGCCGACTTCTTCGATCCGGACCGGGGCCAGACAAGGGACCTCACGGTCTTCGGACTGGGCGAAGACGGCTTGCCCACGAGTCGCACCGATGCGGCGAGTGGCCGCCACATCGGTCAGGGCTGGTGGCGTCTGGACGAGCCGAGCCGCGTGGATCTCGAAGCCGGCGCCCTCGTGCGTGTGCCGGCACCGCGGCACGCTTATCTCGGTGAGACGCTGGAGGTCGAGATCGACACGATGCACATGCCGGCCAGTCGCATCGCCGAGGAGGCGCGAGCCGTCGAGGCGGATGGCTTCGACGCGACGCCCTTCTGGGTCGACTTCCAGGTGCGCCTGGCGGAGCCGCTGGCCTGTCTGGTGCTCCCAGCGTTGGTCTTCTTCTTCTCGGTCACGGGCCCGCCGTTTCCCGGTCCCGCCCAGACCCTTTTGGTGAGTGCCGTGGTCGGTGTGGCGTACATCCTTCTGGCTGCCGTCTCCTCCTCGTTCGGCCGGAGCGGTGCGTTGTCACCGGTCCTTGCGGCATGGGGTCCCATCCTGCTGTTTGGGTTCATCGCCGGCGCTCTCAGCGTGCGCGTCCTCCGACGCATGTAGGTATGATGCGCTCGTGACGGCCTTGCCCCGCGAGATTTTTACCGACGAGCACCAACTCTACCGGGAACAGTTCCGGCGCTTCGCCGAGGCGGAGATTGCGCCGCGGATCGAGAAATGGAACCGCGAGGGCATGACGGATCGCGAGACCTGGTGCCTCGTGGGAGAGCAGGGCTTCCTGGGCGCAGCCGCGCCGCAGGAATACGGGGGGGGTGGAGAGGATTTTCTCTTCGACGTGGTCGTGATGGAGGAGATGGCGCGCCTGCGGGCCCACGCCATGATGATCTCGCTGCACTCGGATATCTGCATGCCGTATCTCACGACATACGGCACCGAGGAGCAGAAGCGCCGCTACTTGGCACCGGCGATTTCAGGTGAATGCCTGCTGGCCCTTGCAATGACCGAGCCGGGCACCGGGTCCGACCTGGCCAACGTGCAGACCCGTGCCATTCGCGACGGGGACGCCTACGTGTTGAACGGTGCCAAGACGTTCATCTCGAACGGCCAGATCTGTGACCTGTGCATCGTGGTCGCTCGAACCGACCCGGAAGCGCAGCCGCCCCACCGGGGCATCAGCCTGCTTCTCGTCGAGGCGGACACGGCGGGTTTTCAGCGCGGTCGCAACCTCGAGAAACTTGGCCTCAAGGGCCAGGATACGAGCGAGCTCTTCTTCGAGGACTGCCGCGTTCCGGCCGAGAACCTGCTGGGGGGAGAGGGGCAGGGCTTCAAGCTGCTGATGAGCCAGCTCCAGCAGGAGCGGCTCACGATTGCGGTGGGTTCGATCGCCTCGTGCCGGCGCGCCCTCGATGACACGATCGCCTACGTGCGCGAGCGCGAGGCCTTTGGTCAACGTATCTCTCAGTTCCAGAACACCCAGTTCAAGCTCGCGGAGCTCGCTACCGAGGTCGAGGTCGGTCAGGCCTTCGTCGACAAGGTCTGCGCGGCTCACGTTCGAGGCGACGACATGGTCACCGGCGCGAGCATGGCCAAGTGGTGGACGACCGATCTCCAGAAGCGCCTCACCGGCGAATGCCTCCAGCTTCACGGGGGCTACGGGTTCATGGCCGAGTATCCGATCTCGACTGACTACGCCGACGCCGCCGTTCAGCCGATCTACGCCGGCTCCAACGAGATCATGAAGGTCATCATCGCGCGCCGGCTCGGACTCGAGTGAGGCGATCCGCAGCTCTCGTCGGGGCGTGGGTCCTAGCAGCAGCGAGCGTTTCCGCCGCAGAACTCATCGCCGAGCAGATTACCGACGCGAACTTCGCCCGGCTCTCGATCGGGGGACCCGACGCCATCGAGGGTGTGGGCGATTGGTACCTGGCCAACGACCGGGTCGAGATCGTCGTGGACGACCCGGCGCGCCGTCACGCGAAGCTCAACTACGGCGGAACCATCGTGTCTGCCGGCGTGCGCGGCCGCGGCGGCGACGGCCAGTTCGCACGGCTCCTACCGCTCGTGAACCTGAGCCAGCGCGTGGAACTCGACAACGACACGATCCGCGCCGAGGTCGATCCCTCGGGCGGCTTCGCGCGCCTGGTGGTCACGGGCTCGCAGGGACTCGCCGCCGTCGAGCGGGACGACTTCGACCCCCTCGTCCCGGAAACCCACGAGATCGCTGCGGTGATTCCGGAGACCACCTACGAGGTGCGGCCCGGTGAGCCCTTCGTCCGAATTACCACACGGCTCCAGAACCGGGGCGATACAGACGCGCCGATCTTCTCGCTCGGCGACCTGTGGATGCGCGGCGGGCGCGGCCCGCGGGCATTTGTCGGAGACACGCTCGCCCCGGAGCTCTCGTCCGGCTTCCATCACCGCTCCTTCGATCGACGTGCAATCCTGCGGGCGAGCGAGTCGATGGCGCCCTCGACCTTTGTCGCCATGGCGGGCCTCCTCGCCTGGCCGCCCGTTGCGTACGGGCTCGTCACTCCGGAACGCGCTGCGTCCGGGCTCTCGAATTTCGGCGTGACGGGCAGACACGTGACGCTCGTGAACGCCTTCGTCGAGGATCCCGGCTGGGACCGGGTCGGGCTCTGGCGCATTCTGCTCGCCACCCGGGGCTCGATCCCCGCCGGAGGCGAGTTCGTCTTCGAGCGCCGTCTCGTCGTGACTCCAGGGCCGGACGTCTCGTCGGTGACGGATCTCGCATTCCCGATGCTGGGCTTCGCCGACGGCTCGAGTGGCGTCGCGGGACGGGTCGAGCCGGCGGACGTGCGCGCCGTCGTGGCGGTCGAGACCGCCGATGGGAGCCCGATTACCCAAGTGACCTCCCGCACCGCGGGCGAGGACGCCGGCCGATATCGCGCGGTGTTGCCCCCTGGCGACTACGTGCTCGTGGTGCGGACGGCGGGGCGGGCGCCGCGGCGCGTCCCGGTGAAGGTCGCAACGGGGAGTTTCCGGGAGGTCCCGGTGCAGCGCTTCGACCCCCTCGGTGTCCTGGTCTTCGATCCCGCATTCCGGGATCTGGCGCCCGGGCGCGTCGTGATCCAGGGGATCGACGGGACGCCCGATCCGGTGTTCGGTGCGGAGTTGCTCGACTTCACGCTCGACGGGGAGCCGGTCGGGAGCGGCACCGAGACCCGCGAACTGCACTTCGTCGACGGGACACCGGTTCGCGCTGCGGTCGCACCCGGGCGTTACCGGCTCACCGCGACGCGCGGCCTGGAATACGATATCGCCCGGGTCGAGATCGACGTGCCCGAGCCAGGCGCCGAGGTCCGGGTCCCCGCCTTCGACATCGAGCGCCGGATCGCGCTCGACGGGGGGGTGAGCGCGGATTTTCACGTGCACGCCGAGGCCAGCGACGACTCGGGCATGTCGAACGAGGCGCGCCTCGCGAGCTTCGTCGCGGAGAACGTCGAAGTGATGGTGGCCTCCGACCACGACGTGATCGGAGACTATGAGGCGGCCTTCGATGCACTCGGTGTGCGCGACCGGATTCGCGTGGTGCAGGGCGTGGAGGTGACGAGCAGCGCGCCGAGTGATGCGGCGCCGTACACGATCGGGCACCACAACGCCTGGCCAATCGCCCATGAGAAGGCGGCGCATCGCCGCGGTGCGCCGCCGAGCCAGGACCTGACCGTGGCCGATCTCTACAGCCTGCTTCGCACCGATTACGGTGCCCGGGTGGTGCAGATGAATCACGCCTTGACGGGTGAACCCGGAGTCGACGACGGCGCCTACTGGACCCACCTGGGGACGGCGGGCGAGGGTTTCGATCCGGGCCGACCGCTGACCGAAGAGCCGAACCGGCTGCTGCTCCGGCGCGGTGCCGACGCAGAGACACGGGCGATCGACTTCGATGCGATCGAGGTCATGAACGGCTCGGACTGGCCGCTCTACCTCGCACTGCGGAAGGCGTGGTATGCGCTTGCGCGCCAGGGCTTCCGGCGAACCGCGACCGGAAACTCCGACACCCACGGTCCTGGCGAGACCGCGGGCTATCCGCGCAACTTCGTCGCTGCGGGAGAAGCGGCCGACCCGGAATCGTTCGATGCGGCCATCCGGGCCGGCCAGCTCTTCGCAACCACCGGACCGCTCCTCGCCCGCTTCCGCGCGAACGGCGCGGTTGCCGGAGACACCGTGGCCGCACCGGGCGGCGAGGTGAACGTGGAGATCGAGGTCTTGGCGGCACCGTGGATCCCGGTCGACGAAGTGCGGCTGCTCTTGAACGGAGAGGTGGTGCGCTCTTTCCGGGATCTCCCGCCCCCGGGCGATGTGTTGCGCTTCGAGCGCCAAGTCAGGCTGAAGCTCGCGAGCGACGGCTTCCTGACGCTAGAGGCCGGCGTTGCGCTCGACGTGGACCGCGAGCGCTGGATCGCGGAGCGGGGCGGAGTCTACGCATCGGTCGTGGCGCCGGGGTTTCTTCCCCAGGCGCTCTCGAACCCGATCTGGATCGACGTGGATGGCGACGGGCGGTCGAAGGCTCCGGGTCTCGCGTCTGTCGATCCGGCCGCGCAGTTGGTCTGGACGGCGGCGGTCGTGCTGGCTTTGGCGGTCGTGTGGTTGTGGCTGCGTCGCCGGGCTGGGCTGGCACCGAAGGGCTGACGCGGTGGCCCCGGTCATTCCTGGCTGTATGCCTCGAGGCGCTCGGCGAGCGCGTTCGAGAAGCGCGTGAATGCGGCCAGGTCCCGGGTGCCCAGTGGCTTCCAGATCGACTCGATGGCGCGAGCGCGGCGAGCATGCAACCGCGCGAGTGTCCGGCGGCCGCGGGACGTGAGCCCGTAGATACGCTGTCGCCCGTCGTCGGCTCCGATTCGGGTCTGTACCAGGTCCGCTTCGAGCAGCTGGCGGAGTGTGTGCGAAACGGCTGCCGGCGTGCAGGCACGGCGCCGGGCGAATAGAGAGGGCAGGAAGTCCTTCGCCGCCACCTCTTCGAGCATGCGCCACTGGGCCTCGGTGAGGCCCGCCTCTCGGGCGAGTTGGCGCCGGCGCTCGGCGAAGAGTTCGGCGAGCCGTTGGAGGCTTTCGATGGCTGCGAGGGATGCGTTGGCCCGCGGCATTTATTTAAGTAGAATAAATATTCTATTATCATTAATCAAGTGTATTGGATCGTCGGGAGTGCCCGGCAACGAGGAGGGCCCGTGGAGCAGGGCGATGCCATTCAGCGGCAATTCGGCGCCGCCGCCGAGCGCTACGCCGCAAGTACGTTCCACGAGCGAAGCCCCGATCTGCCCCTGATGATGGATGCCGCGCGCCTGTGCGGTGATGAGCGCGTGCTCGATATTGGCACGGGCACGGGCCACACGGCCGTGGCGTTCGCCCCGAGGGTGGCGGAGGTGGTGGCGATCGATCTCACGTCCGCGATGCTCGAGCAGGCGCGGGCCGTGGCCGCCGCGGCGGGGGTCGAGAACGTCCGATTCGCGGAGGGCGACGCGATGGCGCTGC
Organism: Deltaproteobacteria bacterium; assembly: GCA_002729515.1. Classification (GTDB taxonomy): domain Bacteria; phylum Myxococcota_A; class UBA9160; order UBA9160; family SMWR01. The sequence goes on from PBYF01000052.1 coordinate 11,803, forward strand.
CTTGCGACGACGCGAGTTTCGACGTGGTGACCTGCCGCGTCTGCGCGCACCACTTTGCGGATCCGGCCGCCGCGTTGCGCGAGGCCGCTCGGGTGCTCGGGCCCGGGGGGCGTCTGATGCTGGTCGACAGCGTGTCGCCAGAGGATCCGGCCCTCGACACCTTTCTCAACGCCATCGAGTTGCTGCGCGATCCGTCGCATGTGCGCAACCACAGCGTGTCCCAATGGTGCGCGATGCTCCGGGCTTTCGGCTTTGCCCCCGAACACCTGGGTACCTTTCCCGTACCGCTCGATTTTTACGAGTGGGTCGAGCGCATGCGGACACCTGCGCCGGTGCGCGGGCAGCTCATCGGTCTCTTCGACGGCGCGACCGGGTCGGCGCGCGAGGCGTTCCGCCTGCGGACCGGGGAAACGCCGGGCTTCGACATCCCGATCGCGCTGTTCCGCGCGACGCTCGGGTAGTCAGCTCTTGCGCGGGCTCCGCACCACGTAATTGCCGCGCTTCTCGTCGAATTCGAGCTCGATGTGGCCGCCCTCGCGCAGCTTTTCGAGGAGCTGAGCGAAACTCGCCTGCCCGTAGTACTCCTCGTTGAAACCGGGGAAGACGCGCCGGGTCGCCTGTTTCACCATGGAACCCCAGACCGTGTCGTAATCGCGCTCGAGCGATCGCACGATTTGCAGCACCTTCTCTCCGGCGTCGTCGAGCCGGCCGTTCTTGCTTGTCCGGGGTGCGGAACCGGTGCTCGGCCTGCCGGTCTTCTTCTTCTCGGTCGCGGCCACGTTCCGCAACAGGTCGTCGTAGTACACGAACTCGTCACAGCTTCCGATGAGCAGGTCGGAAGTCGAGCTCTTGATCCCGCAGCCGATCACGCGCTTGTCGTTTTCCTTGAGCTTGCCCACGAGCGGCGAGAAATCGCTGTCGCCCGAGATCAGCGCAAAGGTGTCGACGTGCTGCTTCTGATAACAGAGATCCAGGGCGTCCACGACCATGTGGATGTCGGCACTGTTCTTGCCGCTGACCTTGGACTGGGGGATGTCCACGAGTTCGACACCCTGGGTGTGGAACTCGCGCACCGCGCTTCGGTAGCGTCCCCAGTCGCAGTAGGCGCGCTTGAAGACGATGCGGCCCTTCTCGAGCAGTCGCCGCAGCACCAGGTCGATGCGAAAGCCCCCCTTTCGAAGGCTTCGCGCACCAATGGCGAGATTTTCGTAATCGACGAAGACAGCGATTCGCGGTTCATCTGCCATGGCTTGGTGGCGCCTCGGGTTTCTCCGGAGCCTCTTCCGCTTCGTCGAATCCGTAACCGGTGAGATCGTCGTTAGTGGCTACCTGTCCACCGGAGTCGTCTTCCGCGCGGAGCAATCGCTTCTCGCGCTTCATCGCCGCTTTCTCGGCCTTCTTGGCCTCGCGTTGCCGCTTGAGAACCGCAGTTCTGCTTTTTCGTGCCATGGGTCATCACCCTTCGGTGTGTCGGTTCATGTCTGTCGGTTTCGGGGGGGGGCGAGTCAATCAGCGTGGAGGATGCGGGAGTCTACACGGCGTTGGAGGCCCTGGCACGGTGAATGGTTCGCCCCCCGGGGGGATCGAACCCTCTCGGTGGGTGTGGTGTCTCAAGCCGTGAACCCCTCCGAATGGGTCGTCTGGGCCGCCTTGTGTGGCCCCTCTACGATGGGACGGCGATCTCGCGCTGAGTACTCCTCGGCTCCGCGGGATCGCCGTCCCTCTTATTTCAACTCCTGCGAGGCGGGCTCGTTCTTCAGCTTCAGGGGGATCGGCGGTGTTTGGTTGCCCGGGAGGCCGCGCGGTGTCCCAGAAAGGCAGAGGCGAAGACCGCGAGGCCGAGGAGCGGCAGCAGTGCTCCGGGCTGCCCGGTGAGCGCGCGCTGGAGCATTACGCCGATTACGACCAGGGACGACAGCACGTAGAGTCCCGGCAGCCAGGGATAACCGCTGGCACGGTAGGGGCGCTCGGCCTGCGGGCGCGTGTGGCGCAGCACGAAGACGCAGCTCACCGTGAGGCTTCCGGTGAGTACCATCGTGAGGCTCACCAGGTGGAGCAGGTTTTCGAAGCTGCCGCTGGCGACGAGGGCCACCGAGAGCCCCGCCTGGAGCCAGAGTGCACGCAGCGGGGTGCTGCGTTTTGGGTCGATCGCTGCGAGTTTCGACCAGAGCGCGCCGCGCTCGGCCATCGCCTGGGCTACGCGCGCGCCGGCTAGGACGGTGCCGTTGATGCTCGCGACGAGCGCGCTCGCAATCAGCACCGTGAGTCCGAGGCGCAGCGTATCGCCGCCCAGAACGCCGGCGGTCGCCGAGCCGACCTCTCCCGCGTCCGCCACACCGGCGGACCCCAGCACGTGGAGGAAGCTGACGCAGAGCAGCAGGTAGAGCGCGCTGACGCTCAGGCTTCCGAGCACCAAGGAGCGCGGGATGTTTCGCTGGGGCTCGCGCACCTCGCCGCCCACGTAGATCACGTTGATCCAACCCGAATAGGCGAAGTAGACCGCGTTGTAGGCGAGGACCAGACCGCCCAGCGTGAGGGCCGGCGCCGCTGTGGAGCTGGGTTCCGGCGGTGCTCCTGCGCGGGCGAGCGCCCAGACGGAGAACACGACGAGTGCACCAATGGGGACCAGTGTCAGTGCTGTCTGGGTGCCCGCGGACGGCCGCGCGCCGCGGACATTGAGCAGTGTGAGCATCACCACGAGCCCGACAGCCGCCAGCCGGGTTCCGTCGAGCTGCAGGCCGCCGGGCAGCGTCACGCCGTGCGCCGCCAGGTCGACACCCAGCAGTGCAGGGAGCTGGTACGTGCACAGGCCCACCGACATCGTTGCGATCGAGCCGCAGAAGATGGCGGCGAATAGTGCCCACCCGCTGGCGAAGGCGATCGACTGGCCGTAGGTCTCGTACTGAAAAACGTAGTCGCCTCCCGCGCGGGGAAACATCGCGCCGAGCTCGCCGCAGGCTACGGCGCCCGCCAGGGCCGTCAGTCCTCCCGCCACCCAGACGAGCAGAAAGGGCAGGGGCTCTGCCACGTACTTCGCCACGATGGGCGGCGACAGGAAGATCCCGATGCCGAGCATCGAGCCGGAAACGATCGCGAATCCGCCGAGCGGACCGATCACGCGCCGAGATACGGTGCTCATTTCGGGGATCGCGTGGGAGTCCGGGGTGGGGCCGAGGGGCTGAAGCGGTGGTGTTCCGTCACGGCATGCAGGAAACACGAATTCCCAGAAGTGGGCAACGTTTCCTCTGCGGCCCTTGGGCGGGGCTCGCAGTGGCCGAGCGGGTCCGTCCGGAAGGCGAGCCCGAGATTCGCCTGGGGACACGGATCCGGCCGGGGGGGGTAGGATGTTCGCGATGAAGTTTCCCACCGACGATCGGACCCTGGCCGAGCACCTGGAGAGCGCCAACCTGCCCCGCGCGCTGGCGCTCGAGGCGTATCGTGACGGCGGTGTCTGCGCAGCAGCTCGGCTCGAGCAAGTCGGCACGATGCGGACACTGTGCGCCTCGACGCCGAACTCGAAAAGAGGGTCTGGCGGCATCCGCGCCTGCGCAGCTACTGCGACGACGGCGCTGGCCGCGTGAGCACCAACGCGCCGTGGACCATATGCGACTACTGGGCGATGACCCGGAACCCCGAACTCGCGGACTGCGAGGTTCGCTGAGCGCAGCTCTCCCGGTTGCGTTCGAATAGGAGCTTCCCATGCAGAATCTCACCGGAAAGGTGGCCGTCGTGACGGGCGGTGCCAGTGGGATCGGCCACGCCCTGGCCACCCGCTTTGCGACCGAGGGTATGAAGCTCGTTTTGGTCGACGTCGAGGCCGGACCGCTGGCCGAAGCCGCACGGGCCTTCGAGGCCGATGGCGTCGAGGTGCTGGCACAGTCTCTCGACGTCTCGAACCCCGCCGCGATGGATGCTCTGGCAGAAAAGAGCCTGGAGCGCTTCGGCGCGGTGCACGTCGTCTGCAACAACGCCGGAGTGGGAGCTGGTGGCCCCATGTGGGAGCTGACCACCGAAGACTGGGAGTTCTGCATGCGTCCCAATCTGTGGGGGGTGATTCACGGCGTGCGGGTTTTCACGAAATACTTGATTGCCCAGGACGAAGGGCACATCGTGAATACCGCATCCATGGCGGGGCTGGTCTCGGTTCCCGGAATCGGCCCCTACAACGTCACGAAGCACGGGGTGGTTGCACTCTCCGAGACGCTCCATCACGAGCTGGCGGCCCTGGGGAGTTCGGTCGGGGTTTCCGTTCTCTGCCCGGGGCACGTCAACACGCGCATCTGGGAATCGGAGCGAAACCGGCCGGACGAGCTTTCCGATACGGGCGCCGACACGTCGTCCGAGGAGGCGTTGGCGACGCGGGACATGTTCAAGGCGCTGGTTCTGGCCAGCATGCCGCCCGAGCAGGTGGCCGGTCGGGTTCACGACGCCATCCTCGACGGGACCTGCTACATCCACACCCACGAGAACGTGTACGCGGCGGTCGAGGGGCGCATGCAGGGCATCCTCGATGCGAAGGCGCCAGCGATGCCCGCGGGTGGGCACGCGGTATTCGGGAAGTAGCGCTGCGACAACGGAGGAACTTTGCGATGCGAGCCTGGCAGACGGTGAAACCCGGGCGTCCCAGAGACGCCCTCAGCCTGAACGAAGCGGCCGATCCGCCGCAGCCTACGCCCGGCACGGTTCACCTCGAGGTGATCGCTGCCGGCATCGGCCTTCCCGATGCCTTCATGTGTCGGGGCAGCTACGCCCTCACTCCATCGACGCTTCCGTTTACCCAGGGACAGGAGGTTGTCGGACGCGTCCTCGGATGGGCAGAGGGCGTCGAAAACCGACGGGTCGGCGACCGCGTGATGGCCGTGACGAGCTTCTTCACCGGCAACGGCAGCTTCGCCGAGCAATGTCTCGGGCTCGACGAATTTTGTCTTCCGGTGCCCGATGGCATGAGCGACGCGGAAGGTGCCGGCTTCCTGATCCCCTTCCACACGGCCTACATCGCGTTGGTGACGCGGGGCAAGCTCGAGGCGGGTGAGACGCTCCTGGTGATCGGCGGCGCCGGCGGTACGGGCCAGGCGGCACTGCAGGTGGGCAAGGCACTCGGTGCGCGCGTAATTGCCACGGCCGGGGGTCCCGAGAAGGCAGAATTCTGCCGCTCCCTCGGGGCGGATCACGTGGTCGACTACCGCTCCGAAGATATCGCCGAAGGCGTCCGGGCAGCGACCGGGGGCCGCGGTGCCGACGCGATCTACGACCCCGTTGGCGGGGATGCCTTCGCGAGCGCCACGCGGTGCATCGCCCACGAGGGGCGGATCCTGGCGATCGGCTTCGCCAGCGGTGATTGGGGCCGGGTCGACACGGCCCATCTCGTCTACAACAACTACTCCGTTGTCGGGGTGATTCCGAGCCACTACGACCGCGCCTTCAAGGAAGCCGCGCAGGAACGCCTTCTCGGCTGGTGGAAAGAGGGCAAGCTGCGACCGCGAATCGACGAGTTGGTTCCCTTCGAAGCTCTACCCGACGCCCTCGAACGGCTGGTAGCTGGAGGCGTCAAAGGCAAACTCGCTCTCGCGGTAGACCCGGGTGCTACAGCTTCCGCCTGATAGGAGCCTGAACGTGTCGACCGAACTGGCGCGGAGTGTGGTCCGATTCTCGCTCGCGCGCTGGCTCTGCCTGATGGGTCTTCTGTTCGTCAGCTGTGATGACGGCCCGTCGCGAATGGAGATGGTTGCCGCCGCGCGAAGTCCGGCAGCGAGCTGGGATTACCTCGGGGACTCGATGTCCGAGGCCGCCCTGCTGGTCGAAGAATTCTCGCAAGACGATCTCGAGCGGCGCGAGGGCTACCGCTTGCTCGCACGGACCGTCGGCCTTGGCTTCGACCGCTTTCTGGAATACGGCCAGCCCGAGGTTCCCGATTTCTACCGGGTCCAGTCTGCGCACCGGAAGTTCGCAGGCGACAACCCGGACCAGCTCTATCACGCTGCGGCGATCGAAGGGAGCCGCAGCTACCGGATTCGCGGACGTTGGTCCGATGGCCGGGTGACGACCGCGCTGATCGAGTTCGGTGTCTACGGAGGCGGCCTCAGCTTCGACGACGAAAACGCCAAGCGCCGTCTGGTCGGTTATCTGGATGAGAGCGACCTGATTCTCGATGACGGTGGCAACTTCGAAGTCACGCTCAGCGCCAAAGCGCATCCGGGCAACTGGATCCAACTCGAAGATGACGTGGAAAACGTTCTGGTTCGACGCTACTTCTCGTCCCCGCAACAGAGCGATCCCCTGCCTCTCGAAATCGAGTTGATCGACGAAAAGCCGCCGGCGCGGCCCTTGGCCCAGGCCGACCTCGCCCGAGGTCTGATCGGTACGGGTGCCTTTCTCGTCGAGACGGTCAAGATCTGGGGTGGCTGGTATCCGGGTGTGTTGGAACGCTTGGGTCCGAATCGATTGGGGCTGCTGCCGGATGAGGGAGACCTGCTGACACCCGCCGAGATGACCTACCTGGAAGGTGCCTGGCAGCTAGCGGCCGACGAAGCGCTGGTGCTGCGGTTCGTGCCCCCGGACGTTCCCTACTGGGGCTTTCTCCCGATGAACATCTGGATGGAGAGTTTCGACTGGCGCGTCGCTCCGGTTTCGGTCAACAACTTTTCCGCTACTCGTGGGGAGGATGGCTCGGTGACGATCGTCGTCTCCGAGGAGGATCCGGGTCTCCCGAACTGGATCGTGACCATGGGTCACCGACGCGGTCTCATGGCCTTTCGCTTCGCACGGCTCGGCGAGCAGCCGGTCCCCGAGGTTGTGACGCGGGTGGTTCCCCTGGCGTCTCTTTCCGAGGAATCGCTGGAACGCGTCGGTTTCGAAACTGGCCGAAGAGTTTTTTGAAGGTGAGCGCGATGTCGTTCGAGCTTCCGATCGTGCTTGTACGCCATCTTCGTGCTGGATCTGAAGATCGTGCGCTGGACTTCCCGCTCGACTCCGAGCGAGGTTCCCGATCGAGTCTGAGTCCGGCTGGCGCTCGGGCTTCGGGAACGAGATCGCACCGATCAGACCCGGGTCGCCACCCGCACACCCTCGGCCGCGCCCTTCTCGGGCACCGGCTCTCCGCGCAAGTAGGCGCAGAGCAGACGGTTCACCAGGACGGGGGCGTCCTGCTGCACGAAGTGGCTCGCCTCGGGGAGGTAGCGCAGGGTCAGGTCGCGCACGTAGCGGTGGGTCGCAAAGGTGGTCTCCACCGTGAGGGCCAGGTCGTTCACACCCCAGAGCATGAGCGTCGGTGTCTCGATCTGCGGGTAGCCCCGGCGGGACTGGCGCCGGGCGCCCCCTCCACGAATCAGGGCCCGGTAGTAGTGGAGCATGCCCGTCAGGCGTTCCGGGTTTCCCACGTTGGCGGCGACGAGTTCCACGGTTTCAGCGTCGACATTCCCGGGGTTTCGCATTCCGTTCCGCATGCCCTCCGCGAAGGCGCGGGCGCCGCGGGCGCGGATCAGCGCTTCGGGCAGGCGGGGCAGCTGGAAGAAGATCATGTACCAGGAGCGCAGGAGCTGGCGCCAGCTGAACTTTTCGGTCGCCGCGCCCGGGTGGGGCACGTTCATGATGACGAGCCGTTCGAGCGGTCGGAACTTTTGCATGGCGAATGTCCAGGCGATGATGGCCCCCCAGTCGTGTCCGATGAGAGTGACCGAGTCGGCCCCGGACGCGTCGATCAGGCCGGCGACGTCCTCGACCAGGGTTTCCATCGCGTAGTCGGCGACCTGCTGAGGGCAGTCGCTCTCGCCGTAGCCTCGCAGGTCCGGGGCCCAGACCCGGTAGCCGAGTTCCGCGAGGACCGGGATCTGGTGCGACCAAGAGCGCCAGCACTCCGGAAAGCCGTGGAGCAGCAGGGCCAGTTGGCCGCCACGCTCCTCGCGCTCGCACGTCGTTACCCCGAAGCGAAGGCCGTTGGCCTCGACGAAGCGGCGTGCGGTGGGAGGAAGCGGGAGGGGGGATTCCGACATGCCGGGAGGCTAGCGCGGCGCGGCCTGTCGGTAGGCGCGTTCGAGGGGCTGCGATCGTCGGGAACTCGGCTCCGGCCCTTGCTGTGCCGTGGGTCAAAAGGCCGTCCTCTCAGGGGCCTGCTCGTAGACTCAGATCGACGGAAACCTTCACCGGCGTCTCGAGAACTCTTCCCCGGTTCGCCTGGATGGCCATCGTTGCGATCCTGGGTGGAAGCATCCGGTCCGTCGTCAAGGCCAACCACCCCCATCAACGGTGCATGGAGATGATCGGCCCGGGGGATGGATCCCACGCCGATCGATGAGAAGAGCGAGCGTGACTGAGCCCACTGGAAATTCGAGCTGCGTTTTTGCAGCGTCGACCCAGCAGATTCTTTGTTGACCCGGACCCGGGGGAGGGTGCCTCAGCCGCTCCGGATCTTGTCGACGACCCAGAGCAGGAATACAGCGCCGACCGTGGCCGAGATGATCGAGCCGATGAAGCCAACCGCATCGAGGCCCACCAGTCCAAACAGGAAACCCCCAACAAAGGCCCCGACGATGCCGACGCCGACGTTTCCGAGCAGGCCAAAACCGTCGCCGCGCATCAGCGTGCCTGCCAGCCATCCTGCGATTGCGCCGATGATCAGAAAAGCGATGAACCCCATGATGATGTGCCATCCTTTCTCGGTTCTCACCCGCCGCTACCCGGAGCGGTGGCCTGGAATCCGGCTTGCCGGGAGCCTAGCAAGCCGTTCCGGTACACGCGGGAAAGCCGCCCGAGGGCTGCGAAGCCCAGAGGCCCCGGCGGGTAGGCTGGCGAGCCACTCCTCCTGCCCGGAGACAGCGTGATCGCCGACTGGACGCGCCATTTCTTCTTTGGACACTACCTGACCTTCCTGAGCTGGAAGGCGTTGAATCGGCTCCTGCGCGAGACGCGTCCAGCCGCGAACCGCAAGGCCGCCGTGGCCTGCATCCGCTCCGAGGCGGCGCGCCACCGCCAGGCAGACGCCGGGCGACACGTGGTCGACCCGCCCTCGGCCGCTGCCGGCGATGATCTCCTGATTCTTTCGTATCGGTTGGGTCCTGGCCTGGGGAGGCTTGTGGTGACGCAGCTGGGGGACGATTACACGCCGGGGACCGCAACCACCTATTCGGACGCGGGAAGCGTTCACAAGTTTCCGACCGGGAACCTCTGGGAAGCACCGTTTCTATTCGTCGCCTATACCAAGCATGACGACACCCTTGCCGATACCGACCCCTACTTCCCGTACATTCGGGCTTTGGGCCCAAACCTGCAGGACATCGATGACTTTCGGGTCGGGGAGGGGGACGGTTTTGGCGGCGTGCATCCGACGATGGTGCGTTCCGGCGACAAAGTCTACGTGGCCTGGAGCCGCGTCGGGGCGCAGACCGGGAGTATGGCCATCCCCCAGGTCCGGCTGGAGGTCTACGCATTCGACTCCGGTGTTTCTGCGGTTCCGGGAGCGGTGCCTTGGGTTCGCGTCACACTCGTCGGGGTCCTGCTGGCGTTTGGTCTCCGTTGGCTTCGTTCCGTGAGGGGAGCGATCGAGGTGTAATGCAGCAGGAAGCTCGATTCCCCGTGCGTTCATGCGCCTCTCGGACGGGCCTCCCCCGGCAGGCGAACGAGCCATGGCCCGCAAGCTCACCGAACGCCCCCGCCCCAGCGGTCTGCTCCGCCTGGCGTTGCGGGCGCCGATCCCGCTCTATCGGTGGCATCTCGGGTGGTTGCTGGGAGAGCGTTTCCTGCTCCTGGGACATCGGGGGGCCAAGACGGGCCTGCCTCGCAAGACGCTGCTCGAAGTGGTGCACCGGGATCCCGAGTCCGGCAGCATCACGGTTGCGGCCGGCTTCGGGAGCAAGTCCCATTGGTTTCGAAATCTGGAGATGAGTCCCAACGCCACCGTGCAGGTCGGCACGCGGCGGTTCGGCGTTCGGGCGGAGTTTCTCGACGAGGAGACAGCCGGCGACATCATGGCCGGCTACGCTCGCCGCAACCCTCGCGCCGCCAGGACGCTGATGCGCTTCTGTGGCTTCGAGGTGGACGGTAGCGAAGCGGATTATCGGGAAGTGGCGCAACTCGGTCTCCGGTTCGTGAGGCTGAAGCCACGGGCAAGCGACTGAGTTCCGTCCGCTTCTGCCGCGATGCACGGTCAGTAGATATGGAGGTCCTGATCGTGCGCTGGAGATATGAGTGCAACACGGTCAGACCGCGCAGTGCGCTTGGCTATCGGCCTCCGGTACCCGAGGCGATTGAACCGAGAACTGCGCTGGGAGTAAGAGGGAAACCGGCATGAAAACCAGCGGAAGGCCAGCTGCACGGCACCCTCGATCTGAGCTGCAGCCCAGCACGAATCCGTGACGACGTGCGCGTGGAATGGCACTTCCGTCTCGTCGGTGCATTGGTGACGGACCGAGGCGTGGAAGTCTCGTCCCGCATCTGGAAATCCGGAAGAGTTTCGAATGAGGTCGTCGGTCTTCTCGACCGAGCCTAGCTGGAGAGGCCTCGGGACCTAGAGTACGGGTTCGACGCCGAACCGCTCGAAATCATTCTTTGCGAAGTTCTCTCGAAACATATTCCGGAGTTCCTCCGCCTTGGCGTCGTAGTCGGCCTTGTCGGTCCAGGCAGCCCGTGCATCGAGAATAGTCGCGTCGACGTCGGGGCAATGCTTCGGAACCTTGAGGTGAAAGACCGGGTGCTCGACGCATTCGATGCCGCTGCTGTGAAGATCGCCCCGCAGCGAGGCGTCCAGCATGGCGCGGGTGTTGCGGATGGAGATCCGGGGTACGCAACCTGCCGGCCCGCCGCTCCACCCCGTGTTGAGGAGCACGCAACGGGCTCGGTGTTTCTCCATTTGTTGGTGGAGGAGTTTGGCGTACACCGATGGCCGGTGGGACATGAATGGTCCCCCGAAACACGCACTGAACGTTGCCTTGGGCTCTGTGACTCCGACCTCCGTGCCTGCAAGCTTCGCCGTAAAGCCCTGGACGAAGTGGTACATCACATCGCGCCCCTCGAGAATCGAGACCGGCGGGAGGACACCGAAGGCATCAGCGGTGAGGAGCACGATTGTCTGCGGATGATCGCCGCGTGCACCATCGGCGACGTTTGGATTGCAAGAGAGGGGGTAGGAGAAGCGCGTGTTTTCCGTGATCGTTCGGTCTGTCAGGTCGAGTTCCTGTGGATCCGTGTCCTCGAGTGCTTTTCCCGGTAGCGGCGGGACGTTCTCGATGATCGTTCCCTTCATCGAGAGTGCCGCGGCGATGACGGGTTCGGCTTCCTTGTCGAGGTCGATCAGCTTCGCGTAGCACCCATCCTCGAAGTTCGAGATGCCGGTGTCTGTCCAACCGGTTTCGTCGTCTCCGATCAACTTGCGGTTCGGATCGGCGGACAGCGTGGTTTTCCCGGTTCCGGAGAGTCCGAAGAGGATTGCCGAGTCGTCAGAAGCACCCGAGTTTGCCGCGCAGTGCATCGGAAGGAGGCCCTGCTCTGGCAACAGGTAGTTCATTACCGTGAAGATTGTTTTCTTGGTCACCCCGCAGTAGTCGGCCCTTCCGACGACCAGGCACACACGATTTCGAAAGTCGATGATTACGGCACGATCGGAGAGGCTCCCGTCGCGCTCGGGCTCGCACCGGAAGCTGGGAACGTTCAGCATGGTCCAACGCTTTTCGGCCTCGTCCGTTACTCCTGCCACCTGCTTTGGAAACATGTTGTGGGCAAACATCGCATGAGTCGCGTACTCACCAACGAAGCGATAGGGAACGGAATAGGACGGGTCGGTGCCGGCGTACACCTCTTGGACGTAGAGCGTCGGACGACGCGCGTTCACGTGTTCGATCACTCGCCGGAAAAGTCCTTCGTAGGCGTCCGGATCGTACGCCTGGAGGCTGTCCTTCCACCATACGCGGTCATTGATCTCGGGCCAGGCCACGGCGAAGGTGTCGTTCACCGGCCGACCGGTGCAGGAGGGATCGGTATAGTAGACGAGCGGGCCTTCGATACCGAGCTTGGTCGCGAATGCCTTTCGGTCGTCGTCGGGGCCTCCGGCACGCGTTCGGCCGCGATCGTTTGCGATCGCGGCCTGGAACAGCTGGTCTTTGGTGAGTTGGTGGCGATAGGTCACACCGCTGATGCCGAGTTTGTCGGACAGCTCTTGTTCGAAGCTCACGAGGTGGTCTCCCAATTTGGTCGAGCGCATTGAGGGGCTGCGCTTTGAGAAGCGGGAGAATAACGGGATGCCCACCCGGCAGCAAATGAAGTGAGCGCCCCGCGCGGTCCGAGGGCTCGTCGGCACCGCCTTCTCCGCACCAGTTGCGGGGGTGTCTTTCACGGGCCACCCGCGTTGTTCCAAGGGAAAGCGGGATGCGCCGCGCAGCCCTCTCGAGTGGGTGTTCAGACCATTGGGAATCCGTGGCGACGCGCCCGCAGATTGGCATTTGCGTCCAGTGGGCACGTCCGTGACGGGCCTGTGAAATTACAGATCCAGCCGGACATCCTGGATCGTGACGAGACGGGGTGAACCGGAGGGTCGAAGTGACTGAGGATCAGAGAGAAATCAGACGAAAGAAGAGGGTTATTGAGCGCGCCGAGAAGAATGGCAGCATTAAGACAACGTGTCGGCGCTTTGGAATCGCGAGATCCACCTTTTACCTCTGGCGGGATCGGTACCGTGAATCCGGCGATGAAGGGCTGAAGAGCCGGAGGTTCAGCTGCCATCACAATCACCCCAACGAGACCCCCGAAGAGGTCGTTGAGAAAATCCTACATCTGTGCGCTCAAGGTGTATCACCGCCACACTCAGGCTAACGCGATCGACTTCATCAACTACGTGGTCGGAAAGTTTCCGTTTCGGATCTGCACGATCCAAACCGACCGCGGCCATGAGTTCCAGGCGCTCTTCCATTGGCATGTTGCAGACCTGGGCATGGAGCAGGTCTACATCAGACCACGGACTCCTCAACTCAACAGCAAGGTCGAGAGATCGCATCGAACCGACAAGGAAGAGTTTTATCAATTGCTCACCTATCGTGACGATGTCGATCTCGAGAAGAAGCTGGCTGCCTGGGAAGGCTTCTACAATTACGATCGACCGTACGGAGCGCACAGTGGCAAGACGCCATACGAAGTGCTGCGGGAGAAGCTAGGCCAATGAATATCGTCCGGCTTGATTCGCAATTTCACAGCGACGACCGGCTCTAAAATGCGCCTAGTTTCCGTACCCGAGGGCCCGCAGGGCCTCGCGCTCGGAGTCCGATAACATCGGCTGCTTCTCAGTGGTGCCGAGTCCGGCGGCAAATCCTTCGCTATCTCGGTACCAATCGAGAATCCGGCGTTCGAGTTCATCGGCGCGATCACTGCGTTCCGCGGCCAGATCGCGCTTCTGCTCAGGATCAGCAATGAGATCGTAGAGCTCCGCTGGCGGCTGGTGTTCGAACTCCACGGACGACTCACCCTGGGACACATCGATTCTCCCCAGCCAAGCGAGTCGTTCGTCCCCATCCTGGACGATTGCTGCGCTTCGGTAGTTTGCGAGGTTGGTCATCATGCCATCGACGAAGACAGCCTCTCGCACCGGAGGACCGCCTCTTAGCAGCGGAGAGAGATCTCGTCCCTGAATGTTCATGGGCGGTGAAAAGCCAACGAGTGACATGATCGTAGGCATGAGATCCACGAGCCCCGCTAGCGCGGGGATCCGGAGCCCGGCGGGAACCCCTGGTCCGCGCACTACCAACGGAACGTGCGCGCCCTCATCGTAGGGCTGCATGTGCGAAAAGCTGCCATGCTCGAAGAGTTCATCTCCGTGGTCGGATGTCACCAGCAGGAGCGTCTCGCCCGCAAGGCCCTCCTCCTCTAACACGCGCGCGATCTCACCAATCCCTCGGTCATCGACGAAGAAAACACTGGCGTCGTAGAGCGCCTCGAGAGCCTGCAAGTCCTCTTCTGTAGTGCGGCCGCGCAGACCGGCCAGTACCAAGGTCCCTCCCGGATGGCGCCAGCGGATTCCCTCAGGCATGAATCGCTCGGGGTCCGGGGAGTCGTAGGGCACGAGCGTATTCGCATCCGAGTGCACGTCGTAATAGTGGAGAAAGAGGAAAAACCGGTGGTCTGGGTCTTGGCGAGAGCGCTGAGCCTGGGCCCTCAGCCAGGCGAAGGCTTGAGTATTGTCGAGGGACCTGCTTGAATTGCGGGTGACGTAGGTCTCGAAGCCGCGGCCCAGGCCGAAGCGCCCGGCCATGTAGCCGCCAGAACCAACGAACGCTCCCGTTGCGAAACCGTGCGAGCGAAGGTGCTGAGCCAGGGTCAGGACACCGGGGCGGGCCGGCTGCTGTTGCCCAGCACCATGCGCACGCGGCGCAAGGCCTGTCATCATCGTGAGATGGGAAGTGAGGGTCCAGAGCTGTTGCGTGTAGACGCTCTCGAAGACCGCTCCCTCCGCTGCGATCGCATCGAGCTGAGGGGTCGTGTCCACGCCGTGTCCATAGGCACCCACGTGTTTGGCACCGAGCGCGTCGAGACTCACGAGAACGACGTGACGCGCGGGAACGTCCGGTTCACTGGTGCAGCCGATAACGACAAGTATCACGCACGCAAACTTCGCGACTCGAATGTATCGACGGTGCATGATGACACAGTCTAGCGTGATTCCTGCGATCAGGTCTGCATTGATAGCCGGTCGAGTGGCGAAGGTTATTTGAAGCGCTGGAGTACACGTTCGGAGGAGTGGCCTCTAAACAGATCGAGTATCCAAACGATAGGCCGCGCTGCTGGCCTATGACGACCACCACCACCGGACGGTCCGGAACGTATCACACGGTGGCTGGGCATAGGAAGAGAGAGCAATCCTCGGCTCAGCCCGCGCCGCTGCGTTCGGCGCGAAGAAAAACATTCACGCCCACGTGAGCAACAGGGCCTGCGCCCCGCCGGGTTATACCTGCGTGGTCGGAAATCTGAGAGGCTGTTAAGGAAACGCCGCATGGTATCGGTCCCGACAGGCACTCGGACGCAGTCCTAACCAGCGGCGAGACTGAATTCGTGTGTCTTCTCCAGGTGCACTCGTTCGAAATCCAATAGATCCGATGAACGGTCGCCGATAAGCATCATAAGGCCATGGCGTCTGTGAGCAGCGACGTAAGTCCCCGAGAGCACGAATGACCTGCCCCCCTGATATCGATCCGGTTTGTATCTTCGGATCGAGCAAGGAGAAGGTCGAATGGGCAAGAAACGACACAGCGCAGAAGAGATCATCGGGAAACTTCGAAGTGCGGAGATCGAGATTCTATCTAACGAGCCTTTCCCGAGTTTCGGAAGAATGTGAGCCCGAAGCGCGAGACGGTAAGCATATTGAGTAGCGGGCTTGAGGTGGCGTGCCTCCTTCGCCTCCCACATCGCCGCGAGGTCTGCGAGCGTGGTCCGCCGACGCCGTTCTTCGGTCGGATCGCCCCCCATCGCGATTTCGGCTACATATTTCCGCACAATTTGGCGCGCCTGTGTGAGTGTTATCTCCCCCCAGCGGCCAATCCGCAGTCAGCGGGTGCGTCCGCGGATCTGTGCTTTCAGCATGAACGTCTTCGACGTACCCCGGACCCGGAGTGCAAGGCCCCGCACTCGGTCGTCTCAGAGGAACGTTGAACTTTGATCAGAATTGAGTTGAAGAGCTGCAATCTCGGGCTCGCGCATGGGGTCCTCCAAACGCTCGGCACTGCGGGTGGCAACGAGCGCGTACGTCTTAGTCGATCTTGGCGACCGCATGGCGACCGCATGGCGACCGCATGGCGACNGCATGGCGACCGCATGGCGACCGCATGGCGACTGCATGGCGACNGCATGGCGACCGCATGGCGACCGCATGGCGACCGCATGGCGACTGCATGGCGACNGCATGGCGACCCAACGGGGCGTCTTCGTGCGTCGGGTGCTGTCACCCGATGACTCGTGCAAGCTAGGCGCGAAGATCTGAAAGTCAAGCTGTGGTAGGGACTTAAGACGACAGGAGAAGACAGAAGGTGGTGGCCCAGGACAGAATCGAACTGTCGACACCTTGATTTTCAGTCAAGTGCTCTACCAACTGAGCTACCGGGCCACGGGCGGTGAAACGTAGCCTCCCCACCGCGGGCGGGCTAGCAGATCTTCCGGGCGCTACGGGAAGTCTCAGGAGGGCGGAGGCTGCGTGACACGCAGGGAAGTGATGCGCGCACTAGTAGGGTAGGGACGGTTCGGGGGGCCGTAGCGGCCGTAGGTGTCGATCTCGAGTTGGGTTACGGCGTCGACGACCTCGATGCCCTCGGAAACCCGGCCCAGAATCGTGTAGTTCCCGTCCAGGTGTGGGGCGTCGCCGTGAACGATGAAAAACTGGCCGGTGGCGGTGCCACGCCGCCCCTTGTTCGCGAGGGCGAGGGTGCCGCGCAGGTGCGAGAGCCCGTTGTACTCGTCCCGGTAGCCTTCGGGGTGCCCGCCCTTGCCGTCGTCCCGAGGATCGTCGTTGCGCGTCAGCGGATCTCCGCCCTGGATCACGAAGCCGGGGAGGACGCGGTGGAACGTGGTGCCGTCGTAGAAGCCCTCGTTGGCCACGGCGGTGAAACGCTCGACCGCCTGGGGTGCCACCTCGGGGAGCAGGTCGATGCTTATGGTCCCCAGTCCCTCGACTTCGAGCACGGCCGTGGGGTGCGGCCCATCGAGGATGTCCGCACGTGCAGGTACCGGCGCCGCCGTATCGGTTGCTGTGCAACCGGCGAGCGCATATGCCGCTGCCGCGAGCGCGAGCCCGCATGTCAATCTCTGCCGTCCCATTCCCGTATTCCGCCTGTGGTACGTTGCTTATCGATGAACCGGCGGGTCGGGTTGACGGTGCATTTCGCGCTGTGGTGGGCCTTGCTGGGAGCGGGCTCTTCCGGTCCGGCCTGGTCGCAACCCAGTACGGGTACCGAGGGCATGGTGGTCGCCTCGCAGGCCGATGCCGCCGATGCCGGCCTCGCCATGCTCGAAGCGGGTGGGAACGCCGTGGACGCGGCGGTGGCGACGGCGTTTGCCCTGGCCGTGACCCAGCCCTTTTCGGCGGGTCTCGGTGGCGGTGTCTTCCTGGTGGGGCGCACCGACTCCGGCGAATACTTCGCCCTCGACGCGCGCGAGACGGCCCCGGGCGCCGCCGACCGCGACATGTACGTCCGCCCGGGTGTCGATTCCAGGGCCTCGCTTTCCGGGGGGCTCGCCGTTGCGACCCCCGGGTTCATTCGCGGCCTTGCGATGGCGCTCGACCTCTGGGGCACGCTTGCACTGCCCGCCGTGCTCGCGCCCGCGATCCGGCTGGCGGACGAGGGCTTTGCCATCGGTCCCTACCACGCGCGGATGCTCGAGCGCCTGAGCCAGATGGGTCTTCCGGCTGCGTTTCCCGAAACGGCGCGCATCCAGTTTCCTGCCGATGGCGCGGCGGCCGAGCCCGGCTGGGTGCTGCGCCAGCGGGACCTGGCCGAGAGCCTGCGGAGGCTGGCGACCGAGGGGTCCGACGTCTTCTACACCGGGGAGATCGGCGCGCGCATCGCCGCCGCTGTAAAGCTCCACGGCGGAGTGCTCTCGCCCGAAGACCTCGCCGGGTACACACCGAAGCTGCGCCAACCAGTAACCGGGAGCTACCGGGGGCTCGAGGTCGTGTCGTTTCCGCCCCCGTCGTCGGGCGGCGCGGTGCTGGTCGAGATCTTGAACATTCTCGAGGGCTTTGATCTGGCAGAGGCCGGGCCCGTCGACGAGCGTACGGCCCACCGCATCGTCGAGGCGATGAAGCTCGCCTTCGCCGACCGCGCCGCCTGGTTCGGCGACCCGGATTTCGTGGACGTTCCAGTGGCTCGCCTTACGTCGAAGCCCTACGCCGACACGCTGCGCCGCCGTATCGTGCCGCCTTTCTGGCGGCGCGAACGCGCGATCGAGGTGGAGGGGCCGGGTCTTCCGCAGAACGACTCGGGCACGACGCACCTTTCGACGAGCGATGGGCGGGGGGGCGCGGTCGCGCTCACCATGACGATCAATACGCCCTTTGGTTCGGGCATTACGGTGCCGGGGACAGGCATCGTGCTCAACAACGAGATGGACGACTTTTCGAAGGCGATTGGCCGCCCGAATGTCTACGGGCTCGTCGACGAACGGGGCGCCAACGCGATCGCGCCGGGCAAGCGCCCGCTCTCGAGCATGACTCCCACGATCGTTTCGCGCGACGGCCGGCCCTTCATGGTGACGGGAAGTCCCGGCGGGCCGCGCATCATCACGACGACGCTCCTCACGATCCTGAATGTGATGGACTTCGGCATGGATGTGCAGGAGGCGGTCGCGGCGCCCCGCTACCACCACCAGTGGCTGCCGAACAAGGTGTACGCCGAGTCGGGTCTCGACGAATCGATCGTCGCCGGGCTTCGCAAACGCGGCCACGAGGTGGAGGTTGCCGACCGAACCTGGTCGAGCGCGCAGGCGATCGTGATCGACTCGAAGACCGGTGCGCACCTCGGGGGGAGCGATCCGCGCGGCGACGGCGCGGCGCGTGGTTACAACCCGAAGAAGCCCTAGGGGCGGACTACCGCCTCGACGTACGCTTCGAGGTCGACGATGCGCTGGGCAACGCGCAGGACGTCTTTGCGCGAGATGGCGGCGATTTCGTCCGGGTAGCATGCCGACGCCGTGGCGCCGAGCCCGTAGAGTGCATCCAGCGAAACCTGGGCTGCATGGACGGCATTGCGCTGCCGGTCGATGGCGAAGTTTCCGATCAGGTAACGTCGCGTGGCGTCGAGTTCGGCCTCCGGGGGGGGCTCGTCGACGAGCCGCCGGAGCTCATCGAGCATGCCGCGCCGTGCCCGCTCGAGCTTCTCGGGCGCCGTTGCGATCGACACCACGAACCAGCCGGGTGCGACGCCCTCGATGCTGGCGGCGCCCACTGAATAGGCGAGTCCCTGCCGCTCGCGCAGAGCGAGGAAGAGCCGGCCGCCCTGGCCGCCGAGCAACTGCGCCAGCACCTCCAGGGCGAAGCGGTCCGGATCGTCAACGGCAACTCCCGGGAAGCCGATCACCGTATGAGCCTGGGCGCGGTCCTTGCGCAGCTCCGCGCGGCGGATTGCGTCCGGCCGTGCCCCGTTTCCTGCTGCTGGCTTCTCGAAGGGTCCCGCGGACAGGTCGGTGAGCCGCACGGAGAAGTGTTGGGCCACCGCGTCCGGCTCCACGTCTCCGGCCACGGCGAGAGAGAGGTTCGCGCCTTGCACCAGCCTCCGATGCTGCCGGGCGAGCGCCTCCTCATCGAAGTGCTCGACTGTCTCGCGCCGTCCGAATAGCGGGCGGCCGTAGGGATGGTCCGGGTACAGGGTCTGGGCAAAGAGCAGGAAAGCGCGGTGTGCGGGCTGGTCCTCGCGGCGCGCGATCGCGGCGAGTGTTTCGCGTCTTTCGCGCTCGATCTCGACGCCATCGAAAGCCGGGTCGAGAAGAGCTTCGCAGAAGAGGTCGATCGTCCGGGGCAGCTGGGCGCTCGGCGCTTCGAGCGTCAGCCCGAGGGAGCTGCGGCCGCAAAAGCCGTCGATTTCGGCTGCGAGTGTCTCGGTCGCCCGGGCGAAGTCCTCGGCCGAGCGGCCGCAACTGCCGCGCGTCCACATCGACGCCAGGAAGGCGGTGAGGCCCGACGTCTCGGCGGTATCTGCGAGCAGCCCACCGAGAAACGCGGCCCGCACCGCGACGACGGGGATGCTGCGGCGGGGCACCACGTGGAGCCGTCCGCCGCTCGGCAGGTCGTAGCTCACGACGTCGGGGCCAGAAGTGCGCACCACGGGAAGCGCGAAGGCGCGCGCGATGCGCCGGGTTCCAGCTTCGATGGAGCGGTGGATCCGCTCTGCGTCGAGACAGTCCGACGACGCTTCGGGGACCACGGCGGCCACGGTCAGCCGCTCGGGCGCCAGGTGCTCGCGTGCGACCCGGTGCAGGTCCGCCGGAGTCGCGTTGCGCACGCCGTCGAGGTAGCGCTCCTCGGCTGCCACGTCTCCGGCGAGGTGGAGGAAGCTCCCGACCTTCTGGGCCATGCCCGATACGCTCTCCCGTTCGAAGTCTTCTGCGGCCAGAAAATTCGCACGCGCCTTTTCGAGTTCGTCGATGCTCACGGGCTCCACGCGGATGCGCTCGAGCTCGCGTACGGCGGCTTCGAGGGCGGGCAGCGCTCGGTCGGCGTCGGTCTCGAAGCCCAGCGTGAAGAGGCCCGGGTCGAGAGGTGTGTAACAGGAGGCGTCGATGCGGTCGGCGAGGCCCTCGCGTTCTCGCACCGCGCGCACGAGCCGGCTGCTGTCGCCGTTTCCCAGCGTATAGGCCACCAGGTCGAGGAGCGGGGTGTCGGGGTGGCCGAGTCCAACGGCGGGCGTGGCGAGTTCGACGGTGACGCGTTCGAAGGGTCGGGCCAGGACCACCGTGCGCAGGCCATCTTGGCGGGATTCCTTCGGTCGCTTGCGCCGGGTGGTGCCGGCGGGCAGCGAACCGAGACTGGTGCGCACCTGGTCGCGCACGGCGTCCGGGTCGAAGTCGCCCGCGACGACCACGCAGAGCCGGTCGGGTGTGTACCAGTGCTCGAAGAAGCGTTGAACCCGGTTGCGGTCGATGCTCGCCACGCTTTTGGGCGTTCCCAGAATAGGTGCCCGGTAGGGGTGTCGATGGTAGGCGGCGGCGCAGAGCGCGTTTCCGACTACCGACCCCGGCGAGTCTTCACTGCTGCGGATTTCTTCGAGCACCACCTCGATCTCTCGCGAGATCTCCACCGCGTCGAACACCGAGTCGGTGACCGCATCCGCGAGTACGTCGATCCCCAACGCGACCTCTGCCGCCGGCAGTGTCGCGTGGTAGACGGTGACGTCGTGGGACGTGTGGGCGTTGATGCGGCCGCCGGCGCCCTCGATTTCGCCGGAGATCTCGCCCAGGCCGCGCCGACCGGTGCCCTTGAAGAGCATGTGCTCGTGGAAGTGGGCGAGGCCCGCTTCGTCGGCACCCTCGTCGGCTGCACCCACGTCGGCCCAGATCTGCACCTCCGCCACGGGCGCCAGCTGGGCCGGACAGAGGAGTAGCCGGAGGCCGTTGTCGAGCCGTTCGAGGCAGACCGCGGGTGCGTTCAAAGCAGCGAGAGCGTAACCGACGGGACGTTTCGTACCATCCGGGTGTGGAAGACGTGGGTGTCTACGTGCACGTGCCCTTTTGCGAGCGGGTCTGTCCCTACTGTGACTTCGCGGTGGTCGGCGTGCGGACGCTCGCACCAGAGCGCGAGGCCCGATACGTCGATGCGCTGCTCGCTGAGCTCGGTGCGCGCCGCGCCCGTTTCACCGGACGCAGGCTCGCGAGTCTCTACCTCGGCGGCGGCACACCGTCGCTCCTTACACCGGAGAGCGTCGACCGCATTCGCGTGGCGGTATTCGGCGCGTTCCAGCCCGACGCGCCGGAGGTCACGCTCGAGATGAACCCCGGAACCGTGGAGCGCGAGCGCCTGCCGGGCTTTCACGCCGCGGGCGTAAACCGCCTCTGCGTTGGCGTGCAATCGTTCACCGACGCCACGCTCAAGCGGTTGGGGCGGGCGCACGGCGCCGAAGAGGCTCGGAAGACCCTGGCTGTCGCCTGCGGCACGGGCTTCGCGGCGCTCTCCATCGACCTGATCTTCGCGGCGCCGGGCCAGCGCGTCGCCAGCACCGTGCGCGACCTTGCCGAAGCGTTGGCCTTCGCGCCGGACCACGTTTCGGCCTACGAGCTGACCGTGGAGGCCGGCACGCCCTTCGCTCTGGCCGACGAGCGCAGCCAGCTCGACCGGGCAGACGAGGCCGAGGTGGTGGAGATGATGGGGGCTGTCGAGGAGCGGCTCGCCGCGGCCGGGCTCGCCCGCTACGAGATCAGCAACTACGCGCGGCCCGGCCGCGAGGCGGTCCACAACCGCCGCTACTGGGAGCGCCGTCCCGTGCTGGGTCTCGGCGTGGCCGCCGTGTCGAGCGATCCCCCGGATTCGGATGCGCCGCACGGCCGCAGGCGCTCGAATCCGCGCGATCTCGAGACCTGGCAGACAGCGGCCCTTGGGGGCAGCCTCGATGCCGTGGCAGACGTGGAGTCCCTCGCGCCCGCTGTGGCGCGGGGCGAGGCGGCTTTTCTTGCCCTGCGCACCGCAGCGGGCCTCGATGCGGGGCGTTTTGCCGCGGAGTTCGGCGCGCCCCCACGAGGCTTCTGGGGTCCCGCGATCGCAGAACTCGCCGATCGGGGTCTTCTCGCCGAGAGCGGGGCCGGCGACCTGCAGCTCACCCCGGCCGGGCGACGCCTCGCCGATGCCATTTTTCAATATTTCGTTTGATTTCTGAGGGTTTATTGACGCACGAGCGGACCGGTGGTACCCGATACTGAGTCGGGGTACCCAGCGTGTCGTCCAGTCGATCCGATGCCGTCGAGTTTCCGCCGCTCACCGAGCGGCAGGCCTCGGTGCTGCGAGCCGTGGTGGCGAGCTACGTGGGCGCCGGGGGCCCGATCGGTTCCCAGACGATCGCTCACCTGCTGGCGGCGCCGCTCTCGCCGGCGAGCGTGCGCAACACCCTCACCGAGCTCACGGGACTCGGCCTCGTCGACAAGCCGCACCGTTCGTCGGGGCGCGTCCCCACTGAGCGCGGGCTGCGGGTCTTCGTCGATACGCTGCTTGCGCCGGCCACCTTGCCGCGTTCCGAACGCCGCGACATCGCCTACCGGCTGGACGAGGTCGACGGCGATCGGGTCGTGTCCGCCGCGTCCGAGCTGCTGTCGCATCACACGCGGCAGCTCGGCTTCGTGATTGCGCCGCGCTTTGCGCGCATGCGCGTGCGCCACGTGAGCCTCGTGCGGCTCTCGACCGAGCGGGTGCTCGTCGTGCTCGTCACGGCCAGCGGCGTCGCGACGCGCCGGGTGATCGACGCGGACCGCGAGTTCGACCAGCCGAGCCTCGACCGCGTCGCGTCCTCGCTCACGGAAAGGGTCGCCGGTCGCACGCTTGCCGAGGTGCGCTGCGATCTCGAACGAGAGGCGCGGGCGCTGCGCCGCGACGCCAACGCGCTGCTCGCCTGGACGCTCGAACTCGGGCGTCGCGCATTCGAAGCGTGCGACGACGAGGAAGGCGACCTCGTCATTGCCACCCGCATGGCGCTTCTCGACCAGCCCGAGTTCCGGGATCCGTGCCGGCTGCGCGAACTCTTTGCGGCGCTCGAGGAAGAAGAGCGGCTCCTCGAGGTTCTGGGCCAGATTCTCGAACCCGAGGGCGTGAGCGTGGCGATCGGTGAGGAACTCGACGATCCGGGCCTGCGGCGCTGTGCCCTGGTGGCTTCGCCCTACGGGGGTGCGGTGGGCCAGCGGCCGCTCGGTGTGCTCGGCGTGATCGGGCCGAGCCGTATGGATTTCAGCCGCGTCATCCCGCTCGTCGACTACTGCTCCGAGGTCGTGACGGGAAGGCTCACGGCGTGAGCCCGCGCAAGAGGAAGATCGAGGTCAAGGCGGAGGAGAGCGAGGGCGGGGAGTCCGCGGCCGAGGAGGCCTCCGAGGGCTCCCTCGCGCCGAGTCCCGAACTCGAGGAGGCGCTTCGCGAGGCCACCGCTGCGGTAGAGGGGAGCGCAGCGGAAGCCGGAAACGGCGAGGCCAGTCCAGCGGGGGACCCCGCCGGGGAGGCTCTGCCGCATCCCGAGGACCTGGTCCGCGAGTTCGAGGAGACCCGGGATCGCCTGCTGCGCCTGCAGGCCGACTTCGAGAACTTCAAGCGCCGCACGCTCAAAGAGCGGACGGATGCGCACCAATACGGTCACGAGAATCTCGTCAAGGACCTGCTTCCCACGGTCGATAACCTGGATCGAGCCATCGACCACGCTCGGAAGAGCGGGGGCGGGGACTTGGAGAGCCTTCTGCAAGGTGTGGAGTTGGTGCAGCGGGAGCTGCTGGCCGCACTCACCAAGCACGGTGTCGTCCGAATCGAGGCCCTCGAGCAGTCCTTCGATCCCGCGTTCCACGAGGCGATGGCTCAGGTGCCACACGAGTCGGCACCGACAAATACGGTGATCGAGGAACTTCAGAAGGGCTACAGGCTGCGGGATCGTCTCATCCGCCCGAGCCGGGTCGTCGTGGCCCGCGGGCCGGAAGACGCTCTGAATGGGCAGGAGAAGACGGAGACCGAGGGGGACGCGGGCTAGCCCGATGGGGTGGCGCCTCCCGGTTTAGGGGAGGCACTACCGGTCATGGGCAAGGTCATCGGAATCGACCTCGGGACGACGAACTCCTGCGTCGCCGTCTTCGACAACGGCGAAGCGCAGGTCGTGGCCAATGCCGAGGGCTGTCGAACCACGCCCTCGATGGTCGCCTTCAGCGCAGCCGGCGAAAAGCTCGTCGGACAGGTCGCCAAGCGGCAGGCCGTCACCAATCCGAACGAGACGATCTTCGCCACCAAGCGGCTGATCGGCCGCAAGTTCGAGAGCGAAGAGGTCGAGGCCTTCCAGCAGATCGCGCCCTTCGCGATCAGGGCCGCCAAAAACGGCGATGCCTGGGTCGAGGCCGGGGACAAACTCTGCTCGCCCCAGGAGATCTCCGGCATCGTACTGGCGAAGATGAAGGACACAGTCGCAGACTTCCTGGGCGAGCCCATCGAGGACGCGGTGATCACCGTGCCGGCATATTTCGACGATTCCCAGCGCCAGGCGACCCAGGACGCGGGGCGCATCGCGGGTCTCAATGTGCTCCGGATCATCAACGAGCCCACGGCGGCGGCCCTCGCCTACGGCCTGCAGGACGCGGAGAGTCGGCGCATCGCGGTCTTCGACCTCGGCGGTGGCACCTTCGACGTTTCGATCCTCGAAATCGCGGACGGGGTATTCGAGGTGCGGAGCACCAACGGAGACACCTACCTCGGCGGTGAAGATTTCGACCTTCGGGTCGTCGACTTCCTGATCGAGGGGTTCGAAAAAGAGCACGGCGTCGATCTTCGCGAGGACAAGATGGCCCTCCAGCGGCTCAAGGAAGCCGCCGAGCGCGCCAAGCACGAGCTCTCGTCTTCGAGCGAGACGGATCTCAACCTGCCGTTCATTGCGGCGGACGATGAGGGTCCGAAACACCTGACTGCGACCTTTGCTCGAGAGCAGCTCGAGGAACTCTGCGCGGGCCTCGTCCAGCGTCTCGTGGCACCCTGCGAGAAGGCCCTCGACGACGCGGGGTTTTCCACTGCGGAAATCGACGAAGTGATCCTGGTCGGCGGCATGACGCGCATGCCGGCCGTCGAGCGCAAGGTCGAGGAGATCTTCGGACGCAAGCCCAGCCGGTGTGTCGATCCCGACGAGGGTGTCGCCCGTGGCGCCGCGATCCAGGCGGGTGTCCTGACCGGCGAGGTCGAGAATGTCCTGCTTCTCGATGTGACGCCGCTCTCGCTCGGTGTCGAGACCCAGGGTGGGGTCGCGACGTGCATCATCGAGCGCAATACGACGATCCCGACTTCGAAGTCCCAGGTGTTTTCGACCACCGAAGACGACCAGACCGTCGTGCGCATCCACGTGATCCAGGGCGAGCGCGACATGGCGGGCGACAACAAGACCCTGGGCCGTTTCGAACTGGTCGGCATTGCGCCGGCGCCGCGTGGCGTGCCGCAGATCGAAGTGACCTTCGAGATCGATGCCGACGGGGTCGTGAATGTATCGGCCATGGATCTCGGCACGGGCCGAAGCCAGGCGATCCAGATCACCGGGTCCAGTGGCCTCGGCGAGGAAGAGCTGGAACAGTTGATCAGCGAGGCGCGGGAGCAGGGCGACGCCGACCAGGCACGCCGCGGGTGCGTCGAGTTGGAGAACAAGGCCGACGGCCTGATCTACTCCACCCAACGGACCCTCGAGGAGTTCGCCGAAAACGTGGACGGTGAGGATCGGGAAGAGCTGCTCCGGGCCGTCGGGGCGGTGAAAGACGCCCTCGGGGGCGAGGATGCCGATGTCCTGCGTGGCGCCGTTGACGAACTCTCGGCGCTCACTTACAACATGACGGAGAAGCTCTACGCCGCGCTGGGAGACGACGACGAGGTCGACTAGCTCCCTTCGATCGGCTTCTGCTCCCACCCTTCCGCCGGCCAAGTCCGGCACGGATTCCGGCACGTGGCCAGGCACGATTACTACGAGGTTCTGGGCGTCCAACGCGACGCCTCTCCCGAGGATCTGAAGCGGTCCTACCGCAAGATTGCGCTCGAGAACCACCCGGACCGCAACCCGGGCAACACCGAAGCCGAGGAGCGTTTCAAGCGGGCCTCGGAGGCCTACGCCGTGCTCTCGGATCCGCAGAAGCGGAGCAACTACGACAACTTCGGTTTCGACGGCGCGGGCATGGGTGGGGCCCCGGGTGGCTTCGGTGACCTCGGGAACTTCACGGATCTCTTCAGCGACCTCTTTGGCGACCTTTTCGGTGGTGCCCGGCCCGGGCATCCCCGGGGCGGCCGCAGCCAGCGGGGCGCGGACCTGCGTTACAACCTCGACATCGAACTCTCGGACGTGATCGAGGGGAAGGAGGCCTCGATCCAGCTCCCCAAGATGCGCCCCTGTGAGACCTGTGATGGCAGCGGGGCGAGGCCCGGCACACGGCCCGAACTCTGCGGGCGGTGCGGCGGAGCCGGGCAGGTGATTTTCCAGCAGGGCTTCTTCCGGGTGAGCCGCCCGTGCGATGCGTGCTCCGGCGCCGGTGAGATCGTGCGCGAGCGCTGCACTGATTGTCGCGGCAGCGGCCGCGTCGAGGGAACGCAGAGCATCCGGGTGAAGGTGCCGGCCGGTGTCGAGAGCGGCATGCGGCTGCGTCTGTCGGGTGAGGGCGAGGCGGGGGTTGCGGGTGGACCGCCCGGTGACCTCTTCGTCGTGATCTCGATCCGGGAGCACCCGTTCTTCGAGCGCGACGGTCCGGACCTGCACTGCCAGGTCCCCATCTCTTTTTCGCAGGCGACGCTCGGCACGGAGGTCGACGTGCCGACCCTCGAGGGCAAGGTCAAGCTCAAGATTCCCGAGGGTACGCAGACGGGGAAGGTCTTGCGGCTGCGCGGCAAGGGAATGCCCTCGCTGCGTTCACAGGGGCGGGGCGATCAGCTCCTGCACATCTTCGCCGAAGTTCCGACGCGGCTCTCGAAGCGCCAGCGGGAACTGGTGGAGGAGTTCGCGGCGGAGGGAGGCGAGGAAGTCTCTCCGGTGACACGCGGCTTCCTTGAGAAGCTGAGAGATCTCTTCGAATGAGGGCGGCGCGCGCTCGCTCGACGGGGTGGGTTGCGCTGGCTGCGGTCGCACTGGGATGCGCGGGTGCGCCGCGCCTCGGCGCGCCGCAGGCGACCGATGACGAGAGGCGCGCCTACGCCGAGGCGGTCGCCACCTTGGCGGATGACCCTGCTGCGACGCAGCGCGCCCTCGAGAGATTTCTCGGCGAGCGTCCCCAGAGCCCACTCGCCGACGATGCCGCCGTGCGCCTGGCCGAGCTCGCTGTGGCCCGGGGCGATCTCGACGCGGCGTTGCGCCGCTACGGCTGGGTGGAGCAGAACCATCCAAACGGCGACCGTGTCGATGTGGCGCGGGTCGAGATGGCAAGCATCGAGCTCTCGCGGGGGAACAAGGCTGCGGCCGCGAGCCGCATGCGCAGGGTGCGGATGTCCCGGCTTTCCAGCGCGGAGCGCCGGGATGCGTACCGCGTGCTCGCGGATGCTTCGGACGACCCGGTAAACAAGCTCCGCTGGCTGGCGCAGGTGCGCGGGGCCGAAACGGACGAGGGCGCGTTGGCCCTCGTCGACGTCGAGATCGACGAGCAGCTGACGCAGCTAGACCTCCCGGACCTGGTGCGCGCAGCGGACCAGATTGGGCGCGAGATCCCGGCGGGCCGTACGCTGCTCGAGGCTGCCGATCGAGCTCTCGACGCGGGGGACCTGGAGGCAGCGCAGCCCCTCGTCCATCGCGCGTCGCGTCTGGCGCTTGCGCCCGCTTATAGCGCGCGCCTTACCACCGTGTCGCAGCGGTTGCGTTTGCAGGAGGAAGGTCCCGTCGACGTGGCGGAGTTTCCCACGCTGGCCCAGGCGCTGGCGCACGCCGCACCCTCGGTCGATGGAGCCTCCGGGACCATCGGGGTTGCGTTGCCGCTCACCGGGCGCTTCGCGCGCTTCGGTGAGGAAAGTCTCCAGGGTGTGCTGCTTGCGGCGGGAATCTTCGGCGAGGACACCGGCGGTCGCCGCGTTCGGGTGTTGGTGCGCGACACGGCTGGGCGGCCCGAGCGCGCCGCGCGGGCCGTGCAGGAACTCGCCGCTGAAGGCGTCGTGGCGATCATCGGACCCCTGTTGAAGGGGGAGTGCGAGGCCGCCGCCAGCGCAGCTCAGAGTGCGGGTGTGCCGCTCCTGGCGCTCACTGCTAGCGAGGAAGTGGCGGCGGCGCGTTCCCAGGTCTTTCGCGTACGGACGCGCCCCGAAGAGGAGGTGCAGACCCTCGTGTACCACGCGATCCGCAACCTCGGGGCTCAGCGTTTCGCCATCCTCTATCCGCGTGACTCCTACGGCCTGGGGCTTCGCAGGCTGTTCTGGCGGGCCGTGGAAGACCAGGGTGGCCGGATCGTCGGGGTGGCGTCGTACGACCCGGATGCCACGGACTTCGAGCAGCCTATCCGCCATCTCGTCGGCTACTCGCTACTCACGGAAAAAGAAAAGGAGGCGCTCAAGGAGCGCGAAAAACTCGAGAGTCGCGCCCGCCGCCTTCCTGCAGAGGAGGCGTCCGCTCTGCGCGAGGAGGCGCGCGCGATGACGGGTCCCAACGAGGAGGCGCTGCCCCCGATCGTCGACTTCGACGCGATCTTCATCCCGGAGTCTTACGGCAAGGTGGTGCTGATCGCGCCGCAGCTCGCGTTTCACGAGGCCGTGGGGGCGACGCTGCTGGGTACCAATGCCTGGAACAATCGCGACTTGACCGAGATTGGACGCGAGCATGTTGACGGGGCCTACTTCACCGTTCACTACTACGGCGAGAGTTCTCTGGCGCCCGTGCGCGACTTCGCCGCGGGCTTCGACCGCGCGTACGCTTCGCCGCCCGATGCCTTTGCTGCCCAGGCCTACGACGCCACGAACCTGGTGCTCGTGCAGCTCGCGCGTGACCGCACCACCCGCGAAGATGTGCGCGAAGGTATGCTCACCGTTACGTCCTATCCCGGTGTCACGGGCGTGATCCGCATGGGCAGTGACGGGAATGCCCGCAAGCGCCCGTTCCTGCTTGGCGTCCAGCGCGGCCGCGTGCGCGCCGTGGAGTGACTCGGGGCATGTTTCCCGTCGGCTGAGTTCAAGTCCGAGCGGATCCCGGTCGAAAACGGGGCATGACTCAGCACCTCGACTCCTACGCCGTTCCCGAAGAGCTGCCGATCATCCCCCTAAGGGGACTGGTGGTTTTTCCCCATATGGTACTGCCGATCTATGTGACGCGTGAGCGTTCCATCGCAGCCATCGACGATGCGATGGCCGGGGACCGGCTGGTACTCCTCGTGGCCCAGCGCGAGGGCGACGTGGAGGAACCGGAGCCCGACGACCTGCATACGGTGGGCACGATTGCGACGGTGATGCGCATCCTGCGCATGAGCGACGGCCGGGTGAAGGTACTGGTGCAGGGCCTTGCCAAGGCGCGCATCGAATCCTTCCTCGAGCACGAGCGTTCGCGTTGGGTCCGTGTCTCCGAGTTGCCTGCGGACGGGGAGAGTTCCTGGTCGGTCGAGACCGAGGCGTTGATGCGCGCAGTGCGTGGTCACGTCGAGGAGTTGCTGCCGCTCCGGAACCTGCCGCCCGAGGTGATCTCGGTGACTGCCAACGTGCACGACGCGGGGCGGCTTGCAGATACGGTGGCGTCGCACCTGCGGCTGCGTTCCTCGGAGGCTCAGGATTTGCTCGAAATCGTCGATCCGCTGGTGCGCCTGCGGCGTATCGACGCCGTACTGCGGCGCGAACTCGACGTGACGAGCATGCAAGCGGAGATCCAGAGCCAGGCTCGGGAAGAGATGGACCGGGGCCAGCGAGAGCACTACCTGCGCGAGCAGCTCCGCGCGATCCAGGCGGAGCTCGGCGAGACGGATCCCCACGTGGAGGAAATCACCGAGTATCGCTCGAAGATCGAGCAGGCCGGATTCTCCGACGATGCGCTCGCCGAATCGACGAAGCAGCTGCGCCGCCTGGAGCGTATGCACCCGGACGGGCCGGAGGCCCACGTGCTGCGCAGCTACCTGGACTGGATGGTGGAACTGCCGTGGAGCCAGCAGTCGCCGGACCGGATCGACCTGGTGGCCGCCAAACAGATCCTCGACGAGGATCACGCTCACCTCCTGAAGATCAAGGACCGCGTCCTCGAGCATCTCGGTGTCCGCAAGCTGCGCGGCGACGCGCGCGGATCGATTCTCTGCTTTGCGGGTCCGCCCGGTGTAGGCAAGACCTCTCTCGGTCGCTCGATCGCTCGGGCGATGGGTCGCGAGTTCGTGCGAATTTCGCTCGGTGGCATCCGCGACGAGGCTGAGATCCGGGGGCACCGTCGCACCTACGTCGGCGCCATGCCGGGCCGTATCCTCCAGGGTCTGAAGCGGGCCGGCACTTCCAATCCGGTCTTCATGCTCGATGAGATCGACAAGCTCGGGGCGGACTTTCGCGGCGATCCGTCAGCGGCGTTGCTCGAGGTTCTCGACCCGGAGCAGAACGTTCACTTCAGCGATCACTACCTGAGTGTGCCGTTCGACCTCTCGCACGTAATGTTCATCGCAACGGCAAACACGATTGAGAATGTTCCGCCGCCGCTGCGCGATCGGATGGAGGTGATCCGGGTGCCTGGCTACACGCCGGAGGAAAAGCTCGAGATCACCCGCTCTTACCTCGTTCCCCGGCAGGTGCGTGAACACGGGCTGCCCGACGAGCGCATCCGCTGGTCGGACGCCGCGCTCATGCAGGTCGTGATGGACTACACCCGCGAGGCCGGTGTGCGCGGACTCGAGCGCAAGGTTGCCGAGATCTGCCGGAAATCAGCTCGGCGCGCGGCTGAAGGAGACACCTCGCGCGTGTCGGTGACCTGCCGGAGTGTGCAGAAGCATCTGGGGCCGCCGATCTACTCGGAAGAAGCGCTTGCGCAGACCGGGGAGATCGGCATGGCAAACGGACTCGCCTGGACCGATTGCGGCGGCGAGATCCTCACCATCGAGGCCTCCCTGACTCGGGGCAAGGGCCTGGTTCTGACCGGCCAGCTCGGCGACGTCATGAAAGAATCGGGGCACACCGCGCTCACCTGGGCGCGCAGCAATGGAATAGCTCTCGGCTTCGATCCGGCGATCTTTTCGCGGCACGAGGTGCACGTGCACGTGCCGGCGGGCGCGATCCCGAAGGACGGGCCCTCCGCGGGCGTCGCGATTGCGACGGCGATGGTGTCGCTGGCGACGCGCCGGTCCGTGCGCGCAGAGGTGGCGATGACGGGTGAGGTAACGCTGCGCGGCCGCGTGCTCCCGATCGGTGGCGTGCGCGAGAAGGTACTGGCCGCGATGCGCTCGGGGATCAAGCGGGTGATCCTGCCGAAGAAGAACCTGCGCGACCTGCAGGAGCTTTCGTCGGAACAGAAGCGGCGCGTCACGTTCATTCCCGTCGAGCAGATGGAAGAGGTGATCGAGGCAGCGCTCGAGCCGGTGTCGGCTCCCCGCGCGGCCCGCTCGCGCCCGCCGCGGCGTGTTCCCCGGGCCACGCGCTCGGTCATCGTCAAGCCTCGCTGATCCTCGGCGCCTTCGGGCTTTGCGGATCCTTCGCTGCAGCGCCGGAACCTGCTGTAGGCTGCTGTCGTGCGGCTTCGGGATCTCGGAGAGCGGGGGCTGATCTCGCGAATCGAGCGGGCGGCAGCGAAGGTTTCCGGCCGTTCGGTCGTGCTCGGAATCGGGGACGACGCGGCCTTGCTCAGGCCCCGTGCGGGTGAGGACGTCGTCGTCTCGACCGATGCAAGTGTCGAAAACGTGCACTTCCGCTTCTCGAACGAGAGTCCGCGCAACGTCGGACGTCGCGCGCTCGTTGCCAACCTCTCGGACCTGGCGGCGATGGGTGCGAGGCCGATGGGGTTCGTGCTGGCGTTGGGGGCGCCGGGCGAGTTGTTGGTGAAGCGCGTCGATGGGCTGGTGGCCGGACTGTTGCACGAGGCGGTGCGACACGGCTGTCCGCTGATCGGGGGCAACTGCTCCCAGGCGGGCGAGGTGTCGCTTGCGATCACGGCGCTCGGTGCCGTGAAGCGCGGAAACGCACTGACCCGCCGCGGCGTGCGCGCTGGCGACCGGCTGCTGGTGACGGGGGTGCTCGGTGCCGCAGCGCTCGATCGGGCCCGGGCGGAGCGGCGGGGGCGCGTCCGGCACGTAGCTGAGCCGCGTCTCCGGGCGGGACTCGCCCTGACCCGGGTACGCGGGGTCGGCAGTTGCATCGACATCTCCGATGGGCTCGAGGCGGACCTGGGCCAGGTACTGGATGCCGCGGGCCTGGCGGCGGACCTGGAGCCCGCTGGGCTGCCGCTGCCCCGGGGCTTCCGCCGCGCCTGCGCCGCCCTTGGCCTCGAGCCGCTGGCGCTGGCGCTGGGCGGGGGCGAGGACTACGAGCTGCTGTTCACGCTGCGGCCCCGGGGGCCCTCAGCGGCGTGGCTCTCCCAGCGCCTGGGGGTGGCGGTGACCGAGATCGGCAGGGTCGTGGTCGGGCGCCGGCAGGAGCAGCGCGGCTGGCGGCACTTCGCGCGCTGAGCGGGACGCCTCCGGCCGCTCCTGCCTTTTGCGGCAAGTTTCCGGTTTATCTTTGGAATTTGGTGTTTTGACGCTTCAAGGCAGTGCTCCCTTTCACCGATACACCCCGTTGTGCGCGTGTCACTCACCCAGAAATGCGCGGCGGCCTCTCTTGTCGTGGGGGCGGCAGCGGTGGGCTTTCCGGGCCTGCTCGAGCGCGGCGGCGTGGCCGTTGCGCCGTGGGTCGGGGCTTGCTTCGGGCTCGTCGTGGGCGGTGCGCTCGGCTTCTTCCTCTCGCGCCCGCTGACTCGCACGCTCCGCCGGTTCCACGGTGCCACCGAGGCCATCGCGCGCGGCAGTCTGGCGGCTCCAGTAGACCTCGCGGCGCCCGCGCGCCTGCCCGACGAGACGAGCACGCTCGCGCACAGCATTCAGCGGATGGCGGCCGGGCTTCGCGATCTGGTCGAGCAGGTGGAGGGCACCAACGCCCGGGTGTCGCTCGCCGCGGCCGAGCTCGGGCGTTCGGCGGATCAGGTGGGCTCGGGAAATGGCGAGATCTCGGCGACCGTCTCTGAACTCGCGCGCAGCGTCACCGAGCAGCAGAAGTCCCTCGACGATGCGTCGAAGCTGCTGCACGAGATTGCTTCGACGATCGAGCGCAATGCGGACCGCGCCCGCGAGGCCTTCGGGTTTGCCGCGGAGGCCAACCAGAAGGCGAACTCCGGCGTGGACGTTGCGCGACTCGCGATCGAGAAGATGCGCACGGTATTCGAACGGGTCGAAGTGTCGGTGAAGCGGGTCTTTGCGCTCGAGGAGAAGACGCGCCACGTGAACCAGATCACCGCAGTCATCACGAGCGTGGCCCACCGCACGAACCTGCTCTCTCTCAACGCGTCGATCGAGGCGGCCCGGGCGGGCGAGGCGGGACGCGGTTTCGCGGTGGTGGCCGAGGAGATCCGCAAGCTCGCCGAGAGCGCCGGCCAGAGCGCCGGAGAGATTGCCAAGCTGATTGCGGAGATCCAGACGGATACGAACGACGTAGCCAATGAGATGCGCGAATCGGGCCTCGGTGTCCGCGAGGGGCGCGAGGACGTGGACACCATCGCGCATTCGCTCGAGCACATCCGGCAGGCCGTCGGCGAGGCTGCCACCCGGGCCGAGGAGATCTTCCTGGGCACGGACTCGCAGACCCAGGACATCGAGCGGCTGGTGGGTGCCATGGACCGGGTGTCGCGAGCCGCCGAACACAATCGCGTGGCGATCGACGGTGCGGTCGGCACGTCGCAGCGCCAGGTCATCTCGATGGAGGAGATGGCGCGTTGTTCGGTGAAGATGAGCGAGCAGGCCGATCAACTCGAGGGTGTGGTGCGCCGCTTCGATACGGGAAGCGGGGAGAAGCCCTCGTGAGCGCGCCGGCGGAGAACCGGCTCGACGAGGATCGTCTTCTCACCTTCGATGTGGGCGGCAGCGTATACGCGTTGCCCATTGCCTGCGTCGTCGAGGTGGCGGAAGTCGGGCCACTGGTCTCGATCCCGACCCTTCCGGCCGGTACGGCGGGGGTGATGAACCACCACGGGGATGCTCTCCCGGTGTTGCAGCGTACGGTGCTCCTCGATTTGCCGGAAGCCGAGTCCGACCCGACGCACGCCCTGGTGGTGACGCCGCGGGCGGATGGGGGAGCGCGTTTTGGGATCTTTGTCGACCGGATTCTCGGTCTGGTCGCCGGTTGTGCGGCGCGGGCCACGGGTCCGGCGCTGGTTGCGGAGAAGCGGTCGATCGACGGCCGCGTGGTGTTCGTCCTCGATCCGGAGCGGCTGTTCGCCCGGGCCGGGGAGGTGATCGAGAGCTCGCTCGAACGGAGCGTGTGACTCAGGAGGAGTACATGGCCCAGATTCTGGTAGCCGACGACGCGGCATTCATGCGGCAGATTATCCGAGAAATCGTGGAGTCGAAGGGACACGAGGTGATCGCAGAGGCTTCCGACGGCATCGAGGCGGTCGACAAATTCAAGAGCCATCGCCCGGAAGTCGTGACAATGGACATCGTGATGCCGAGGAGCTCGGGGATCGACGCAGTCAAGGGCATTCTCGACGTGGATCCGACGGCCTGCGTCGTGATGTGCAGCGCCCTCGGCCAGGAGACCCTGGTGAAGGAGGCGCTTGCCGCGGGTGCGAAGGACTTCATCATAAAGCCCTTCCTGCCCGAGTCCGTCATCGAGACCCTGGACAAGGTGCTGGAGAAGGGAGACCGGTAGCCTTGGACATGGGGAAGTACAGGGCCGTCTTCCTCGAAGAGGCGACGGAGCACCTTGCAGAGATGAGCCGGGCCCTGCTCGAACTGGAGAAGGACCCGGGGTGCGCGGAGTCCGTCGACGTCCTGTTCCGCATGGCCCACTCCATCAAGGGTATGGCCGCGTCCCTCGAGTACGCGTCGATCACCGACATTTCCCACCGATTCGAAGACCGCGTGCAGGCGGTCCGGTCGGGTGATGTCCAGCTGGACGCCGCGGGACTGGCCCTTCTCTTTCGCGGCCTCGAGGGGCTGGAGCGCATGGTCGGGTCCGTACGCCGCAGCGGCATGCCACCGCCGCCCGAGCCGGAACTCGCAGCGGTCCTGGCACTGACCGGAAACCCGCCGGAGGGCACCCAAAAAAAGGCCTGAGGCCGTCGCCCCGGCGGCGGCCTCAGCCGATTCCGAAGTCCTCGATGCCCCGCGGCCGCCGCCTTCGGTGCGGGTTTCGACCGAGACCCTCGATCGCTTCCTCTCGACGGTGGGCGAGGTGATCCTCAACTCGAGCCAGGTGCGCACGGCCGCGGATCCAGGAAAAGCGGGTGATGCCACCCAGTTGGCGGCCGGACTCGACCGCATGGATCACGTGGTGGGCGAACTCCAGATGCGTGCCCTCGAGCTGCGTACTACGCCGCTTCTGCGGATCATCGAGTTCTTGCCACGCATGGCCCGGGAGGTGGCTCGGGCGGGGGGCAAGCGGGTCGAGGTGGAGATTCGAGGTGGCGAGCTCGAGCTCGACCGATCGATTCTCGATCGGCTCTCCGATCCGCTGGTTCACCTGGTCCGCAACGCCGTGGACCACGGCATCGAGGCACCGGAGACGCGTGCGGCAGCGGGCAAACCTGAGGTGGGGCGTGTCGCCATCGACGCACACCGCGAAAAGGACTCGATTTGCATCGCCGTGAGTGATGATGGGGCCGGCATGGATCTCGAGGCGGTGCGGAGCCGCGCCGTCGAAGCGGGCCTGGTGCATCGGGGAATCGCGGAGGATCTCTCCGCCGAGCAGCTCACCGCCTTCGTGTTCCGCCCCGGCTTCTCGATGGCGGATCGGGTTTCCGAGATTTCGGGACGCGGCGTGGGTATGGATGCGGTGCGCGTCACCCTCGAGTCCCTGGGCGGCTCTGTCGAGTTTGTAACGACTCCCGGGAGAGGCACCGCCACGACTCTCCGGGTTCCGATCACGGCCGCTGTGCAGCGCGTGCTGCTGCTCGATGTGGCGGGCGAGCGCGTGGCGCTTCCCATCGCACGGGTGGAACGCATCGTCGAACTTCCGCTGGACATGATCGAGACGAGCGGACGCGAGGCCTTCGCGCTGATCGAGGACGAGCCGATTCCCGTTTTTTCGCTTGCCGCGAGGCTGGCACTCGAGTCCGCCGGGGACGCGAACGTCGCGACTCTCGTCCTCACCGAAGTCCGCGGGGAGC
The DNA here is from genome assembly GCA_002729515.1 of Deltaproteobacteria bacterium. Classification (GTDB taxonomy): domain Bacteria; phylum Myxococcota_A; class UBA9160; order UBA9160; family SMWR01. The sequence goes on from PBYF01000052.1 coordinate 48,216, forward strand.
AGCTCGCGGTCCAGGTGGACCGCGTGGCGGGTCAGCAGCAGATCTACGTGAAGCCCGTTCCCGAGCTGCTCGCGCCGGTGCGCGCGCTCGCGGGGCTCACCATTCTCGGCGACGGGCGGCCCGTATTCGTCCTCGAACCGACCCAGCTGTTCTGATGTCGGACACCGCGCGCATGTTCCAGTCTCGTCCGCGCGAACTGGCCCGGCTGGGTGCCGGTGCAGCAGCGGCGAGTTTTGGCGCGCTGCTGGGCCACGGCTTCCGGGTCCGCGAGCCCTCATTGGCGCAGCCCGCAGCGATCGGGAGCGCCGACACGGGCATTGTCTTCGAGGTGGCGGGCAGCGTCTCGGGTCTGGTGGCACTTCTCTTCTCGTCTTCGGGATGCGACACCGTATGTGACTGTCTTGGTGCCGGCGACGCGACGGAGCGCAGGTCGGCGCTGCGCGAGGTCGGAAACATCGTGGTGTCACGTGCGGTGTCGGCGGTCGCCGACCACCTGGGTGCGCGCGTCACGCTCTCGGTCCCCGTGCTCGTGAACGGAGACGCCGGCCGTACCCTGGATCGCCTGCTTTCCAGGCGCGGCGATGGTGTCATCATCACCACCGAGCTTCGAGCCGATGGGGGAGAGCCGAACGTGCTCTTCGTCATTGCCCAGGACGCATCTCGACCCGAGTCCTGATTGCACCCACCCGTTCGACGGACTCCGCGCGTTCCGGTGATGGGCGTTCTCGCGGCGCGTCTCGGGGCCACTTCTGATACCGTCGCGGCATGGATCGCGAGCGGATCCGCGAACTGATGGAGCGCGTGCGCGACGGAGACGTCGAGCCGGAGGAGGCCATCGAGGCGCTGGCGCAGCTGCCGTTCGTCGATGTGCCCGGTGCTCGCGTCGATACGCACCGCGCCCTGCGTGCTGGCCTGCCAGAGGTGGTCTACGCGCCCGGCAAGACCCCGGAGCAGATCGCCGACATCGTCGCGGCGCTGCGCCGCTCCGAGCAGCGGGTGCTGGTGACTCGCGTGTCTCCGGAGTGTGCAGAGGCCGTCTCTGGCCGCATCGGTGGGGGTGAGTACACGGCGCAGGGGCGGCTGCTCTGGTTCGGGCCCGCGCAGGTCGCCTGTGTCGGCAAGGGGAACATCGCGGTGGTATGCGCCGGTACCTCGGATCTGCCCGTGGCCTGCGAGGCTGTGGGCGTGGCGCAGCGCTTCGGCAATAAGGTCGAGCTCCTGGCCGACGTGGGCGTCGCGGGCCTTCACCGGCTCCTGGCGTCGAGCGAGGTGCTTCGCGGGGCACGGGTGCTCGTCGTCGTCGCCGGAATGGAGGGGGCGCTCCCGTCCGTGGTCGGCGGGCTCGTCGACAAGCCGGTGATCGCGGTGCCCACCAGTGTGGGGTATGGGGCTGCCTTCGGCGGTGTTGCGGCGCTGCTAGGGATGCTCACGAGCTGTGCGTCGAACGTCAGTGTCGTGAACATCGACAACGGCTTTGGTGCCGCCTATGTCGCGACCCTGATCAATCGGCTCTGAGCGTTGGCGCGTACCCTGCATCTGGATTGTTTTTCTGGGATCGCCGGAAACATGTTCCTCGGGGCCCTCCTCGACGCGGGCCTGTCGCGCAGAGCCCTTGCCGCCGAGCTCGCGGGATTGGAACTCGATTACAAGCTCGTGGTGCGCCGGGTGATGCGCGGAGCCGTTGCGGCGCGCCACGTGGAAGTGCGGGTACCGGCCCGGCGCGGGAAGGGAAAATCTGCACGGCACCACTCCGGGCGTCACTTCAGCGCGATCGAGCGCGTGCTGCGTCGTGCCCGTCTCGATACCCGCGTGCGCGAACGCGCACTGGCGATCTTCGAGACGCTGGCCCGCGCCGAGGCGAAGATCCACGGCGTTCCCATCGAAGAGGTCCACTTCCACGAGGTGGGCGCGGTGGACGCCATCGTCGACATCACCGGCGCGGCGGCGGCGTTGTCGCTTCTCGAAGTGGGAACCGTCACGGCTTCGCCGGTGGCTGTGGGAAGTGGGGGAACGGTGGAAACCCAGCACGGCAAGTTGCCTCTACCGGCACCGGCTACCCTGGAGTTGCTGCGGGGGATTCCGGTCGTACCCGCCCACGTGGACTGGGAGACGGTCACGCCCACGGGCGCGGCAATCCTCGGGAGTATCGCCGAGAGCTTTGGCCCGCTGCCCGCGATGACCGTCGAGTCGATTGGCCTCGGGGCGGGCGAGGAGCGCGAGGGTCCGTTGCCCAACGTGTTGCGTGCGGTGCTCGGTCGCGCCGGGGGTGCGGGCGCCGACCGGGTGGTACTGCTCGAGACGAACCTGGACGATCTGGTGCCGGAACACTTCGATCACCTGATGGAGCGTCTCTTCGAGGGTGGAGCCCTGGACGTCTCGCTCCAACCGTTGCAGATGAAGAAGAACCGTCCCGGCTTTCTCGTGCGTGTGTTGGCGCGTCCGTCCGAGCGGGTCGCGTTGGCGCGGATTCTCTTCGCCGAGTCGACGGCGATCGGTGTGCGGGTCACCGAGAGCGATCGCATCGTACTCGAGCGCGAGCACAGGCGCGTGCAGACCCGCTACGGCCGGATCCGCGTGAAGCGCGTCTTCGACCCGGATGGCCGGGTGCACGTCTCGCCCGAGTACGACGACTGCAAGGCGGCGGCGGTGCGCAGCGGCACGCCGCTGCGCGAGGTGTTGCGTGTTGCCGAGGAGGCGGGGCGTGCCCTCGACTGATGTCCGGGGTCCGGCGGTGGACGCGGGGCCTTTCGACCTGCCGGGCCTCGGGTCGAGCGCCGCGCTCTGCCTGCACGGCCTGACGGGTACGCCCTACGAGGTGCGGCCGCTGGGCGAGGCCCTCTCGCGCGCCGGAATACGCGCCGTGGGTCCGCTGCTGCCGGGCCACGGCAAAGATGCTGCGGAGTGTCGCCGGACGCCGTACGAGGCCTGGGTCGAGAGCGCGCGGGACGCGGCACGCGCACTTCGCGAGACGCACGCCCGGACTTTTGGCGTGGGCCTGTCGATGGGGGGTCTGGTGACGCTGCTGCTGGCCTCCGAAGGGCTTTTCGACGCGGCCGCGTGCGTGGGTACCCCGATCCGACTGCGCCAGCCCGGCATCGGGCTCGTCCGCTACCTCAAGTACCTGATCCCCGGAATCCCGAAGAAGGCGGGATCCGACATCTGCGACCCCGAGGCCCGGAGTCGCCACCCGAGCCTCCCGAGTATGCCGCTGGCCTCGATCCACGAACTCCTGAAACTCCAGGCCCGGGTGCTCGAGGCGCTCCCCCGCATCGAGATTCCGCTGCTGGTCGCCCACGGGGCGCTCGATTCGACCGCGCACCCGGACGACGCCCGGGCCATCGCAGAAGGGGTGGCTTCCCGGGTCGTCGAAAGCCGGAGTTTCGAGCGCTCGGCGCACGTCGTTCCGGTCGACTACGACGGTCCGGCACTCGCGGAGACGCTGGTGCGTTTCCTGCTGGATCCCGGCAGCGGTGCCGGTCCCTGAAACGGTGTTTGTCCAGACGATTGGCAGCGAGTCTCTGGCGCTCCTAGGATCCCCATCGAATTTCGAGAACGACCGGAGGGGAATATGGCCGAACTTCCGAACGCGGTGATCAAGCGGCTTCTCACCAAGCACAGTGACGGGCTCCGCGTGTCGGGCTCGGCTCTCGGTCAGGCCGTTGCGGCCGTCGAGGGCTACGCCGCGCGTCTTGCACAGGAGGCCGCTGCATCTGCGAGCGCGAACAAGCGCAAGACGATCATGGACGGTGACATCGAGGCCGCGCGGGCGCGCCTGGGCTGAACGTCGGTCGCGTGCGGATTCCCGTCCGTCACGAGGATCGTCTGTGAAGGTTTTTCGATCGCCGGCGAGGTTCGTGCCGGGAGGATACGCTCGGTTTCTGATTTTCCGGCTTCCGAGAGTGCTACTCGACGATTTTCCGTTGCCTCGTCTGGCGCTTCCGGCACCTTGAAAGATCTCCCGGTGGCGTCCAACATGGGCCGAGCGGAGGTTGTGGAGACTCTATGAGCACAGTTCCTCCCCACTCGCCGCTCGACGGCTACTACGGCGAGGGCGCGAAGCGCCAGGGCTACGTCGACGATCTCTTCAACGAGACAGCGAAGCACTACAACACGATCGAGATGCTGTTCCTGAACGGTGGGCTCTTGTACAGGCGCCTGTCGCTGCGCGCCGCCGGACTGCGACCCGGGATGCAGGTCCTCGATGTCGCCATCGGCACGGCAGCGGTGGCGCGCGGTGCTGCGAAGATCGTCGGGTCCGAGGGTAAGGTCTTCGGCGTCGATCCGAGCATGGGGATGATGGGTGAGGCGCGGAAGGTCTTTCGGGGACCGCTCACGCGCGGTATTGCGGAGCGGCTCCCCTTTGCAGACGACCAGTTCGACTTCGTCACCATGGGCATTGCCCTGCGCCATGTCTCGGACCTGGCGGCCACCTTCCGGGAGTACCTGCGGGTGCTCAAGCCGGGGGGGAAGCTCTGGGTCCTCGAGGGCCACGTGCCCGAGTCGAAGTTCGGCCACCGTCTTACCCGGTTCGTGTGGGCCCGGGTGATCCCCGGCATGACCCTCGTTTCCACCGGCAGTCGCGAGGCGAAGTTGCTGATGGATTACTACTGGGACACGGTCGAGCAGTCGGTACAGCCCGACACCATCGTCGACACCCTGAGCGCAGTCGGCTTCCAAAGGCCCCGCTTCAAGGTCGTGGTGCCGGGTGCGTTCTGTGAGTACACGGGTACGAAGCTGCACCGCAGCGGCGCCTAGCGGCTGCTGCAGAAGACGCTGCCGAAGCTGGAGGGTCCCCGTCGGATGGCTCGCCCTGGGGGCCGGGTTCCGGCGTGTCTGAGCGTCGCCTTCAGCAGCAGTCGAAGCCGCCGCTCACGTTGTCGTGCCACGGCGGGCGCCGCGAGAAGGCGGCGCGCTGGGCGGCGGCGGCAAGCGTGGCGGCGACGCGGATGACGCGGGGTCCGTCGCGGACGACTCGGGCGCGCAGGCTTTCGCGCCGGCCGAGTTGGCGCTGACGGTCGCCGTCGAATGCGACCACACCGGGGCCTTGCAGCTGGGTCCATTCTCCGAGCGGCAGGCGCCGGGCTTCGCGCACGTATGCGGTGCGGTAGAGGCCCGGCGAGATCGCGACGAGCAGCGGCTGGCCGCCGCCGCCCGGTGCCGTGCAGGTGACCTGGACGCCACAGTCATCGTCGCGCGTCACCGGCTCGAGGAGACCGCCGATTGGTGACGTGCCGACGGCGGCCGGCTCGCCTCGGGTCAGAACGAGGTGTCGGAGTTGCTCCGGATCGAAGGCCAGCAGGCTGCCCGGGTGGTCACCCTCCAGAACCGCAAGGTCGATCAGGGCGAGGTCGCTGGCGCCGTCGGAGAACTCGACCTCGATCCGCTTGCAGGGATGCGCTGCCTCGTCGACCGGGACGATACCGCTCGCCACGCAACCCGCGGCCGCACCCGCCGAGGTGGCTTCGACGAGTTCCGGAAACACGTTGTTGGTTCCCGTTGAGATCGGAACGATCGGTGCGTCGCGCCAGGTGCTGGCGACGATGCGGTTCGTGCCGTCACCCCCGAGCACGACGAGAGACGTGCAGCCGAGTTCGCGCAATCGCACGACCGCGGCGGCCGTATCCGCCGCGGTGGTCTCGATCGGACCGTCGAGCACGGACACGTCCGCGTGGAGTCGCAGCCCCTCGACGGCGCTCTGGCTGCAGCGGAAACAGTCGCGCATCAGTACGACACGACGAGCGCCCGCTGCCACCGCGCCCACCACGGCCCGCTGGATCTGGTTGCGCTTCATCTCGGGCGTTTGCTGGAGCGAACGCCCCAACAGCCGTCGCACGTCGCGGCCCGCCATCGGGTTTGCGACGATCCCGACCGTGCTCAGCGGCTGGCCTCGATCGAGGGCCGCGCCGCCACACGTGTAAACCAGCCCTGCAGGTTTCCGAGCTTCGGGTCCAGGGTCTGCCCGATCTGACCACCGAATTCGAGGAATGCGAAGAGAAGGATGTCCGCGAGGGTGAAGCGGTCGCCGGCGATGAATTCGTGACCCTCGATCAGGCCATCGAGCCAAGCGAGATTCTCCTGCGCAATCTGCTGAAAGTCCGCAGCGGCCTGCGGGATCACGTGGATCCGGTCCTTGAATAAATCGATTCCCAGACCGAAGCGGAAGCCGTGGCTGATGGGCTCGATGATGTTGAGGTCGATGCGCCGGGTCCACATATGCGTCGCCGCGCGCTCCTCGGGCGTCGTCCCGACGAGCGGAGGATTCGGGTGGATCTCGTCCAAGTATTCACAGATCGCCGTAATCTCCGCGAGGTGGCTCCCGTCGTCGAGTTCGAGACACGGCAGCTGGCCCGCAGGGTTTCGCGCGAGGTGCGGCTTCTGCCGGTTGTCGCCTGCCATCAGGTCGACGATCTCGCGTTCGACGTCGACGCCTTTCTCGGCGAGGAAGATGTCTACGACACGCGGGTTCGGACCCATTCCGGTGTAGAGCTTCATGTGGAACTCCCCTGGGGTGCACGCGAGCAGCACTCATCATACACCGGTGTAGGGTTTCGAGGTGTTCCATGGCCCTTCACGGTAGTGGCGCGCTCTCTTTCTCCCGGTAGCCATGTGCTTGCTTCTCCCCAGAGCGACGAAGGCCTCCGGAGCTCGCGCTCCGGAGGCCTTCGTTCTTCAGAGGCTGAGGCTCTGGTTACATGCCCATGCCGCCCATGTCGGGCATGCCGGACGGCATGCCGGCGGGTGCCGCACCCTTTTCTTCGGGCTTCTCGGCCACCATCGCCTCGGTGGTGAGCAGCAGGCTCGCCACGCTCGCGGCGTTCTGGAGAGCGGTGCGCACGACCTTGGTCGGGTCGATGACGCCGGCCTTCATCAGGTCCTCGTACTTCTCCGTGGCGGCGTTGAAGCCGTTCGTTCCCTTCAGGTGCTTCACCTTGTCGACGACGATGGAGCCGTCGATACCGGCGTTCTCCGCGATGAAGCGCAGCGGGGTCTCGATGGCGCGGGAGATCACGTTCATGCCGTGCTGCTGCTCTTCGGGCAGCTCGAGGGCGTCGAGTGCCTTCTGGCCGCGCAGAAGTGCCACCCCGCCGCCGGGGACGATGCCCTCCTCGACAGCTGCTCGGGTCGCGTGCAGCGCGTCCTCGACGCGTGCCTTCTTCTCCTTCATCTCGGTTTCGGTTGCCGCACCGACCTTGACGACGGCCACGCCGCCCACGAGCTTCGCGAGCCGCTCCTGGAGCTTCTCGCGGTCGTAGTCGGATGTGGTCTCCTCGACCTGCCGGCGGAGCTCGTTGCAACGGCCCTCGATGTCCTTCTTGGTGCCGGCGCCGTCGATGATCGTCGTGTTGTCCTTGTCGATCACCAGCCGCTTGGCCTTGCCCAGGTCCTTGAGGGTCACGTTCTCGAGCTTGAGGCCGAGCTCCTCGGCGATGACCTGGCCGCCCGTGAGGATGGCCATGTCCTGGAGCATCGCCTTGCGACGGTCGCCGAAGCCCGGAGCTTTCACGGCCGCGACGTTGAGGGTGCCGCGCAGCTTGTTCACCACCAGCGTGGCGAGTGCCTCACCGTCGATGTCCTCGGCCACGATCATCAGGGGCTTGCCCTGACGTGCCACCTGCTCGAGAAGCGGGAGCAGATCCTTCATGTTGCTGATCTTCTTCTCGTGGAGAAGGATCAGCGGCTCCTCGAGTGCGACCTCCATGCGCTCGGGATCGGTCACGAAGTACGGCGAGAGGTAGCCCCGGTCGAACTGCATGCCCTCGACGACCTCGAGGACCGAGTCCATCGACTTGGCCTCCTCGACCGTGATGACGCCCTCGCGGCCCACCTTCTCCATGGCCTCGGCGAGCATGTTGCCGATCGTCTCGTCGCTGTTGGCCGAGATGGTGCCGACCTGCGCGATCTCGCTCGAGTCGCGAGTGGCCTTGGAGAGCGTCGCCAGCTGGTTGGTGATGGCCTCGACCGCCTTGTCGATGCCCCGCTTGAGTTCCATCGGGTTCACACCGGCCACGACCAGCTTGCTGCCTTCGCGGAAGATCGCCTGGGCGAGCACGGTAGCGGTGGTCGTTCCGTCGCCCGCGACGTCCGAGGTCTTGCTCGCGACCTCCTTCACCATCTGGGCGCCCATGTTCTCGAATTTGTCCTCGAACTCCACCTCCTTGGCGACGGTGACGCCGTCCTTGGTGACGGTGGGTGAGCCGAAGCTCTTTTCGATGATGACGTTGCGGCCCTTCGGGCCGAGGGTTACGCGCACCGCGTTGGCCAGGCCGTTGATTCCGGCCAGCAGTTTGCCGCGTGCGTCTTGATCGAACTTGATTTCTTTGGCAGCCATGTCTTGTTCTCCTTACTCGCAGATGCCGAGGATGTCGTCCTCGCGAATGATGAGGTGTTCCTCGCCGTCAATGTTGACCTCGGTCCCCGCGTACTTGCTGAAGAGGATCCGGTCGCCCTTCTTCACGTCGAGGGCCTGGATGTTGCCGTCATCCTTCACTTTGCCCTTGCCGCAGGCGATGACCTTGCCTTCGGACGGTTTTTCCTTGGCGGTGTCCGGGATGATGATCCCGCCCTTCGTGGTTTCTTCCTCGTCGATCCGATGGACGAGGATCCGGTCCTGAAGCGGACGGATCTTCATGGGTGCTTCTCCTGGGCGGCCGCGCTCCCGAGGCGCGACCCTTCTCGTTGACAGACCGCCGGTGGGGGACCGGCGTATTGGCACTTGGTCCTCCCGAGTGCCAGAAAGAGCGCGCAATGTAGGCACGTGGGTTCGAGGCGCAAGGCATCGGTACCCATCATTTTTTTGGATACAAAATATCTATTTAAATCAGAGTGTTAGGACTTTGCCGGCAAGCGGGTGCCAGTGTGTGCTCAAGGCGGGGCGCCGAGGTTGCCGATCTGGAGTGCCGGAGGTGCAGGGTGCCGCTGGATCACGGCCCCCCCCGGATCGATCACGGCTCGCCGCGCGTGCTCTTTGCTGAGCTCGTTGCGAAGGCCCTCGACCGCACGGGGGTTTCGCCTTCGCCGCATGCGGCTGCCTACTTGGTGGACCTGCTGGCCGAAGCGATTCGCCCGGATCCGGATTCCGCTCCCGAGACCTTCACCGAGGGGCTGCTGCATGCCCAGCGTCAGTGTGGCGCGGAGCGCGTCAGTCGGTTGCGGGCGCTCGGTGACCGGGCGCTCTTCCTGAGCGGCTTCTTCTCCGACAGCCTCGCGGAGCGCACGGTGAGCGTGGGCTGGGTGGTCGAGGTCGGCCGCGTCGCCTACGCAGATCTCTCTTCACTGCTGGCCAGCCGGAAGGTGGCCTGGACGGGCTCGTGCCTCTACCGAGAGCTTGCCGAGCGCTTTCCCCAGTACTCCGAGGTGCTCACCGAGGTGGGCGATGGTGTGCGCGCTGCGACGTCGGCGGGCCTCGCGCCGCTCTTCCAGCGCTACTTGAGGCTCGGTCGCACGGCCGACCGCCGCCGCCTGTTGCGCCGGGGCTTGGTGGTTCCCGAGGGTCGCGGCAAGCTCCAATGAGGCCGCTGCGCGAGCGGGTGGCAGCCGCCCAACGCAGTCTCGCTGCCATCTACCGACTCGAACTCGATCTCGACGCCGGGGCGTTCGTGGTCGATCCCGAACGCGCGAAGGCGCTGCTGCCTCCCGGCAGTCCGCGCACGGGTCTCGTCGTGGTCGAGGAGGCGGGTGATGCCCGAGTCGGTCTTTACATCGACCCGGCCGACGCGGACGACCCCGGCACTGTTCTCGAGGAGACGAGTCATCTCGTCTACCTGGCTTGGCAGTGCGCGCGGGGGCGCGGCGTCTCGCTGCTCGAACTGGAAATCCAGGCCGAGGTGGACCGCTACGCGGTCGCCCGACTGGCGGGAGACGATGGGCTGGCCCATTTCCGCGGCTTCCGGTTCGACGAGGCGCTCGGAGTGCAGGCGCGCCACCGCTACCAGACGGCCCACGTCGCGGCACGTCGCACGTGCTGGGACTTCGAGCGGCGCTTCCCCGGTCGGGAAGACACGCCCGGGCTGTTGGCCGACCTGCGTCGCTACTACCGGGCCACACCGCAAGCCAAGTTGCGTCCGGAAGCTTGACTTTCGCTCCCGTTTCGCCAACGTCGGCTGAACGAACGAATGCCGAAGGGGGGCGGAAGGCGCATGGCTTTGACGCGGCGGCAGCGCGAGATCTACGACTTCGTTTGCAGCTTCGTGGGCGAGCGCGGCTATTCGCCCAGCCTCGAGGAGATCGGGGCCCATTTCGGGCTCTCCTCGGTGGCGACCGTCCACAAGCACGTGCAGCACCTGGTCGAAAAAGGACTGCTCCGGAAGGCCTGGAACCGCTCGCGCTCCGTCGAGCCGGTAGTGCCTCAGGCCGGCGAAGACAGCGGCAGCGTCACGCTCCGGCTCGCCGGGGTGGTTGCCGCCGGGGCCCCGATCGAGGCGGTCGAGGACGTGGAGACGCTCGACGTGCCGCGCAACCTGGTGCCGGCGCGCTCGGAGAGCTTTGCCCTGCGGGTGCGCGGCGACTCGATGATCGAGGACCAGATCCGCGACGGGGACTACGTGGTGGTCGAGCGCCGTGCCGAGGCGCGCAACGGCGAGACCGTGGTGGCCCTGATTCGCGGCTGCGACGCCACGCTCAAACGCTTCTTCCGCACGGGCTCCCAGGTCCGGCTCGAGCCCGCCAACGCGAGCATGGGACCCATCGAGCTGCCCGCCTCGGACGTCGAGATCCGGGGCGTCGTCTGCGGGCTGCTGCGCCGCTATTCGTGCTAGTTTTCTAAGAACTTCTATTTTTCAAGGGGTTGCGGGATGGTGACGCTCTCCCGTGCCGTCGAGTTCTCGACCTCTCTGCGCTACGCGTTGGCGGATCTCTCGGATGCCGAGAACCTCGCGCGCTTCGGGGACCGGGCTCGCCAGCACGGCCACAACTACCGCCTCGAGCTGACGGTATGCGGCGAGGTCGACCCGGTGACGGGCATGATCACCGATCTGAAGGACATCCAGGCGGTGCTCGACCGCGAGGTCATGGACCGCTTCGATCACCGGGATCTGAACCGCGACACCCCTTTCTTCGAGAAGCTCGTTCCCAGCCCAGAGAATTTCGTCCGCGTCCTTCGGGAGCTGCTCGTCGACGCTCTGCCGCCGGCGGTCCGCCTGGCGAGCTTGCGCCTCCAGCCCGACGCCGATACCTGGGTCGACTGGATCGAGCCCGGGCAGGCCCCGTGATCGAGCTGACGCGTTGTTACCGGTTTTCGGCGGCCCACGTGCTCGCGCGCGACGATTGGAGCGATGCGGAAAACCGGCGCCGGTACGGAAGGTGCGCGAATTCGGGTGGGCACGGTCACAACTACGGCCTGGAGGTGACGGTTCGCGGCCCGGTCGATGCGAGCACCGGTGAGCTGATGGTGCGGGGTCAGCTCGACTCGCTGGTTGCCGAGCGCGTCGTGGCGCGCTTCGGACACTGCCTGCTCAACGGCGACTCGCTCTTCGAGGGCCGGGTGCCCACGGCCGAGAACATTGCACGCGCGATCTACGGGGAGCTCGAGGCCCCCGTGGCCGGTGCGGGCGCCGCGCGGCTGGTGAGAGTGCGCGTACACGAAACGCGAAAGAATTCCGTTACCTACCGGGGGACGTCATGAGCGAAGCCGATCGGCCCGATGTCATTCAGCCGCTGGTCGAAGAGATACTCAAGGAACTGGACGAGGAGCCGGGGAGGGACGGTCTTCAGCGCACCCCCGCACGGGTGGCGAAGGCGCTGCGTTTTCTGACCGGGGGCTACCACCGGGACCCCTACGAGATCCTGAACGGTGCCCTATTCGACGTGTCCTACGACGAAATGGTGATCGTCCGGGACATCGAGATCTACAGCCTGTGCGAGCACCATATGCTGCCCTTCTTCGGGCGGGCGCACGTGGCCTATATCCCGAACGGCAAGGTACTGGGTCTGTCGAAGATCCCGCGGCTGGTGGAGATGTACGCGCGGCGGCTCCAGGTTCAGGAGCGCCTGACCCAGGAGATCGGGACCATCCTCGATGAGGTGCTTCATCCCAAGGGTGTTGCCGTCGTCGTCGAGGCGATTCACCTGTGCATGATGATGCGGGGCGTCTCTCAGCAGAACGCATTTGCCATCACCAGCTCGCTGCGCGGGGAGTTCGAGGCGAATCCGAAGACGCGCTCCGAGTTCATGGAGCTGCTCCGTCACCAGAAGCAGTCGTTCGCCTAGCGGTCCAGAGCCCTCTTGTGCCGCGCGGGATCAGTTCAGCGAGTCGAGGTTCACGATCAGCTCGCCGTTGTCGGTCAAGGCGGCCTGGCGCTGGTTGATCCAATCCTCGATGAGAGTGCTGCGCTTCTGCTGCTCGAGAAGCTGGCGCTGTACCTCTACCTGTGGCTCGACCTCGTCCGGGTCGGGCTTCCGACGCTCCAGCACCTGGATCAGCGTCAGTTTGTCGCCCACGGTGAAGACGCGATCCGAACTCTCGTTGGGCTCGAGCGTGAACGCGGCATTCAGAAGCTCCGGTGAGGCTCCGAGTCTGGGGACGAAGCCGTCGGGACGCCGCTTGAGCCAGTCGGTGCGCTCGAGGGTGAGTTCGGCATCGCGCGCAGCGCTCTCGAGCGTTGAGCCGGCGTGCACGGCGGCAGCCAGCTGATCGGCGAGGGCCCGCACCCGCTCTCGGCGCGTTTCCTTCTCGAGCAGTTCGAAGGCGAGGTCGCCCTGCACCTGCTCGAGCGTCTTGTGCTCCGCGGCTTTGCGTTCCTGCACCTCGATCAAGTGGAAGCCGTACGTGGTCTTCACCGGCTCCGAGAGCGCGCCCAGCGCGAGCGTGAAGGCCGCCTCGTCGAACTCCGGGGTCATCTGGCCGCGCCGGAACCAGCCCAGGCTGCCGCCGTTGGTGGCCGATCCCGCGTCGTCGCTCACCTCCGTGGCCAGCACGGCGAAGTCCTCGCCGTCCACGATGCGCTGGCGGTAGCTGCGGGCCAGGGATTCTAGTTCGGTCACGTCCGCGTCGCTGGCTTCCGGCGGCACCTGCACCAGGATGTGGCGGGCCAGCGCTTGCTCGGGCACGTCGAACTGGTCCCGCCGCTTCTCGTAGAGCGCGACGACTTCGGCTTCGTTGCTGGCCAGGAAGGCGGCGACCGCGGCCTCGTCTCGCTCGACCTCCTCGCCGCGGCCGTCGAGCACCGGGAAGGCGAGCTTTACCTCCTCCAGGCTGCCGACGACCGCGTCGCGCGCCTCCTGCTCGCTGACGTAGGCTTGGCGGAAGAGCAGGCGCGCCAGCTTGCCGGAGAGCACGCCGCGGCGTTGCTGCTCGCGGAAGAGACGCTCGCTGCCGAATTCCCTGTAAATCCAGTTCTCGTAGGCCTCGCGGCTGAAGTTGCCGGACTCGTCCCGGAGACCGGCATAGGTCAGGATTTCGCGTTCCACCTCTTCCTTGGCCACGGTGAGACCGATTTCCTCGGCTTCGAGCGCCAAGATGGCCCGCTGTTGCAACTCCATGGCCGTGTTGGAGTTGATCATGTCTGAGAACTTGTCTGCATCGAAAGAATCGCCGAAGGCATCCTGGTAACGCTGCTCCGTGGATTGCCGCGTGCGAAGGAATTCCTGGATGCCGATCTGGTGCTGCCCGACGGTGATGATCGAATCACCGCCCGGCTGCAAGGGGCTCCCGACGCCGATGAACACGGCGAAGACGCCACCTATTCCCACCACGAAGAGCGCGGTCAGCCAGCGCCGTCCCCTGCGGATCACGTCGAGCATGCCGCGGTCTCCCCCCTCGATGGATTCCGGCTACGAGGGTGTACTCCACCCATTTCCGGGTTGCTCCTCTCCGGGGGGGCTGGTACTCTGCTCCCCGTGGGATCTACCTTGAAACTGTCATATAGAACAGTTACTTAGCCATGTGGGCCGCAAAGGGTCCACAATGGGCATAGGGGGGTGGCGTGATCCTCGACCCGGTTCTCGGCTGGTTCTCCAACGATCTGGCCATCGATCTCGGTACCGCAAACACCGTTGTCTACGCGAAGGGCAAGGGGATCGTCGTCTCCGAGCCGAGCGTTGTCGCCGTGGTGCGCGACTCCCGGGGCGTCGACAAGGTTCATGCGGTCGGCAAGGAGGCGAAGGAGATGCTCGGCCGGACGCCGGGCCACATCGTCGCCATTCGTCCGATGAAGGACGGCGTGATCGCCGATTTCGAGATCACCGAGGCGATGCTCCGTTACTTCATCGCCCGCGTGCACGATCGCAAACGCATGGTGCGGCCGCGCATCGTGATCGCAGTTCCGTCGGGCATCACCGAAGTGGAGAAGCGCGCCGTGCGCGAATCCGCCATGTCCGCGGGTGCCCGCGAGGTGTACCTGATCGAGGAGCCCATGGCGGCTGCGATCGGTGCTGGGCTGCCGGTGACTGAGCCTTCGGGCAACATGATCATCGACATCGGGGGGGGCACGACCGAGGTCGCAGTCATCTCGTTGGCCGGCGTCGTGTACTCGAATAGCGTTCGCGTCGGCGGCGACAAGATGGATGAGGCGATCATCAACTACGTCAAACGCAAGCACAACCTGCTGATCGGCGAGCGCACGGCGGAGTTGATCAAGATCAACATCGGCACGGCCTTTGCGCCCGATGAGCTGCAGGCGATGGAGATCAAGGGCCGCGACCTGGTGGCCGGCGTGCCCAAGACCCTGGAGATCAAGTCGGACGAGGTGCAGGAAGCCCTCTCAGAGCCGGTGAACGCGGTGGTCGAGAGCGTGAAGATCGCCCTCGAGCGCACGCCGCCGGAGCTGGCGGCAGACATCGTCGACAAGGGCATCGTGCTCGTCGGCGGCGGTTCCCTGCTGCACAACCTCGACGTATTGCTCCGGGAGGCTACGGGCCTCCCGGTGATGTTGGCAGAAGATCCCCTCACTGCCGTGGCCATGGGAACGGGCCGGACTCTCGATGAACTTTCACTGCTGAAAGGGATCGCGATCAAGTCCTGAGCTTTCTCCACGATCCGGCTGCGGACGGAGAGCCGAGACGCGCAATCGAGTCAGCCTCACGCTGCTCGCAGTGGCGCTGGTGGGGGTCGCCACGGTGACGATGGTGGTCGACCGCCGCGCCCTGCGGGACGGCACTCGGGAACTGCCCGCCTGGGCGGGCGGGCTGCTGGACGTCGCCGTGCCGGTGCAGCGGGCGCTCGCGCTTCCCGTGGACTTCGTGCGGGGGGCCTGGCGCCGCACGGCGGCCCTCGTCGATGTGGAGCACGAAAACGTCGCGCTGCGACGGGCGGTTTCGCGTCTCGAGGAGGAGAACCTCCAGCTCCGGGAGGCGCTGGTGGCCGGTGGGCGGCTCGCGCGCATCGCCGAGATGCGCGAGGACTTCGAGGTGCCGATGCTCCCCGCCGAGCTGGTGGGGAGTGACGTGTCGCCCTGGTTCCGCTCGGTGCTGCTCGACCGGGGCCGCAGCGACGGCGTGTACTCGGGCATGCCGGTGATCTCCGAGCAGGGGCTCGCGGGGCTGGTCGTCGCCACTTCCCGAGGCGGGGCGAAGACCATGCTGCTGCTCGATCGCCAGACGGTGGTCGACGCCACCGTGCAGCGGAGCCGGGCGCGGGGCATCGTGCGCGGCCGCGGCGACGACACGCTCCACTTCGAGTTCGTGGCCCGGGGCGGCGACGTCCGGCCCGGTGACATCGTGATCACGTCCGGCCTGGACGGTGTCCATCCCAAGGGCCTGCGCGTGGGGACCGTGACTGAGGTGGAGCCCCCCGGGTCGAAACTCCTGCGGACTGCAGTGGTGGCGCCCGCCGTCGACTTCGGCCGCCTGGAGCAGGTCTTCGTGATGCTGAGAAGGGGGCCGACGTTGGAACTCCTCTACACCACCGAGAGTGGCGACGGTGCCGACGCTCAGCAGACTGCCGAGGCGGGACCTTGAAGGCTGGCCTCGCCCTTGTCCTGCTCGGGCTCCTCGCGCTGATGGCCCACAGCGTGGTGGCTCTGGCGGTGCCGGCGCGTTTCCTGCCCGATATGGGGATGCTCTTCGTCGTGGCGGTGGCTCTCTGCGTGCGCAGCACGGTGCTGGGCGTGCTCTTTGCGGTATTGCTCGGCTACACGACCGACCTTCTGTCCGGAACGCTTCTCGGCCAGCACGTGCTGCTGCGCCTGGGCGCGTACGGTGCGGCGCGTGTCCTGTCGGCTCGTCTCAACCTTCGCGGCCCCCTCCCGTTGGCCTTTTTCGTGCTGATTCTCTCACTGATCCACGCCGGCGCTCTGTGGGCGCTCGAGATCTTCTTCCTGCCCGGGGAAGTCGCGGCGCCGGATGTGTTGCGCGATCTGGCATTTCAGGCGGTGGCGAACGCGTTGCTCGCACCCCCGCTCACGGCACTCGTTGCCGCCATCGTGCGCCGTCTCGAGAATGACGACAGCGGTCGGTTGCTGCGTCTCGATTCGCGCGAACTCTCGTTGTGAAGAGTGAGCACGGGAGCGGTGCGCGCCTGGGGTCCGGTCCCGAAATTTCGATCGAGGGGCGGTTGCCCGTGCTCATCGGTGCTGTCCTGCTGGTCTTCGGGATCTTTGTCCTGCGCCTCTTCCAACTCCAGATCCTCCAGGGCGAGGAACTCGCGGGCATTGCCCAGGGGAACGCCGTGCGACTGGTTCGGCTCGAGGCGCCGCGGGGCGACATCCTCGACCGCGAGGGTCGGGTGCTGGCGGCGACGCGGCCGGCCTTCGGCGTCTCGGTGTTGCCGAGCGATCTGCACTCTCCCGATCGCACCACGGCTGCTCTCGGGATGCTGCTCGACACGGAGTCGGCGGCGCTCAGGGAGCGTATCGGCACGCCGCGCGGGCGGCGGCGCTTCCGTCCCGTGCGGCTCGTCGCCGACCTGCCCTTCGATCACTGGGGGCGCGTCGAATCCCACCGGTTCGAACTCCCGGGCGTTCTGACGGATGTGCGCCCGCGTCGTCACTACGTGGAAGGTGAACTCGCTGCCCATCTGTTGGGCACGATCGGAGAAATCAGTGCGGACCAGCTGCGCGCCGCTGCCCGGACGGACTATCGGTCGGGTGAGGTGATCGGACAGTCCGGTATCGAGGGGCTTTTCGAGAGTCATCTGCGCGGGCGGGCGGGGGGGCGCAACGTCGTGGTCGATGTCGCCGGACGCGTGGTCGGCGATCCGCTGGACGAACGCGAGCCTGCGCCGGGGGGAAGCGTCACGCTCACGATCGACCGAGACCTCCAGCGCGTGGCAGAGGAAGGGTTCGTGCCGGAAGTGCTCGGCGAGCCGGGCAAGCGCGGTGCGTTGGTAGCGCTCGACCCGCGGACGGGAGATGTGCTCGCGCTGGTTTCGAAGCCTTCGTTCGACCCCAACGCCTTCGCCGGCGGAATTGATACGGAGACCTGGCAAGGGTTGGCAAACGACGATTGGCGTCCGCTCCAGAACCGAGCGGTGGCCGGGCAGTATCCGCCCGGCTCGATCTACAAGCCCATCCTGGCGGCCGCCGCGTTGGCCGATGGCGTTGTGACGCCGCACGACCGCTTCTTCTGTCCGGGCCACTTCAGGCTCGGCCGCCGAGTCTACCGCTGCTGGCGCCGCGGGGGTCACGGAGAAGTCGATCTTCGCGACGCGCTCCAGCAATCGTGCGACGTCTATTTCTACCAACTGGGTCTCCAACTCGGCATTGACCGCCTCTCCGACTTCGCGCGCGCCTTCCAACTCGGGCGCACGACGGGCTTCCCCGTGGGCGACGAGAAGCCAGGCCTGGTTCCGACCCGCAGCTGGAAGCAGCGGCGCTTCTCGGAGCCGTGGCAGAAGGGTGAGACGGTCTCCGCGTCGATCGGTCAGGGCTTCAGCCTGGTGACGCCGATCCAGATGGCGGTGGCCTATGCCGCCATCGCCAATGGAGGGGTGATTCTAGAACCGCGGGTGGTTCGAGAGCGCGTGAGCCGCGACGGTGAGGTCATCGTCACGGGTGACCCGGTCGTGCGGGACCATCTGCCTGTTGCTCCCGAATACCTGGAGGTTCTGCGCGATGCCCTCGAGGCCGTCGTGGCCGAGCCGCGGGGAACCGGAACAGCGGCACGTATTCCCGGTGTGCGTGTGGCCGGCAAGACGGGCACGGCCCAGGTGGTGCGTCTGAAGCATACCGAGGACCTCGAGGAGGGGGAGATTCCGGTTCGTCACCGCGATCACGCCTGGTTCGTGGGTTTTGCACCGGTCGACGCACCGGAGATCGTCGTCGTCGCGCTGGTCGAGCACGGAGGTCATGGCGGATCGGCGGCGGCACCCATCGCCGGGAAGGTGATGCAGCGCTACTTCGAAAAGCAGCGTCGGGATCTGGAGCCCGCCCTTGCCGCCGCGGAGGACACCGATGCGGGGGGTTGACCGGCGGGTAGTGCAGAACTTCGACGGGTTGCTGTTTGGTCTCGTCACCGGTCTCGTGGTGATCGGCCTCGTCAACCTCGCGTCGGCGTCCCACACCGATGTGGGCATCTCGGATGCGCTTCGTCGGCAGCTGGTGTCCCTAGGCATCGGCGCCGTGGCGATGGGGGTGACGGTGATGTTCGACTACCGTCACTACGAGCGGCTGGCACTGCCGGCGTACCTGGGTTCACTGGCGTTGCTCGGCCTCACCCTGGTTGTCGCACCTCTCACGCGCGGCAGCCAGAGCTGGCTTCTCGAGGGGCGTCTGCAGCCGGCCGAGATCGCGAAGTTGGGCCTGGTGCTGGTGCTCGCACGTCACTTCCACCGCAATCCCGCCGGTGAGGTGCGCCGTGTGCGCGACCTCATGTGGCCCGCGCTCCTGGTCGCTCTGCCCATGGGCCTGATCGTGCTCCAGCGCGACCTGGGGGTGGCCCTGCTCACGCTGCTGGTGGGCTCGACCTATCTGGCGTTGGTGCGTATTCCGAAGCGCGCCTGGGTCGCCGTCGCGCTCGCCGGCATCGCCGCCCTCGCGGTGATCTGGCTCTATGGGCTTCAACCCTACCAGCGCGAGCGGATCCTCGATGTGGTTGACTCTGGCCGAGATCCGCTGGCTTCGGGCTACCAGGTGAACCAGTCGCGCATTGCCGTCGGTTCGGGTGGGCTCTTCGGCAAGGGCTACCGCGAGGGCACGCAGAGCCAGTTGCGCTTTCTGCCCACGCAGCACACGGACTTCGCCTTTTCGGTCCTGGCTGAAGAGTGGGGCTTCGTCGGCTCGGTGGTGGTCCTCGGGACCTTCGCAGTGCTGCTGGTCTGGGGGCTGGTGATCGCGAGCAAAGCCAAGGATGGCTTCGGAGCCATGTTGGCGGTAGGGGTGGTGGGGATGTTCTTCTGGCCAGCGGTGCTCAACGTGGGGATGGTGCTCGGCATCATGCCCGTAATCGGCGTTCCGCTTCCCTTCATCTCCTACGGCGGCTCGGCACTGGTGACAAATCTCATCGCGGTAGGCCTGCTGATGAACGTCTCGCTGCGGCGCTGGGTCTTCTAGGTCCTGCCCCTGCAGCGTGGCCCTCAGATTCATGCCGTCACTTTGCAGAGATGTTAGGCTATTGCCGATGAGCGAAGAGCATCCGGAAAGAAGAAGGCCGCGGGTGGGGGCGTTCTTCGACATGGACAAGACGCTCATCGCCGAGAACTCGGGCAGCCTCTATATGAAGCACCGCTACGAGCGGGGTGAGATCGACGGGATGGAGCTGCTGAAAGGATTCGGGGCGTACGTCCAGTACAAACTCGGTGTGCTCGACATTCGCAACTGGACGCGGAAGATGATGCTGCAGTTCGAGGGCCGTTCCGAGGCAGATCTCGAGCGTGAGACCGCGGAGTGGTTCGACGAACTGGTGGCGCCCGCCATCTATCCCGAAGCGGAGGAGCTGGTACTCGAGCACCAGAAGGCGGGCGACGTCGTGGCGATCGTCTCCGGCGCCACGCGTTTCGT
The DNA here is from genome assembly GCA_002729515.1 of Deltaproteobacteria bacterium. GTDB lineage: Bacteria > Myxococcota_A > UBA9160 > UBA9160 > SMWR01. Next base: position 68,084 of record PBYF01000052.1, read on the forward strand.
GGTGGAGCCGCTGGCACGGCGGCTCGGCATCGACCACATGCTCTACACGCGGCTCGAGGTGGAGGACGGCTGCTTCACCGGCCGCGTCGTGGAGCCCATCTGCTTCGAGGAAGGGAAGATTTACTGGATCCAGCAGTTCATCGGGCAGCAGGGCATCGACTTGGCGAAGAGCTTCTTCTACACCGACTCGGTGACGGACATGCCGCTCCTGGATCTGGTTGGCCACCCGAAAGTGGTCAATCCAGACCCGCTGCTCTACCGCCGAGCCGTGCGCCGCCGTTGGCCGGTGCATTTCTTTGAGCCCCCGCCGCGCTGATTGCACGGGTTGCGGGAGCTATGCAATGAGTTTCTTGATCATCGCTTCGAAGTCGGCCTTCGGCCGTGCACCCTGGAGCTGCTCGACGACTTGCCCACCCTGAAAGGCGAGCACGGTGGGAATCGCGCGCACACCGTACCGGCCGGGAGTACTGGGGTTTGCCTCGATGTCCATCTTGACGATCTTGACCTGGTCGCCGTACTCCCCGGCGAGTTCGTGGATGATCGGTGCGATTTGACGGCATGGCGCGCACCACTCTGCCCAGAAGTCGATTACCGCGGGCTTGTCCGACTGGAGGACTTCCGCCTCGAAGCTCTGGTCCGTCACTTCAACGATGTCCGACATCTGGCTTCCTTCCGTGGCGTATGAGGTAGGTGAACTAGGATGCCGCCCTTGAGGATCCGATGCATCCGTTGACGCGCACGGGGGGCACCGGTATCCTGGCCCCTTCGGATCTATTTGATTTTAATAGGGTTTTCTGGGGGCACATGACCGACGGGTCGTCTTCCAAGCCCGGCCACCGGTTGTCTCTGCTGCATGCCGACCGGCTCCCGGTCACACGTTTTTCGTGCTGGCGCGCCGAAGGCGAACGCCTTTTCGAGACACTCCGAGCGTGAGCCGCAAGCTCCCGCGCATCGATCGGGCGAAGGTGCGCACCACCAGTGCCCGGCGCCGTACGAGCAAGGTGGCTGTCGGGGACGAAGCGCAGCCGCACCGTGCCGGAGCGCGCTTCAGCGATTTTCTCGACGGCTTGCCGGACGTGTTGGGTGCGGCGGATCTGAAGCGCGCCATTGCTGCGGGGGCGCGGGCGCGAACGCGGGACCGCACGCTCATCTGGGGCTTCGGCGCCCACGTCGTGAAGGTGGGGCTGGCACCCGTCGTCGTGGACCTGATCGAGCGTGGCTTTGTCTCCGGGGTGATGCTCAACGGCGCGGGCTGCGTCCACGACCTCGAGTTGGCGATGATGGGGCGAACCAGCGAGGACGTAGCCGAGTCGCTCGACGACGGGAGCTTCGGAATGGCGGGCGAGACGGCCGAGCGCCTGAACAATGCCGTCGCTGCCGGTGCCCGCGATGGGCTCGGCATGGGCGCTGCCGTCGGGCGTGAGATCCTCGAGGGCCATTATCCGCACGCGGGCCGCTCGATTCTCGCGAGCGCGGCACGGGTCGGAATTCCGGTGACGGTGCACGTGGCGATCGGGACGGATATCCACCACATGCACCCGGGTGCCGACGGCGCCGCGCTGGGCGCCACGAGCCACCGCGACTTCGAGACAGCGAGTGCCCTCGTCGCCACTCTCGAAGGAGGTGTCTACTTCAACGTCGGGTCGGCGGTGATCCTTCCCGAAGTATTTCTCAAGGCGCTCGCCCTGGCGCGCAACCTCGGCAAGCGCGCGCGGCGTTTTACGACCGTGGACCTCGACTTCATCCGCCACTATCGCCCCCGCGTGAACGTCGTCGAGCGGCCGACGCGCCTGGGCGGAACGGGTCTTTCGCTGACGGGTCACCACGAGATCCTGATTCCGTTGCTCGCTGCGGGATTGGTGGAGGCCCAGGAAAAAGGAACTCCGTGAAAGGCATCACGCTTTCCGAGGGTGACATTACCGCGCAGCCGGCCGATGCCATCGTGAACGCGGCCAATAGCGATCTGGTGCTGGGCGCCGGGGTGGCGGGGGCCATCCGGGACCGGGGCGGTCCCTCCATCCAGGCCGAGTGCGATGCCATCGGCCCCATCGCCGTGGGGGACGCGGTTGTTACCGGTGCCGGCGAGTTGCCGGCCCGTTACGTGATCCACGCCGCCGGAATGTCGCCCGGCGGATCGGCGGACGAGGTGAGCATCCAGCGCGCCGTGCGCCGGAGCCTCGACCTCGCCAACGAGCGTGGCTGCTCGAACGTTGCGATTCCCGCAATCGGAGCGGGCATCGGTGGCTTCTCGGCACAGCGCTGCGCGGAGATCCTGATCGCGGAGGCTCGGGCCCATCTCGGCGGGGAAACCGCGCTCAAGGAGGTGCGCTTCGTGCTCTTCGGAGAGCCCATGTACCGTGTTTTCGAGGGAGCCCTCGATGCGGCCAAGGTGCAGGCGCAGATGGAGGCGCTGCGAGCGCGCCGCTCCCGCTCCGAGAGTTCGGAGGGCGGCGAGCCGACAGAGTGAGTGCCTCGGCATGCCCTGCCGTTTCGCTGGATCGGTTTGCGGGTCGCCCCGAGGCGAGCGAAATCCGGAAGGCTAGGTTCTCTGCATGCCCTTCATGCTTCACGAGTGGACTGCTACCTTCTATCTCCTGGCCGGAGTCGTCGCCTGGCTCGGACTGGCGCTGCGCTCGCCGAGGCTCGAGCGCCATGCCACTGTCGTGCTGGGGGTTGGCACGGCCCTGAATGTGGCCGCCCTGGCGACGCTCCATCAGCTGGATCCACCGCCACCCCTGACTGACCTGCCCACAGCGGCCTCGTTCGCGGCCTGCGTCGGCACCCTCTTCTTCCTCCTGTTGCAGGGCCGTGCGAGGCTGGCGGGTCTGACCGTGCTGGTCGCGCCGGTCGCCTTCGTCAGCGTCTTCTACGCCGCGCTGCGGATCCCCCACGGCGGCGTTCCGACTTTCGAAAGCATTGCACCCTGGGCTCACTCTCACGTGCTGCTGGCGAGCGCGGGCCTGGCGTGTCTGGCCATGTCCGGCGTGGCGGGCTTTCTCTTCTTGGTGGAGCACCGCCGCATCAAGGCCAAGCGACCCCTCGATCCCCGCTTCCCCCTTCCGTCGCTCGAGGCGCTCGATCGGGTGAACCTCGCCTCGCTTGCGGTTGGCTTTCCGTTGCTGACTCTCGGCCTCGTGACCGGGTTGCTGTGGGTCCACGCAGTTCGCGGAACGTTCGTGGCGGGCGGTCAGCACGAGGTCTGGCTGGCCGTCTCGTGGGTGGTCTATGCCGTGCTCGTCGCGGTTCGCTTCGCAGCGCGTCAGGGAGCGCGCCCGGCTGCTGCAAGTGCCGTCGCAGCCTTTGGCTTCCTCACCTTCGCAGTGATCGGAGTGGGGCTTTTCGCGTGAAGATTGTGCTCGTCGGCCTGAGTCATCGCACCGCCCCGCTCGAATTGCGGGAGCGTCTGGTGGTGGACGACCCGGGTCCGTTGCTCCAGAAGCTCGTGTCGAGCGACGAGATCGATGAAGCCGTCCTCTTTTCCACCTGCAATCGCGTGGAGGTCGTGGCGGTCACGCGCTCTCTCGAGGCCGCGCGCCTGCGACTGCACGCCTTTCTGTCTCGGGATCTGGGTGCAGACTCCGGAGACCTGTCCGAGTACCTCTACGACCACGTCGACGGCGATGCCGTGCGCCACGTTCTGCGCGTTGCCTCCTCACTCGACTCGATGGTGGTGGGCGAATCACAGATTCTCGGCCAGACCAAGGAAGCCTGGCAGCGCGCCGTCGAGTGTGGCGCCGCCGGGCCGCTGCTGGGGCGTCTGTTCCAGCACGCATTCGCCACCGCGAAGCGGGTGCGCACCGACACCAAGGTCGGGGAGCGGCCCATCTCGGTGGCCCGGGTTGCGGTCGAGTTGGCTCGGCAGATCTTCGAGGACCTTTCCGACAAGCGGGCACTTCTGGTGGGTGCCGGCGAGATGATCGAGACGGCACTCCAGGCCCTGCGGGACGCAGGGCTCGAATCGGTGTGCGTGGCAAACCGAACGCCCGAGCGGGCGGTAGCACTCGCCTCCCGGTATTCCGCCACGGCCCACGGTCTCGATGAGCTTCCGGTGCTCGTGTCCCAAGCGGATGTCGTTCTCACCTGCATTGCTGCAGACCGGCCCGTGCTGACGCGTTCCGTGATCGAGGCGTCTCGCCGCCGCCGTCCGATCTTCGTCATCGACATCGGTGTGCCGCGCAACGCCGATCCGGAACTCGAGGACCTCGACGACGTCTACCTCTACGACATCGACGACCTCTCCTCCGTGGCGCAGGAAAACGCAGAACAGCGCCGGCGCGAGAGTGCGAAGGCGGAGGGGATCGTCGAGGAGCAGCGGCAGCGATTCGACGGTTGGCTCTCGGCGCTGCGCGCCGTACCGACGATCCGTCACCTGCGCGAAAGCGCCGAGGCGCTCCGGGTCTCCGAGGTCGAGCGCGCGCTGCGTCGGCCCGAGCTGGCGGAGGTTCCCCGGGAGGCGCTGGAACAACTGACCCGCTCGATCGTGAACAAGATTCTGCACGCGCCGGTCTCGCGGCTGCGTCGCGAGGCGGAGCGCGAGGAGGGCATGGCCTATCTCGAGGCGGCACGCGTGCTCTTTGCCTTGGACGAGGATGACCTGCCGGCGGACGAAGAATGAGCCGCGTTCGGATCGCAACGCGCTCCAGCGATCTGGCGCTGGTGCAGTCGCGCCGCATCGCCGCGCTCATCGAAGAGAAGCTGGGTGTCGCGACCGAACTCCTGCCGATGAAGACGACGGGCGACCTGCTCGAGGGTCCGCTCACCCAGGTGGGAGGCAAGGGCCTGTTCGTGAAGGAGATCGAGGCGGCGCTGCTCGATGGACGCGCGGACCTTGCTGTCCACTCGGCGAAGGACCTCCCGGCAAGCATCCCGGACGGGCTGGCGCTCGTGGCCTTTCCTGCGCGTGCGGATCCGCGCGACGCGCTGTTGGCGCGCGAACGCGGCTCGACGCTGCGGGCGCTTCCCGAGGGTGCGCGGGTCGGGACCGGAAGCCTGCGCCGCGCCGTGCAGCTGCGCGCGCTGCGCGCCGACTTCGAGATCGTGCCGCTGCGCGGCAACGTGCCCACCCGGGTGCGCAAGCTCGACGAGGACGCTCTCGATGCGGTGGTGTTGGCCTGTGCCGGTCTCGAGCGCCTGGGGCTCGCCGAGCGCATCGACGAGCGCCTCGCGACCGACGTGATGTTGCCCGCTGTGAGCCAGGGCATCCTGGCCGTGGAGGGCCGGCGAGATGACGTCCTCGCCCGGGACGTGGCGGTGCTGACGGATTCCGACGCGGCCGTCCAGGTTGCCGCGGAACGCGCCGTGCTCGTGCGGCTGGATGCCGATTGCAACGTCCCGCTGGCGGCTCTTGCCGAGCCCCGAGGCGAGTTGTTGCGGCTGCGGACGATGCTCGCCGATCCGAACGACGGCCGGACACTGCATGCGGAAGGGGAGGCGCCGCCGAGCGAAGCGGCGGTGCTGGGTCTTCGGGTCGCCGAGGAACTCCTCGCTGCTGGGGGCGCCGCGCTTCTCGAGAGGTTGAGGAGCGAGGTGGCGGTGTGAGTTTGCGTGAACCGGGGCGGGGCCGTGTGATCCTGGTCGGCGCTGGGCCGGGGGATCCCGGTCTCATCACGCTGCGGGCAGCGGCGGCGCTCCGGCGCGCCGATGCCGTGATCTACGACACGCTCGCCGCACCCGAGTTGCTCGATCTCGCGCCGCCGCACGCGCTGCGGATCGACGTGGGCAAGCGAGGCCACGATGCTCCGACGCGGCCGCAGGAGGAGATCACGAACCTTCTGCTGCGCCTGGCGCGGGAGGGCCGCACGGTCGTGCGCCTCAAGGGCGGCGACCCGTTCGTCTTTGGGCGCGGTGGCGAGGAGTGCTCCGCTCTCGCAGCCGCCGGGGTGCCGTTCGAGGTGGTGCCGGGCGTCTCCTCCGTGGTGGGCGGCCTCGCCTACGCGGGGGTGCCCCTGACCGATCGGCGCCACTCGGCATCCTTCGCGGTGGTCACCGGTCACAAGGATCCGTCGAAGGCGGCCGAGGAGACCCGCTGGTCGGAGCTCGCCACCGGGGCCGACACGCTGGTCATCCTGATGGGTATGCACAGTCTCGAAGGCCTCGTTGAGCGCGTGATCGCGGGTGGCCGGTCGCCGGCGACGCCGGCCGCCGTCATCATGGATGGGACACTGCCGAGCCAGCGCGTGGTGGAGGCCCCGCTCTGCGAACTCGCCAGCCGGGCGAGGGAGGCTGGGCTGCGCGCCCCGGCGCTGGTCGTGATCGGAGAGGTCGTGAAGTTGCGGGAATCACTCGCCTGGCTGGAGCATCGGCCGCTTTTCGGCAAGCGCGTGCTGGTCACGCGTCCCGTCGAGCAGGCCGGTTCGCTTGCGGCGGCCCTGCGCGAGTGGGGTGCCGAGCCCGTGATCGTCCCCCTGGTTTGCATCGCGCCTCCGGAGAACTGGGCTCCGATGGACGCCGCGCTCGGGCAGTTCGCGGCCTACGACGCGTTGGTACTGGCGTCGGCGAATGCGGCGCGCGCGTTCGCCGACCGGGCTCGCGCGTGCGGTGTCCGCCTCGATGCCGGCGCGCAGACGGTCTGCTGTGTGGGGCCCCAGACCGCCGAGGCCGCCCGCGCGCAGGGACTCCCGGTGCATCTGGTCCCCGACCAGCGCGACGCCGCCGGGCTCGTCGCTGCGCTGGCGGCACGCGTTGCCCTGGCGGATGCGCGGATCCTGGTGCCGCGGGCCGCCGAGGGCCGCGAGGAACTGGTGGACGCTCTCCGCGCCGGCGGGGCGGAAGTCTCCGCCGTGGCGGCTTACCGGACGCTGCCGGCCGCTGTCGATGCGCCCGACCTGCTCCGGCAGCTGGTGGAAGGCGAGCTGTACGCGCTCACCTTCACGAGCCCGTCCGCCGCACGCGCCTTCGCGGCGCTGCTCGATGCGCCGGCGCGCGAAGCGGCGTCGCGGTGCACGCTGGCCGCCATTGGCTCCACGACGGCAGAGGCGCTACGCAAGGAGGGGCTCACCCCGGACCTGGTGCCCGAGCGGGCAGGTTCGGTCGAGCTTGCCGAGGCCCTCGCGTGCTTCGCCGACCCCGGATCGCGCGAAGCTGAGGGCGGCGGAGGATCCGCATGAGCTTTCCCATCACCCGGCTGCGCCGGCTGCGCCGCAGCGAGGCGCTGCGGCGCATGCTGCGCGAGACGCGGCTCTCCAGAGACGACCTGGTGTATCCCCTCTTCGTCGTGGAGGGTTCGGGCGTTCGCGCCCCGGTTACCTCCATGCCCGGTGTCTTCCGCCTTTCCGTGGACGCGCTCGTCATCGAGTGCAAGGAGGTGCACGACCTCGGGATTCCCGCGGTGCTCCTCTTCGGCGTGCCGGACGAGAAGGACGCCCGGGGCTCCGGCGCCGACGCGGCGGATGGCGTCGTGCAGCGCGCTGTCGAGGCCGTGAAGTCCGCGGTTCCCGGCCTCTGCGTGGTGACAGACGTCTGCCTCTGCGAATACACCGATCACGGCCACTGCGGCCTGATCGAGGACGGAGACGTGGCGAACGACCCGTCTCTCGTGCGACTGGCGGAGACGGCGGTGTCCCACGCGCGGGCCGGTGCGGACGTTGTCGCCCCGTCCGACATGATGGACGGGCGGGTGGCCGCGATCCGCGCGGCACTCGACGGCGGTGGCTTCGACGCGGTCCCGATCCTCTCGTACGCCGCGAAGTTCGCGAGCGCCTACTACGGGCCCTTTCGCGACGCGGCGGAGAGCACGCCGCAGTTTGGCGACCGTCGCAGCTACCAGATGGACCCGCCCAACGCGCGCGAGGCGTTGCGCGAGATGCGGCTCGACCTGGAAGAGGGTGCGGATATTCTCATGGTCAAGCCGGCACTGCCGTACCTGGACGTTCTGGCACGCGCGCGGGCCGAGTTCGACGTGCCCCTTGCGGCCTACCACGTCTCCGGTGAGTACGCGATGGTTCGCGCGGCTGCCGAACGCGGGTGGATCGACGGCGATCGCGCGATGCACGAGGCGCTCATTGCGATCAAGCGCGCTGGCGCCGATCTCATTTTGACCTACGCGGCGAAGGACGTTGCCGCGCAGCTTGTGCCCTGAGGGGAGGAAAGCGTGGGGGTCGTCTACAAAGTCGTCGAGACGAGTGACGTGACCGACATCGAGCTCGAGCGCATCCTCAACGAGACGACCGACCAGGGCTGGACCCTAGACGCAATGCAGTTCGCCATGCGCGACTCGTCGAAACGCCCGGCCATGGCCTTCCTCACCTTCACCCGCTCCGACGGCAACTGATTCCACCCACGGCCTCGAGGGTGCTTCGGCGAAATCGGGGCGGCGCTATGCCTACCAGAGTTCGGGGGGGTTCGAAGGGCAGGACCAGGCCGACTCGAGCGCGGCGGCGTCCTCGGGGTCGAGCTCTTCCTCGTCCAGGTCGCCGTGGAAGGGCGAGTTGTAGTGGCACTCGACCCAGCGCGGCGCCGTGAAAGCCAGCAGGTAGCTCGTGCCGAAGCTCGTGTAGTGGAACTTGCCGTCGTAAAGGAATCCGAAGCCGATGGCGGGCGTCGGGATCGAACGCATGTCGCCGCCGGCGACGAGATCTGTCAGTTCATCGGGGTAGAGATCCGCACGCGCGTAGTAGCGCTCCATCGCCTCGTTGATCGCCTCGGCCTGCACATCCCGCGTCCAGTGGTAGTCGATCCGTGCCCACACCTCGCCCGCCACCAGCGGTGCCGCGATGAGAGCTGCACCCAGCGAGAAGTACCGGGCCCTTTCGCGCAGGGCGTCGGTGTGAAGACGGTCTCGAGCGGCCACCCCCGCGATTCCGAGTGCCGTGGCCACCACCAGCCCCGCGAACGTTCCGGCTCCGGGTCGGAACGGCAGCAGGTGCCAGCCCGTGCCGGCCGCGATGAGTGCGACGGGAAGCGAGACGCCGAGTGCGACGCCGATGACCGCGGCGCGCGGGTCGTCTGCGCGGCGCGCGAGCGCCAGTGCCCCGAGCGCCACGCCGGCGAGCCACACCATCGCGAACAGCCCCCCCACTTCGAGCCCGAAGATCGTGACGGCGGGCCAGGGAGACAGCGAGAAATAGAGCCGTTCGTCGGTGCCGGTGGCGTTGCGCAGCAACGCGACGGCGGCGAAGCAGACCGGCAGGTAGGTCGCGGCGCGCAGCGGCCAGCCGAGCCGCAGCCAGCTCCGGGCAAGCAGCGGCGCGGTCAGCGCGCAACTCACGATGAGCGCCGTCATCACGAGCACCGCAGATCCGCGCCAGAAGAAGAATTCCCAGACCCGCACCCCCAGCGTGCCGTAGAAGCCAAAGAGCGAGACCGAGATCAGGCATGCCAGCGCCAGCGTGCGGGCCAAGGCGGAGCGGCTCGCGACGAAGACGAGCCCGGTCAGAGCCGCCGCGGGCAGCACCAGCAGGACGATGGCCCGCGCCGGTACTCGGAGGGCCCAGGCGAATGCGGCGCTTCCGCGCAGGAAGCCGCGCGGGTCGTACCACGCGAGCTCTCCGCTGAGTGGCAGCGGGCCGATCCCCTGGTGTGCGGCGTATGCGTAGAGAATGGCGAGTGCGGTGAAGAGCCAGCCCGCCAGTTCGGACCCAGTGATGGATGGCCCGTTGCGCGGCGGATCGCTCACTTCTTCACGTCGTCCGCGAGGTTCACGTGCATTCTCTTCTGAGTTTCCGACCCGCGTTCTCCGAGCCGGATCTCCGCCCGTACCTCGACAGTGCGTCCCTCGAGGAGTTCGTTCATCACCGCGGCGACGTCGATCTTCTCGAGAGTCTGGGCCAGTTCGAAGCTCAGCCGCTCGAGGAACTCCTTGCGGGTCCGCTCGCTCTGGTCGATGGCGAAATCGGACCAGTCTTTCGGCAGCGTGTCCCCGAGGGCCTTGCGAATCGTCTCCTCGGTGGAGAAGAAACCCGAGAGCCCCAGTGCGACCATGCGCCGAGCGAGATCCGAAAGCCCCGGAATGCGTCCGTCTTCGTCGGTCGCCGATTGCTCCGGCTCTCGCGTGGGTTCCGAGTCGGACCCTTCTTTTGCGTTCCCTCGCTTGGTAGTCATGGAGTAGATTGCTCGCTATGGATTACGCTTGTGTTCGCGACATCATGCCGGACACGATGGTCACGGTGAGCGAAGGTGACCGGCTCTCGACGGTCGAGGATATCATGCGGCTGGGGCGCGTGCGCCACATGCCGGTGGTTCGTGCCGGCACGCTCGTCGGCGTCGTCTCGGAACGGGATCTGCTTCGAGCGTCACTCTCGAGCCAGATTGACGTCAAGGCCGATATGCACCGTGCATTCCTTCACGGGGTCGAGATCGCGAAGGTGATGTCTGCGCCGGCGATCGTGATCGATCCCGCGGCCAGCGTGAAACAGGCCGCACGGAAGATGGCCGACGGCAAGATCGGTTGCCTCCCGGTGGTCGATGGCGATGTTCTCATCGGTCTCATCACCGAGACCGATGTGCTCCGCTACTTCGCGCATCACGTCTGAGCCGAAGCTCCTAGACGCGGACGATCTTCCAGCTTCCGCTGGCGAACCTCCAGGTCAGCAAGCCGGCCTTCACCAGGTAGTCGGCGAGAAGGCAGAGCCACACCGCCGTGATCGTTCCGAAGACCGGAAGGGCAATCAGGATCGCAGCACCGAGGCGCACGACGAATAACCCGATGAGGATCGTGTAGAGCGGAAAGCGCGTGTCTCCGGCGCCCCGCAGGCTGCCGGATAGCGCGAACTCCATGGCCATCAGGGGCTGCGCTGCCCCGAGGATGTAGATGAAGCGCAGCGTCAAGTGGATGGTTTCCGGGCCGGTCGCGCCGAATAGCGTTGTGATTGGCGCGGCGAAGGAGATGATGGCGAAGCCGAGGCTTCCCATTACGGCCACCGCGCCGAGCACACCCCTCCAGCCGGCGCGGGCCGCAAGGTCCGGGCGCTCCGCACCCAGGTTCTGGCCCACGAGGGTCGATGCGGCCATGGCGAAGCCGAAGCCGGGAACGAAGCAGAGAGCGAGGATCCGCACTCCGATCAGGTATGCCGAGATCGCCGGAGTGCCGAACGCAGAGACGACAGCCATGAAGATCAGCAGGCCTCCCTGGAACGCCACCTGTTCCAGCGCCGTCGGGATGCCGATGCGCAGGACACGCCACGCGAGAAGTCGCGTGACGCTTCCGCGCCAGGGGCCGGACGGGAGCAACAGGCGCTCGCGCCACCACAGCCAGAGGAGCACGGAGAGGCCGACGCTATAGGCGAGACCGCTGGCCCAGGCCGACCCGACCGCGCCGAGCGCCGGTGCTCCCAGCCGCCCGAAGATCAGCGCCCAGTCTGCGATCGCGTTGACGACGACGGTTGCTACGCCGATTGCGAGCGGCGTGCGAACGTCGCCTGCACCGCGAAGGGACTGGCAGAGCGTGAACTCGATGGCGAACGGCACGCTGAACGCCAGCAGGATCGCGAGGCACTCGCCGCCGAGGACGGCGACTGCGGAGCTCACGCCCAGCAAGGACACCATGTCCTCTGACGCCGGAAGAGCGAGCATGAGCAGTGCGCCGAAGACCGCCGCAAGTGCTACCGAGCAGCGCACGGCGCGGCCGGCCTCGTCCGCGTTGCGGCGGCCCCACTCGCGAGCCACGACGGCCACGGTTCCACTCGTGACGGCCGCCAGCAACGCGAACGCGAAGAAGTGCACCTGAGTCGCCACGCCCACCGCCGCCACGGCCGCGCTCCCGAGCGAGGCGACGAAGGCCAGGTCGACGATGCCCATCAGCGCCTGGGTGGCGAAGAGCATGATGCTCGGCCACGCGAGCTGCCAGATGCCCTGTCCGTCCGCCACGTTCGGATCGTCGGCGGAGCGCTCCGCATTCCGGGGCATTCCGCACGTTACACGGGGCCTGCCCATACATTCACTGCAGCCGGGAGCCGCGTCTCGACCGAGTTGACATTTCCCGCGGGGGTCGCGTAGGCTCGGGTATTGCCCCCCCGGGATTCTGCGCATCCGGGCGATGCGCACGGCGTCTTCGGCGGGGCCGGGGTACGCATGGCGGTCGTCGAGCAACTGGAAAGAGCGAGCGGCAACGGTCGCCGCCTTCGACTCGCGAACCCCGCGACGCTCCAGCCGCTCGGCGAAGTCGACGTGCAGTCGGCGGCGGATGTTCGAGCGGCCATCGAGTGCGCGCGCAAGTCGCAGCCGGCGTGGGCAGCTCTCTCGTTCGAAGAGCGCGGGCATTATCTCGAGCGCGTGGTCCGCGTGATTCTCGAGCGTCAGGAAGAACTTCTCGACGTGATCACGCGCGAGACCGGCAAGCCGCGTGTCGAGGCGCTCGCGACGGAGATCGTGACTTCCTGCGACGCGCTCCAGTTCTACGCGAAGCGCGCGAAGCAGGTGCTTGCCGAGCGCACGCTTCCGCTGCACCTGCTCAAGACGAAGAAGCTGCGCATTGCCTACAAACCGCTCGGTGTGATCGGAATCATCACCCCGTGGAATTTCCCGTTCCTCCTGACCCTCAATCCGACGGCTCAGGCGCTCATGGCCGGGAATGCGGTCGTGCTCAAGCCTTCGGAGGCGACACCTTTCTCCGCGCGCTGCGTCCAGGAAATCCTGGATGCAGCCGGCCTGCCCGAGGGAGTCTTCAACCTCGTGACCGGTGACGGAGAGACGGGTGAGGCTCTGGTCGAGGCGGGGGTCGACAAGATCTCGTTCACCGGCAGCGTCGCCACCGGGAGAAAGGTCGCAGAGATCTGTGGGCGCAACCTCGTGCCCTGCACCCTGGAACTGGGCGGCAAGGATCCGATGATCGTCTGCGCCGACGCCGATCTCGACCGGGCGTCACGGGGTGCGGTCTTCGGTGCCTTCGCCAACTCCGGCCAAGTGTGCACCTCGACCGAGCGTGTCTACGTGGTTGACGAGGTCGCCGAGGAGTTCACGAGACGTTGCGTCGAGCGCACGTCGGAGCTGCGCCAGGGAGCAGACGGCGAGTTCGATGTGGGCTCCATCATCTTGCCGAGTCAGCTCGAGATCATCGAGTCGCACGTCGAGGACGCCGTGGCCCGGGGTGCGCGGTTGCTCGCCGGCGGGCGCCGAAACCCGAATGAGCCGGGATATTTCTACGAGCCGACTATCCTGACGGACGTCACCCACGATATGCGCGTCATGCGCGAGGAGACCTTTGGCCCCGTGCTCCCCATCATGCGGGTTGCGGACGAAGCCGAAGCGGTGAAGCACGCCAACGATTCCCGCTACGGACTCAACGCGAACGTCTGGACGCGCAACAAGCACAAGGGAACCGACTTGGCCCGGGCCATCGAGTCCGGGTGCGTCGTCGTGAACGATTGCATGGTCACCTACGCGGTGGCCGAGTCGCCCTTCGGCGGTGTGAAAGACAGCGGGATCGGGCGAGTGAACGGTGCCGTCGGACTGAGGGGCTTTTGCGTGGTTCAGTCGATCGTGATCGACCGGAGGAGTGGCCGGAGTGAAATGCTCTGGTTCCCATACTCGCAGCGGACTCTGGTGGCGATCAAGCGGATGATGCGATTCGTGTGGGGGACTTCACTCGGGCGGTGGCTCTCTTGACGAGAGTCGTCCCGTGGATGCGGAGAACGCGATGATTTCGACGATTTTGACGGCAAGTGACGGCTCGGAGGCCTCGTTGGCCGCCGAGCGCTTTGCGGTGGCCTTGGCCGCGCGCTCCGGCGCACGGCTGCAGGGCCTGTCCGTGGTGGAAGAGCGGCTGGTCCGCGGCTTCCGCGAGGACGGGCTCGGCGTGGCGCCGCCGGCCGGCGAGCCAGTGGCCGCCTACTTGAAGAGTCGTGCCGAAGCCGTCGGCCGCCGCCTGTCGGAGCACGCGCGTGCCCAGGGCGTCGAGTGTCGCTGCGAGTCCGCCCAGGGAATCGCCGACGATCTGATCGTGGAACGCGGTCAGCACACCGACCTGATCGTATTGGGGCGCGATGGACAAAACCGAGCCTACCGCACCGGGTTGATCGGCTCGACCGTCAACGGCGTGATCCACAAGACGGCGAAGTCGGCGCTCGTCGTGCCTCCCGGCGCGCAGCTCTCCGGTCCGATCGTGCTCGGCTTCGATGGTTCGCCCGGTTCGCGCCTCGCGGCCGCGATGGCCGTCGATCTGGCCACGAATCTGTCCGAGTCGGTTCACGTCTTCGTCGACTCGAAGGACAAGGGGCGTGCGGTCGCACGCTTCGACGAGGTGCGTGGCCTCGTCGGTTCGCTGCCCGTTCCGGTGCGTGAGGTCTCTTCGACTCTCGGGCGCCCGGACGTGAAGCTCGTCGACTCTGCCCGGGAAGTGCGCGCCGGTCTGATCGTGATGGGCGCCTTCGGGCGCAACCGTATCACCGAGTATTTCCTCGGCAGCAACTCGGCAGCGGTCGTGCGAACTTCGCCGATCGCCGTCCTCGTCGCGCGCTGAGGTCGGCCGTGGCGGCGCCGATGCGCCTGGCGCAACTGGCGTCGGAACTCGGCTGCAGCGTCGAGGGCGATGCTGATGTCGAGATTCGAGGTGTGGGCTCGCTCGAGGATGCCGGGCCGGATGACCTGACGTTCGCGCGCGATGAGCGTTACGGGGAGCTGCTGGCGACGACCCGCGCTGGGGCCGTCATCGCACCGCCCGGAGTCGATACGGGTGAGCTGGTGGTGATCCGCTCGACCCAGCCCGGGCTCGATTTTGCCCGTGCCGCCCGACTCCTGGTGCCTCGGGTCCGCCCGCCCGCCGGCCGGCACCCGCGGGCCTGGATCGATCCCGACGCCGACGTGGACTCGACCGCGTTCGTCGGCCCCGGATGCAGCGTGGGCGCCGGGGCGTGCGTCGGACCGCGGAGCGTCCTTCACGCCAATGTGACCCTCTACGCCGGTGTGCGTGTCGGTGCCGACTGCACGCTTCACGCGGGCTGCGTGCTGCGCGAGGAGACCGAACTCGGCGATCGGGTGGTACTCCAGCCGGGCGTGGTACTCGGAGCGGATGGCTTCGGCTTCGCCGTGAACGAGCGCGGAGGCTTCGAGGCCGTGCCCCAGTTCGGCCGGGTCGTGGTGGAGGATGACGTGGAGATCGGAGCGAACGCGACGGTCGACCGCGGCACACTCGGCGACACGCGCATCCGGCGGGGTGCGAAGCTCGACAACTTGGTGATGGTGGCGCACAACTGTGTGGTGGGTGAGGACGCCATGCTGATTGCCCAGGCCGGTCTGGCGGGCAGTGTCCGCATTGGGCGCAGCGCTTTGGTGCTCGCCCAGGCGGGTGTCGCCGATCACATCTGCATCGGCGACCGGGCCTACGTCGGCCCCCAATCTGGTGTCACCAGCGATGTTCCCGCTGGCGGGCGGGTCCTCGGCATGCCCCACGACGATTTGCCGCGCACGCGCCGGCTCTGGGCGGCATGGCGACGCCTTCCCGAGCTCTTCGCGCGCGTTCGCGCGCTCGAACGGCAGGCGCCCGGAGACGGGGGCGGCGGGAGCGAAGACTCGGGGTGATCGACGTCGCGCGCGAATCGTTGGCCGAGTTGCGAAGCCGTGTGTCCCGGGCGAGGACCGCCGCGTCGCTGGGGCGTCTGGCCGACGCGCTTGCCGCCGACCGGCGCCTGGGCGCGCGAGAGCTGGCCGAGAGAGCACGCCGGCGCCGTGAGGAACTGGCCTGCGAACGCCGCCGCCAGGCACAACTTTTCGCTCTGCGGCGGCGGCTCCAGCGCCGGGGTGCGCGCCATGTGGCTGGCGTCGATGAGGTCGGTGTAGGGCCGTTGGCCGGGCCCGTGGTGGCGTGTGCGGTCGTTCTCCCGGGACGCGTCGACCTGCCTGGCATCGACGATTCGAAGCGGCTCACGGCCCGGACCCGGCTTCGTCTCGCGGCGGAGATCCGGGAGCAGGCACTCGCCGTCAGTGTCGCCGCGGTCTCATCGCGGGAGGTGGATCGCCTCAACGTCTATCGCGCGAGCCTCGTCGCCATGGGCCGCGCCGTGCGCGGTCTTCGCGTTGCACCGGACCATGTGCTCGTCGATGCCCGGACCCTTCCCGATCTCGACCTGCCGCAAACGGCGATCGTCGGAGGGGATGGGCTCGACGGCAGTATCGCCGCGGCGTCGATCGTGGCGAAGGTGCACCGCGACGAATGGATGACGCGCCTCGCCGAGCGCTACCCGGGCTACGGCTTCGAGCGACACAAGGGCTATGGGACTCGCGAACACCTGGCCGCCCTCGAGCGTCTCGGACCCACGCGGGACCACCGGCGTTCGTTCGGTCCGGTCAATCAGCTGGCTCTTTGGTGAGGTTTGCCGCACCCGAGGACTTTCGGGTGGACGAGATTCCGCTCTTCGCGCCCTCGGGCCGGGGTGACCACACCTACGTCCGTGTGGAGAAGACTGGCCGCACCACCGAAGAGGTGGTCCGCGCGCTGGCGCAGGTCGCCGGTGTGCGCCCGCGCGACGTCGGCTACGCCGGTCGCAAGGATCGTTTCGCCGTGACGACCCAGTGGTTTTCCGTTCCCCGCTTGGATCCCGATGATATCCCGGTGCTCGCCCTCGAGGGTGTGCGGGTGCTCGATGCCTCACGGCACGATCACAAGCTCCGCACCGGGCAGCTGGCTGGAAACTGCTTTGCGCTCGTGGTGCGAGACGTCGAGCCCGCGACCGCGC
The DNA here is from genome assembly GCA_002729515.1 of Deltaproteobacteria bacterium. GTDB lineage: Bacteria > Myxococcota_A > UBA9160 > UBA9160 > SMWR01. The sequence goes on from PBYF01000052.1 coordinate 84,688, forward strand.
GCAGCGCCGCCGCCCGGCTCGAGGCCATCGCCGAGTTCGGAGTGGTCAATCGTTTCGGAGCACAGCGCTTTGGGCGCGACGGCACCAACGCGGAACTCGGAAGACGGGTCCTGGACGGCGAACTCATGCCGAGGGATCGCCGCCGTGCCCGTTTCTTCGTATCGGCGCTGCAGGCGGCTGTTTTCAATGACGTGCTTGCGGTCCGACGCGACGCCGGGCGTCGACTCGAAGCGGGAGACGTGGCCGTTGTGCACGAGAGTGGGGGCCTATTCGTCGTCGAAGACGCGGCACTCGAGCAGCCGCGTGCGGAGCGCTTCGAGATCAGCGCGACCGGCCCCATCTTCGGGACCCGTGTGATCGCCGCGAGCGGTCAACCCGCGGAGCGCGAGCGCAAGGCGCTGGCGGTCCGAGGCGTTGCTCTCGAGCGGCCGCTGCCCCGCGGCCTGCGCCTGCGCGGCGCGCGGCGCCCGTTTCGGGTTCGGCCCCGGGAGGTCCGCAGCTGCGTAGCGGCAGGCTCGCTGCACCTCGGCTTCATCCTGCCGGCCGGGAGCTACGCCAGCGTGCTCGTCGAGGAACTCCTCGGATCCGGAGCGAACGGCGTCGGATGACAACTCCCCGGAGGGGGGTGTATGCTCGGCCGCTTCGATGACAGGAGACCCGACGGATGAACATCGCCAAGGACATCAGCGAGTTGATTGGACGAACGCCGCTGGTGCGACTCAACCGGGTCGCAGCCGGCGTGAAGCCGCAGATCGCGGTGAAGCTCGAGAGCCACAATCCGGCCAATAGCGTCAAGGACCGCATCGGTCTCGCGATGATCGAGGCGGCCGAGCGCGACGGCCTGATCCAGCCGGGCAAGACCGTGATCGTCGAACCCACGAGTGGCAATACCGGCATTGCCCTGGCCTTCGTGGCGGCGGTCAAGGGCTACGACTGCGTGCTGACCATGCCGGAGTCGATGAGCCCCGAACGGCGCGCGGTGCTGCGTGCTTTCGGCTCGAAGCTGGTTCTGACAGATCCTTCGAAGGGCATGCCCGGCGCGATCGACAAAGCCAACGAGTTGGCAAAGGCGATTCCCAATGCCTTCATGCCCCAGCAGTTCCAGAATCCGGCGAACCCGGAGATCCACCGCAAGACGACGGCGGAGGAACTCTGGGCCGATACCGACGGCGAAATCGATGCCCTCATCTCGGGTGTCGGAACGGGCGGTACGGTGACCGGCGTCGCTCAGGTGCTGAAGGAACGCAAGCCGTCGTTTCGAGCGATTGCGGTAGAGCCGTCGGCGAGTCCCGTGCTCTCGGGGGGGAAGCCCTCGCCGCACGTGATCCAGGGCATCGGTGCGGGTTTCGTTCCCGATGTGCTCGAGACGGATCTCCTCGACGCTATCGTCACCGTCGAGAACGAGGAGGCCCTCGAGATGGCGCGCCGCCTGGCGCGGGAGGAGGGGATCCTCTGCGGCATCTCGTCTGGGGCGGCCGTGGCTGCGGCTTTGAAGTACGCCGAGGGCGCCGGTGAGGACCTCGGGTTGATCGTCGCAATCATTCCGAGCTTCGGTGAGCGTTACATCCAGACGAAGCTCTTCGACCCCTACCGCTACGATGGGAGTGACGAAGTCGGCGTCTGACACTGCGGGCCCCATCGTCCGACCGTTCGGCGACGTCTGGCCCCGCATCGACGCGAGCGTCTGGCTCGCGCCGGGTGCGGTGGTCGTAGGCGACGTGATCGTGGGGCCTGACTCGAGTATCTGGTACGGCAGCGTTCTCCGAGGTGACGTGAACTTCATTCGTATCGGTGCGCGCTCGAACCTCCAGGACCAATGCGTGGTACACGTGACCCAGGACCGCTTCTCCTGCGAGATCGGCGACGAGGTCACCGTCGGCCACCGGGCCATCGTCCACGGCTGCGTCGTCGAAGATGGAGCGCTGATCGGCATCGGCGCCATCGTTCTCGACGGTGCGCGGGTAGGGGCCGGCGCCGTGGTCGGTGCTGGTGCCGTGGTGACGCCCGGGTGTGAAGTTGCGCCCGCCAGCCTGTTTGTGGGTGTTCCGGCTCGGCGGATCCGCGAAGTGACCGCTGAGGAGCGCGAGCGAAACCGTCGCACTACTCTGCACTATGTCGAGACCGCACGAGTTCACCATGCCGCTTCGTGAAGAGAAGAAGGCGCAGTCACGCCGTCGCATCCTCGAGTCGGCGCGAGAAGTATTCTTCCGCGACGGTTTCATGCAGGCCAACCTCGACGAAGTCGCCGAAAAAGCGGGTGTCGCCAAAGGCACTCTGTACCGCTACTTCGAGAGCAAGGCGGAACTCTACGTGGCGGTTCTCGCGCACAATGGCGCCATCTTCGAGGCGAAGATGCAGGAATCCGTCGATATCACGCTCCCCGCGCCGGAACAGATCCGCCGCACGGCACGCTTCTATTTCAGTCACTACATGGACAATCGCGACTATTTCAAGATCTTCTGGGCGATCGAAAACCAGTCGGTGATCGGCGAACTTCCCCAGGGAGTCGTCGATGAGGTCGCTCGGCTCTGGGAGCGCTGCCTCGAGATCATGGCGGAGATCATTGCGCGCGGCGTGAACGACGGTGCGTTCGCGGAGTGCGATTCCTGGGAGATGGCCAATCTGCTGTGGACGGTGGCGAACGCGCTGATCCAGACCGAGACGTCGTCGACCCGGCGCAAGCTCCGGCGCGCGCCGCTCGAGCAGACCTTCGAAGCTGCCATCGAGGTCTTCCTGCGCGGCCTCGCTCCCGAAAACGCCGTTTCTCCCGCGAGGTGAACCCGCCGGGGAAGGGCGCTTGACACGCCGCGTCGCGTCCGGGACCGTCACGCGGGGAGGGACCGTTGATGGGGACGCTCGAACTCGGCTCACGGATCCGCGCCATCGTCTCTGAGCAGCTCGGCATCTCGGAGTCGGATGTCCGCTCGGAGACGGATATCATCGATGACCTCGGCGCCGACTCGCTGGACGTCGTGGAGCTGGTGATGCAGCTGGAGGACGAGTTCGATATCGAGGTGCCGGACGAGGACGCCGAGGCGATCCGCACGGTTGCTGATGTGGAGCGCTACGTCGCGGCCCAGATGTCCTAGCGGCGAGCGGGCCTCGGGGGGTCGCTAACGCGGGCCGGGGGGGCGCAGGCCGGGCAGGAATCCGACCTTGGCGCCCAGGAAGAGCGTGGCGATGGCCAGGCCCATCGCCCAGGGAAGCCTCGGCCCAGACACTTGGCGCGCCGCCTCAGCGGCCGCCGCTTTCACCGCCGCTTCGTCCTCGGGACCGGCGGGTCGCAGGACGTCTGCGAGTTCCGGCGCGATCAAGACCAGGGAGTACACGAAGAAGAGGAGCGCGAGGTAGAGTAGGCTCAACGTGAAGCGCGGCTGAAAGCTTGCGCGCGGCCTCTGCGGGGGCGGTGCGGACATGGCCGGTTGAGCGTACACGGGGGTGGGCCTTGTCGCCGCAGTCGAAGGCGCCGTCGAAGCTGCTCGTCATCGATGGCACCAACGTGCTCTACCGGGCCTTCTTTGCCATCCCGGCCCTGCGCAGCCCGAGCGGTGTTCCGAGCAACGCCGCCCTCGGCTTTCTCAACATGCTGCTCAAGGTGTTGCGCGAGGAAGCGCCGGACGGTGTCGTCGTGGCCTTCGACCTTCCGGGTAAGACGTTCCGCCACGAGCTGTACGCCGACTACAAGGCCGGCCGCGACGCGCAGCCCGAGGACCTGACGTCGCAGATCCCTCTGGTGCGCCGGCTCGTCGAGGCGCACCGCATCCCGATCGCAGAGGTCGAGGGCTTCGAGGCGGACGACGTGATCGCGACTCTCGTGGCGCGGATGCCCGATACCGCCGAGGTTTCGATCGTCTCGACGGACAAGGACCTGATGCAGCTCGTCACCGACCGGGTGACGTTGCTCGATGGCATTCGCGACCGGCGTTACGACCCGGCGGGTGTCGAGGCCCGCTTCGGAGTCGCCCCGAGCCGGATCCTCGACCTGCGCGCTCTGGTCGGGGACACGAGCGACAACATCCCGGGCGTAAAGGGCATCGGCGAAAAGGGCGCGGCCAAGCTGATCGGGGAATGGGGCGACCTGGACAACCTGCTCGCCCACCGGGCGCAGGTGAAGGCCAAGCGGGCGCGCGAGGCGCTCGCCGAGCACGGGGAGGACGCGCGGCTCTCGAAGCGTCTGTCCACCCTCGAGTGCGACGTGCCGCTCCCGCTCTCGCTGGCGGACCTCTGTTGTTCGGAGCCCGACGTCGACGTCCTGCGCGGGCTCTACACCGAACTTGGCTTCACCCGGCTCCTCGAGGGTCTCGGGGGTGACGCTGCGGCGGAGGTGCCGGCGCAGACCGAGGTCGCGATCGTATCGGAGGACGTGGCGCTCGAAGCGCTGGTCGGCGACCTCGCGAAACTCCTGTGCATTGCTATGCATCCTGTCTTCGACGAGTCGGGGCCGTTGGCCGGCTCGCCGCTGGGCCTCGCCTTTGCACTCGACGCGGGGCGCGCTGCCTTCGTGCCGTTCGGCGAGGCGGGTGCGGCGTTTGCCGACCTGGCCGGACGCATTGAGCCGCTCGTCGGAGCGGGGGGCAGTGTGGCGTGGGCTTCCGGCGAGTCGAAGCGGCTCCAGATCCTCTTCGCGGAACACGGCGTCGAACTCGCTCCGCCCCACTTCGACGCGGAGATTGCCGGTCTGCTGCTCGACCCGGCCGGCGCGCGCTCGCTGGCGGCGATTGCCTCGCAGGTTTTGGACGCGAAGCTCTCCCCCTGGGAGGCGCTGGCCGGCCGCGGTGCGAAGGCGACGCCGGCGCGGGAGCTGCCGGGGGCGGATGTGGCGCGTTGGGCGGGGGAGATGGCCTGCGCGGTGCAGGCGCTGCGCGCGCCGCTGGAGCAGCGACTCGACGCCGACGGCGTGGCGACGCTCTTCGAAGAAGTGGAGCTCCCGCTCACCGGCGTTCTGGCACGCATGGAGTGCGCGGGAGTCCGGATCGACGAGGCGAAGCTCGCCGAGCTTTCGGTCGAATACCAGGCTGGTCTCGACGCGATCGAGCGCGACGTGTACCGGATCTCCGGAGAGGAGTTCCTGATCTCCTCGCCGAAACAGCTCCAGAAGATTCTCTTCGACAAGCTCGGGCTCTCGCCGATCAAGAAGACGAAGACAGGCTACTCCACCGACGAGGACGTCCTCGAGCAGCTCTCGGCACACCACGAGCTGCCGGGCTGCATCCTCGCCTACCGGCGTCTGGCCAAGCTCAAGAACACCTACGTGGACGCGCTCCCGCCTCTGGTGAACGCGCGCACCGGCCGCATCCACCCCACTTTCAACCAACTCGGCGCGGCGACCGGACGGCTCTCGGCGACTCGGCCCAACGTGCAGAATATCCCGATTCGAACGCCCGAAGGCGTGCGCATTCGCGAGGCCTTCGTGCCCGCCGAGGGTTGCGTGCTGGTCTCGGCCGACTACTCGCAGGTGGAGCTTCGCATCCTTGCCCACTACTCGGGGGACGAGAGCCTGATCGACGCCTTCGAGAACGGCGAGGACATCCACCGGCGAACCGCCGCCGAGGTCGCGGGAGTTGTGCCCGAGGACGTGGATGACGACCAGCGCGCCCGCGCCAAGGCGGTGAACTTCGGGATCATCTACGGATCGTCGGCCTTCGGCCTCGCAACTCAGCTCGGCATCGCGAGCGGCGAGGCCCAGGAGACGATCGACGCCTACTTCGAGCGCTATCGCGGGGTTCGCGCGTTCCTGGACCAGACGATCGCGACCGCCCGCGAACGTGGCTTCGTCGAGACCCATCTCGGGCGCCGCCGTTACCTGCCGGATCTCGGCTCCCGCAACCGCTCGCTGCGCCAGGCGGCCGAGCGCATGGCGGTCAACAGCGTCATCCAGGGCACCGCTGCGGACCTGATCAAGAAGGCCATGGTGGGGGTCGACGCGGCCCTGGCGGCCGAGGCCCCGTCCGTCCGGATGATCCTGCAGGTCCACGACGAGTTGGTATTCGAGGTGCCCCGGGCGGATGCCGAGGCCCTCGGTGCCCGGATCCGGGAGTGGATGGAGGGGGTGCTGCCCCTGCGCGTCCCCCTCGTGGTCGACGTGGGCTCTGGCCGCAACTGGCGGGAGGCCCATTGAGATCGAATCAATGCCTCCCCGGCTTCGTCCAAGTCCACTGAAAGAAACAATCCGGGAGGTCCCAGCCGGATGTCGAGCGGTGCGGTCACGGCGGCACGGGCCACCGGGCCGGCGGATGTCGAGATCGTCGAGCGGGCGAGGGAGGGTGACCACGAGGCGTTTCGCGTGCTCGTCGAGCGCTACCAGAGCCGGGCGTATCGCCTGGCGCTGCGGGTATTGCGCGACGAGGAGCAGGCGCGGGACGCGGTGCAGGACGCCTTCCTCAAGGCCTACGGCTCGCTCGACCGTTTCCAGGGCCGTTCCGGGTTCTACACCTGGCTGTATCGGATCGTCATGAACCAGTGCCTCGATCGGAAGCGCCGCGACAAGTCGGACCGCGAACTCGAGTGGGACGATGTCACCGCGGCCCGAGCCGCCCGGACCCCGGCCGCAGGGTCGTTCGAAGGGGAGGGCGCCGGGCCGGCGCCAGACGTCGCCGCCGAGCGCGGCGAGCTGCGCCAGGTCCTCGAGAAGGCCATCGCCGAGCTTCCCGACGACGCCCGGCGGACGATCGAGCTGCGCGAGATCGACGGCCTCAGCTACCGCGAGATCGCCGAGGCATTGGGAGTTCCGAAGGGGACGGTGATGAGCCGTCTGCACTATGCGCGCCGCAGGCTTCAGGAGAGCCTGCGGTCCGCGGGCATCGACCCCCTGGCCGAAGGTGCAGGCGAAACCGCATGAATCCGCGAGGGAAGCTGCATGAGTGAGATCGAGACCGACGACGCCGGTTGGCGCGACCTGCACGCCTATCACGACGGCGAGCTGCGGGGACTGGCGCGCTGGCGCTTCGAGAGCCAGCTGCGCCGGGACCCGGAGCTCCAGCGGGAGCTCGAGGGCCTGGCGGGACTCGCCGGCCTGCTCCGCACGGGTGCGGCGGAGGCGGTCACACCGGACCTGTGGGACGGTATCGCCCTGCGCCTGCCGGCCCAGGACGCGCGGCGCCGGGAGATCGAGGCGGCGCCTTCCGCGGGTTGGGCGACCGGGCTGCGGCCCGTGGGCGCAGTGGTGGCCGCGGCCGGGTTGCTTCTCGCCGTGTGGTTCGGTGTTTTCGACAGCGCGACGCCGACGGGCAGCGCGGTGCGTTGGTTGGACAGCGGGGGGCGCCCCGTCATGGTTCTCGATGAGCCGGGGGAATCGGGCGTGACGATCATCTGGGTCTTGGACGATGTGGTCGAAGGGGCCGGACGGGAGATGCGCAGTGGTGTGGCGTAGCGCGCTTGCGGCCCTGGTCGTCCTGCTGGCGATGGGGGCACCGTCCGCGGTCGCCGAGCCCGGCAGGATCGATGTGCGGGTGCTGGTTTGTCACGCAGCGGCGGAAGCTGGAGCTGTCGACCCGGGCTGCGGGAAGCTCCACGGCAAGATCGGCCGAGAATTTCGTTACGAGAGCTTGAAGCGGCTCTCGGAGCGGAGTCTTTCGCTCGGGCTCGACCAGGTGGGAAGCGTGGTGCTGCCCAACGGCAAGCGGCTGCGGGTGAGGCCACTCCAGGTCGACGGCGACAGCGCCTTGCTGGCCGTGGATGTCGAGGGCTCGGTGAAGACGGACGTGCGGGTTCGCAAGGGCAAATCCGTGGTGATCGGCGCCGAGCGCTACGAGAACGGCAAGCTCGTGATCAGCCTCGAGCCTCGCTGGTAGTTTTTTCACCGGGGAAGCTTTTCTCGCTCGTCGGCTGACACTTTTCCTGCCGGATGCCTACTTCCCCTTGTAGACAGCACAATATCCCCTTCCCAGGGAGGCCCGGCGCCGCGTGAGCGGCGCCGGGTCGTTGCGTTTCAAGCGGCTCACACCGGACCCCCACGGCGAACTCAGGGTGCCCCGGCTGGCGGCGAGGCTGTCGATCGGGGGGCACCCGCTGCGCGGGGCCTGTCCCCCCCAGAAGGTGCGGCCGTTGCGGAGCAGACCCGCTGGCAGCGGTTCGCTCGCGTCGTGGCCCGCGTGGCGCACAATTCGCCAGATCCTCTTTTTTGGACTTCCACGGGGTGTTCTTTCGGTCGTCCCCCAGTTGCGCGAAGCTCGGGTCATGCCGCCGTTGGTCGCGCGCCACGAGCGCGCGCTCGTGCTGGCGCTCGCGATCTTTGCTGGGCTGCGGGTGCTCTGCTTTGCGCTGGCCTTCCCGTTTTTCACGAATGTCGATGAGTACCGGCACGTCGACGCTGTCCTCAAGTACGCCCGGGGCCAGCTCCCGCAGGCCGGTCCCGTGCCGTACGAGCCGGAGATGGCGCGGCTTCTCGGGGTGGTGGGCTCGCCGGAGTATCACCGCGACCCAGTGGCGCCGCTGCGCCCCGAACTGCCGCCTCCCGCGTGGCAGAGTTCCCGCAAAGAGGTGGCGTCGCGCGTCGCGCGCATGGAGGCGTACCTGAAGTCGCGGCACAGCCTGGAGGCGGGGCAGGCGCCGGTCTACTACGCCGCGGCTGGGGCATGGCTCGTGGTGGGCCGGGCCTTCGGGTTGCGGGATGCGGCGCTGCTGTACTGGGTGCGGTTGCTTCCGGCGTTGGCTGCAGCGGCGCTGGTGTTCGCCTGCTGGGCCGTGTTGCGCGTCCTGTACGCCGAGCGCCCCTTCGTGTTCTGGGGCGTCGCGCTGCTCGTCGCGGTGATGCCTCAGGATGCCGCCTATTACGTGACGGGCGACGCGCTGTCGCCCTTGCTGGGAGGCGTGGCGTTCCTGTTGACGGTTCGCTTGTTGGCGCACCCGTCGGCAGAAAACGGGGCCTACTTTGCCGCAGGCGTTGCGTTGGCGGCGGCGCTGCTGGCCAAGTATCCGAACGCCGCTCTCTATGCGTCGTCTGGCGTCGTCAGTGTCGTGCTCGCGCGCCGGGGTGCGGCTCCGCGGCGGCTCGCGTTGCTCTGGGCGGCGGCCCTGGCGCCCGCGCTCGTCTGGTTCGGCCGCAACGCCTGGCTCGGTGCGGGTCTCACCGGGACCGCCTTCAAGGTCGAGCGCTTGGGCTGGACGCCCAAGCCCCTGTCCGATTGGCTGGATCATCCGGTCTTCTCGCCCGCCGGCGCCTGGGTCTTCTCTCGCGACCTGGTGACGAGTTTCTGGCGGGGAGAACTCGTGTGGCAGCAGCGCCTGCTCGCGTCGGCTGCTGCGGACGCCTTGTACCGCGTGGTGAGTTTCGGTGGCCTTGCATTCGCAGCTGTCGGCATGCTGCGCGGGCGCGGCTCCGGCACGGCCCGCGCTGCGGAGGCTGCGGCCGCGGCGGCTGTCGTGGCCGCAGTGGGGCTGCTCGGCCTCCTGTCGCTCGCCTTCGTCTTTGACGCAACAGTGCATCCCTCCCCCGCCTATCCGTACTTCTCGAATGGTCGCCTCGTGGGCGGCGTGCTCGTGCCGCTGGCCCTGCTGATCGTTCGCGGTATCGAGGAGGCGACGTCCTGGCTGCCGCGTCGTGGCGAGGTCGCTGCTTGGGGCGCATTGGCGGCCCTCGCCGCCGTGGCAGTCGTTTCCGAACTTGCGCTCACCGCTCCGGTCTTCGCCAGTGCCTACAACGCCTACCACCTGCCGTAGCGGGAGATCCGAAAAGAGCGACGAGACCGGAGACGCTACGGTCCGGGCATGTTGCTGCGCCTGGACGGCGTCTCACGCAGTTTTCCGGCGCGAACGCTCTTCGCGGGAGTCGATCTGACGGTCAATGCCGGCGATCGGGTCGGGATCGTCGGAGCAAACGGAGCCGGAAAGACGAGCCTGCTGCGCATCGCGGCAGGGCTCGATGCTCCCGACGCGGGGCGCGTCGTCACACCGAAGCAGATGCGTCGCGGGTTTCTCCAGCAGGAGATCGATCCCGGGCGCGAACACAGCGTTCGCGAAGAGGCGGCGTCGGCGTTGGCGCACCTCGACGCCCTGGAGGCGGAGATCGCCGGGCTCGAGCGCGAGATCGAGCGCTTTGGCCGCGACGGGTGCGAGGTGCCTGCGGATCTTGCGGAGCGCTGGGACCGCACCCAGGCCGCCTTCACTTTCGCGGACGGGTTTGGGCGCGAGGCGCGCGTCGAGCGCGTGCTCGCGGGCCTGGGCATCGACACCGAGGCGGCGGGGCGGCCGCTCTCGGCTTTTAGCGGCGGATGGCTCATGCGCGTGGAGCTGGCGAAGCTCCTGCTCGCCACACCCGATGTGCTGCTCCTCGATGAGCCCACGAACCACCTGGATCTGCCGTCCATCGAGTGGTTCGAGGAGACGCTGGCCGGCTTTCGGGGCGCCGTGCTCCTGGTTTCCCACGACCGCGCCTTCCTGCGCCGCCATGTCAACCGCGTGGCCGAGCTCGACGGTGGAAGATTCTGGGTATACGCCGGGGGCTGGGACCGCTACCTGGAGCAAAAGGCGTTGCGCCGGGAGCAGCTCGAGGCCGCGAAGCGACAACAGGACCGCGCGGTTGCCGAAACCGAGCGCTTCATCGAGCGCTTCCGCTACAAGGCGAGCAAAGCGAAGCAGGTGCAGAGCCGGGTCAAAGCGCTGGGGAAGCTCGACCGCGTGGAACTGCCCGGGGAGTCGCGCGCCAGGATGCGGCTCAAACTGCCCGAACCGGTTCGTGCCGGCGAGGTGGTGCTGCGTCTCGAAGATGTCCACAAGAGCTACGGCGAAACTCGTGTCTACGCGGGGGTGTCTCTCGAGCTGCACCGCGGGGAACGCGTGGCGCTCGTCGGCCCCAATGGTGCGGGGAAGTCGACGCTGCTGCGGCTCGTTGCGGGCGTGCTGGCGCCGGATGCGGGGGAATGCGCACTCGGCCACAAGGTGAGCGTCGGGTTCTACGCTCAGCATCAGCTCGAGGTGCTCGATCCGTCAGCGACCGTTCTCGATGAACTTGCGCAAACGGCGCGAACCGACGACGTACCGCGGCTCCGCGCTCACCTGGGCGCTTTTCTCTTTTCCGGGGACGACGTCGAGAAGAGGGTGTCGGTGCTCTCGGGAGGCGAGAAGGCGCGCCTCGCCCTGGCAAAGCTCCTGTTGCATCCGGTCAATTTCCTGGTGCTCGACGAGCCTACGAACCACCTCGATGTCGCCGCCCGCGAGGTGCTCGAAGAGGCATTGTCCGCCTATGCCGGAACGCTGCTGTTCATCTCGCACGACCGGGCCTTCATCGACGCGCTCGCGACGCGAGTGCTCGACGTGCGTGCGGGCCGTCTCGAGAGCCACATCGGAAATTACTCCGACTACCGGCGGCGGCGCGGTGAGGCAACGGCGGACGGCGTCCAATCCGTTCAGGATGCGCGCGCGCCGGGTGACGCCAAGCAAGCCCGCATGGAGGCGCGCGAACGGGCGCGTGCCGAAAGCCGCGAGCGCACCCGGAACCGCCGGCGCCTGGGGACGCTCGAACGTGAGATCGAGACGCTCGAAGAGGAACTCGAGTCACTCGACCGGCGTCTCGCCGACCCGGAGGTATGGCGTGATGGCGATGCCGTGCGTGACATCGAAGCCCGTCGCACAGAGGCACGGGCGCATCTCGACGCGGACTACGCCGAGTGGGAAGCCTTGGGCGATACGGTGGAGCCCTGATCCGATCCGGTCTTGCTGATCTGGACCGCGAGCGCGACTTCCTGTCCATGGGAGACTTCGAGCGTGTGGCCGTCGGGGTCGCGGAACAAGGCCCAGTAACCGACCGGGGGACCGTAGTCATTCGGTCCGGTAATCAGGACGCCCTCCCGATCTGCTTTCTTGCATTGTTCATCCAGCTCATCACGGCTTGCGCAGCCCACCCCGAGGTGTGCGATGGGTCTCAGGGGATCGAATACTTCGCGGGTTTCGATCAGAACGATCACGAAGGGCCGCGTGTGGTCGCTGAGCCAGACGACATCCTTGCGGCGGTGGACGACCTGCATTCCCGCATATCTGCCGTAGAAGCCGACGCTGCGTTCGAGGTCGGTAACGGGGAGCGCTATGTGCGTCAGCCCGACATCGCTCACGCGGGCTATGGTACGCCAGGAAGGAGGGCGTACCCATGCCCGATTATTGCCGCATCGAGCGCCAGGGCAGGCTCCTGCTGGTGACGATCGATCGCCCGGAGGTGATGAACGCCCTGCACCCGCCGGCGAATTTCGAGCTCGAGCAGGTATTCGACGACTTTGCGAACGACCCGGAACTCTGGGTAGCCATCATCACCGGGGCCGGGGACCGCGCCTTTTGTGCGGGAAACGATCTCAAGTTCCAGGCTTCGGGCGGTCGGATCGAAGTCCCCAAGCGGGGCTTCGCCGGCCTCACGTCGCGCTTCGACAACGACAAGCCGATCATCGCAGCCGTCAACGGCCTCGCCATGGGTGGCGGCTTCGAGATCGCGCTGGCCTGCGACCTCATCGTTGCGGCCGAGACTGCGGAGTTCGCGTTGCCCGAGCCCCGGGTCGGCCTTGCCGCCCTGGCCGGTGGAGTGCACCGTCTGCCGCGCCAGATTCCACTCAAGCGGGCGATGGGAATGATCCTGACCGGCCGCCGGGTGTCGGCGGAGGAGGGACAGCGCCTCGGCTTCGTGAACGAGGTGGTGCCGCCGGCAGAGTTGCTGGATGCGTCACGTCGCTGGGCCGATTCAATCCTCGAGTGTGCGCCGCTCTCCGTGCGCGGGTCGAAGCAGGCGGTGATGGAGGGCCTCGACGACCCATCGCTCGAAGGGGCAATGACGCGGCGCTACGAGGGCCTCGGCCGCATGGTGAAGAGCGAGGATTTCGTCGAGGGGCCGCGAGCGTTTGCGGAAAAGCGAAAGCCCGATTGGAAGGGGCGCTGAGCACTGGCGCGTTCCTGGCTGGTGCTGGCACGCGAGTCCACGAAGGATGGGCTCCTCGAGCTGCGGCAGCGCGATGCGCATGACTTTCTGATCACCCTCGATGGGCGTGTTCTCATGCGGAGTGCCGCGCACCGCAGCGAGGTGGCGCTTGCCGAGCTGGCCCTGGCGCGATTGCCGCCTCGGCCAGCGCCACGGGTGCTCGTCGGAGGCCTCGGCATGGGCCTCACGCTGCGGGCGGCGCTCGACGCGCTTCCCGCCGGGGCCCGCGTGCTGGTAGCGGAACTTCACGAGCCCGTCGTGAGCTGGTGTCGCGGACCGCTCGCCGTGTTGACGCGCAATGCCGTGGACGATCCGCGCGTCCGCGTCCAGGTGGGGGACGTGGCCCGGGTCGTCTCTGGCGGTGGGCCCTTCGATGCAATTCTGCTCGATCTCTTTGTCGGTCCGCAGCGCCCGGACCGCGAGCACCCCCTCTGGGGTGCGGCGGCGCTCGCGAACGCTCGCGAGGCCCTTGCGCCGGACGGTGTGCTCGCGGTGTGGGGCGAGGCTCCGGACGCCCGCTTCGAGAAGCGGCTGCGCGGCGCGGGATTCGGTTTCGAGCGTACCCGTCCCGGTCGGGGTGGACGGCGCCACGTCGTCTACGTCGCGGTCAGGGAGTCTCGCACTCGAGGCGGTCGACCGCGTGGACAGGCGGAAAATCGCCGCTCATGAGGTGCGCGATCGCGGCGTAGACGAGCTGATGCTGGCGCACCTTCGGCTCGCCCGAGAAGGCTTCCGAACGCACGCAGATCTCGAAGTGTCCGGGGTTGCCGCAGCGGGCTTCGACCTCGGCGCCCGGGAGCGCGCTTTCGATCGATTCGCGCAGCTGCGCGAGGAGCTGCTTCGCATCGGGTTCCGAATTCAAGGTCTGAATCCCCATGGGTTGGTTCTCTCTCACATCGACGTCACAGGGGTTGCGGGTCTCTCATGGCGAACGTAGCGGAGGCGTGCGGGAGCCGCTCCGCCGCTCGGAATCCGACGGGTCGAGGCGATGCAAGACGCGCGGGGCTACGGGCGTTTTGCAGAGGTGAGAAAGCGCAGGGGTGGCGTGGCCGAGAGCTCGAGCTCCCGGGTTTTGGGGTGGAGGTCTGCGTCGATGCTCCACGCCTGCGGCGTTTCGAAACGCAGCCTTGCGCGACGGACGGAATGGTGGGTCACGCAGGATCCGGGGGTTGGCTTCCCCGCGCGCAGCGCCGGAAGCTCGCGCACCAGGCGTCGTGCCGGGGCGTTGGTGATGGCGAAGTGGAAGCGTTCCGGATCGCTTCCGGCGGTGTGGAAGGGCTGGAAGCCGAGCCCGATGTGCAGGACGCTCGACGCCGCCACGACGGTGAAACGGTCGCAGTCGAGCGGGTGTTCGTCCAATTCGATTCGGGCGGCGACGGGGGCGAAGACGCGCCGGGCCAGACCGCCTCCCACGAGTGCCGATCCCGCGATTCGCGCCACCACCTGGGTTGCTCCGACGACCCCGAGTGGCGAGTCCTCGTAGTAGAGTTCGAGCCAGCGCACGGCTACGCCGTTGGCAAAGATCATGCCGGAGCGCGACGCGCCGTCCGCGGGAGTGACGCGGACCAATGGTCGCCGGCTCTCCGCGAAGCATTCGGGCGACCGGCACAGTCGTTCGAGCAGGGTTTCGGGTGTTCCAGTGGCGCCCAGAGAGCGCGAAATCGTGTTCACGGTGCCCCCGGGTGCCAGCAGCACCCGGGGCCACGCCGCCGCGGGCCAGCGCTCGACCAGGACACCGAGCGTGCCGCCCACGCTCCCGTCTCCACCTACCACGACCAGGGTGTCGACGTCCGCTTTGCGCAAGACGTCGAGTGCGGGTGCGATTTCCTCGGTGCTTCGCGTTGCGCGCAGCCGCTCCGCCGGAACGTGCCGGTGCAGGCGCTCGACCAATACCGGGTCGCGTCGCGCGCGTCCGGCGCGGGTATTGACGAGCGCGCCAATTCTCACCGCGGGCACCGGGTATTGACGAGCGCGCCAATTCTCACCGCGGGCACCGGGTATTGACGAGCGCGCCAATTCTCACCGCGGGCACCCTAAGGGATCGGAGCCACCGCCGGCAATGCGCCACACGAAAACGGGCCGCCCTCGAGAGGACGGCCCGTTTCGTGTTGGGAAGGGGGTATCGTGTACCAACGAGTGCCACCCGGCCGGTTGCGGGTGACGCGAATTTTTCAGCCACAGCATAATTTTTTGTTCCCCGCGGGGCCGGCAAGGTCTAGGATGGTCGGGTGTTGCCTCCCGCCGTGTTCGCTCTTGGCTTGGCGTTGCTGGGCCTCGCAGGCTGCGGGCCGGAGCGGACGCTCTACGTGGGGGGCCCCGTCATCACCCTCGATGCGCAGGAGCGCACCGCCGGGGCGCTCGGGGTCGAGGGAGATCGGATTGCATTCGTCGGCAGCGATGCGGAGGGCAGGCGCTGGGCCGACGGCCGTGCCCGGGTCGTCGATCTCGGTGGCCGCGCGCTCCTTCCCGGCTTCATCGACGCGCACGGGCACTTCCCCGGCGCCGGCATCTACGCCGTCCACGTCGATCTGAACAGCCCGCCCATCGGCGACATCGAGCGTATGGACGGACTCGTCGCGAGATTGCGCGAGCGCGCTGCCGAGACCCCGACAGGAGAATGGATCACAGGCTGGGGCTACGACGACACCCTGCTTGCCGAGAAGCGCCACCCCAGGCGGGCTGATCTCGACGCAGCATCGACGGATCACCCGATCGCATTGTTTCACGTCTCGGGGCATTTGATGACGACGAACTCCGCTGCGCTCGAATTGCTCGGGATCGAC
The DNA here is from genome assembly GCA_002729515.1 of Deltaproteobacteria bacterium. Classification (GTDB taxonomy): domain Bacteria; phylum Myxococcota_A; class UBA9160; order UBA9160; family SMWR01. The sequence continues at coordinate 100,363 of PBYF01000052.1, forward strand.
CGCGAAACTCCGGATCCGGAGGGAGGCGTGATCCGCCGCGATGTTTCGGGGAATCCCGACGGCGTGTTCGAAGAGAAGGCGACCGAACTGGTTGCGGGGGATCTCGCGCAGCCCGGGCTTCTCGATGCGGTCGCCATGGCGCGCGAGGCGGACCGCCTCTACCTGGCCTCGGGCACGACTACGGCGCAGAACGGCTGGGCACCGGTGGAGCACCTGACGGGCCTCTCATGGCTTTCGCGCCTCGGCCTCGTCGACGTGCGCATGGTGCTCTGGCCGGGAGATCTGGTGGCGCTCGAGACGCTCGACGGAGAGTTCGAGCTACCCGCAGGAAACCCGCCGTGGGTTCGCATGGGCGCCGCGAAGTTCGTCGCCGACGGATCCATTCAGGGCTACACCGGCTACCTGACTCGTCCCTATCACGTTCCGCCCGGAGATGATCCCGAGTATCGCGGCTACCCGCGCATTCCCCGGGAAACGTTGATCGAAAACGTTTCGCGCCTTCACGCGGCCGGCTGGCAGGTCGCCGTCCACGGCAATGGCGATGCCTCGATCGACGACATCCTCGACGCCTTCGAGGAAGCACAGAAACGGCACCCGCGTGAGGACACGCGGCACATCGTGATCCACGCTCAGATGGCGCGAGACGACCAGCTCGACCGGATGCGCGAACTGGGCGTCATTCCGAGTTTCTTCCTGTTGCACACCTATTACTGGGGCGATCGGCATCGTGACATCTTCATGGGTCCGGAGCGCGCCGCACGCATGAGCCCCGCGCGCAGCGCCGTAGACCGGGACATCCGTTTCACAATCCACAACGACACGCCGGTGGTTCCGATGGAGCCGCTGCGCTCGGTCTGGGCGGCGGTGAACCGGCGCTCGTCGAGCGGCGCACCCATCGGTCCGGAGCAGCGCATCTCCGTGCTGCAGGCGTTGAGAGCCGTGACGATCGACGCTGCGTACCAGCACTTCGAAGATCACGAAAAGGGTTCGCTCGAGGTCGGCAAGCTCGCCGATCTCGTGATCCTGTCGCGCTCGCCTCTCGACGACCCCGAGCACATCGACGAGATCGGCGTGGTGGAGACCATCATCGGGGGCGAGACGGTCTGGCGCGCCTCGTCGATGCCGAGCGCCTCGGGGAGTGGTTCGATGCCCAGGGACTAGTGCCCGGTGCGTTCCTCGAAGTGGAGCGGCTCTCCGCAGAGACCAAGACCTGGGTTCGCTGGGGCCAGGACGATGAACGCAGTGCGCTGAACCCGATCACCGATGCGAGCGGTAAACCCTGTCGCCCTGTTCTGACCACCGCCTCCCCGGTTACTTGATGACGATGGGGTTGACCGGTGTGCCGACTGCGTTCGTGAAAGGCTGGGGCGACGCGTCGACGAAGAACGCGTAGTGGCCGTCTTCGGCGCAGTCTGCCGCCAGCGTCTCGAAATCGAAGTTCTGGCCCTGGGTCATTCCCATGTCGACCAGGTGCAGCAGGTGAACCGGAAGATAGGTGTCCTTGACTTCGCGCGGAAAGACCTCACCGGTGTAGCTGTCGGTGGCGACTGCCGCGACGTCTCGGTTTCGAAACCACTCGATGCTCTTCAGCGACGGTCCGGGCGCCGGGGCGATGTAGCGCTCGCGTTCCCCGGCGAAGAGCAGTTGGATGTGCCCGGTGCGGACACAGACGACGTCCCCGGGCCGGACTTCCACCTCGGCGAGGTCAGCGGCTGCGTCGAGGTCCTCCGCCGTGATGGCGTAGGGGCCTTCGATCCGATCCACGCCCTTCACGCGGGCGACGTCGAGCAGTACGCCTCTGGAGACGAGCGTCTCGACCTTGTCGATTCCGCAGCGTGTTGCACCTCGTTCATTGACGACGTCGGCCGAGAAGCCGTTGTAGATTCGCCCCTCGTAGCTTACGTGTCCCAGCGCGTCCCAGTGCGTACCGGATTGGAGACCCATGGTGACCGTGTCGTCGCTGTTGCAGAAGTTGTCGGGATCGCCTCGCAAGTAGGGCTGATTGACGCTCAGCATGGTGCGGACCGGATTGACACGACCCGGAACGATCCCCGTCTGCGGTCCCGATTCGTCGAGTGCAATGCCCAGCGCGATCCGCTTGCCGACGCGGACCTCTTGCAATGCCCGGTGCACGACCTCGTCGGTGATGAGATTGAGCGTTCCGATCTCATCGTCCGCTCCCCAGCGCCCCCAGTTTCGGACCCGGGCAGCGAGTTCCTTGACTTCGGGGGGGAGTGCGGGCACGGCGGCGCGAGAATAGCGCCCGATCAGGCATCCGTTGCGTGTCCTGGGCCGAATGCGACACGGGTCTCGACGGTTGGGATCGCCGTAAATTCCACTTCCTTGGGCCGTACGTGAACCCGAAGCGAGTGTTCGCGCAGTGGCCGAAGCGTCCCATGCGTCTCTCCCGAGTTCCGGACGTCTGGTCCCTCGCCCTCCCCGCCGGAGGGGCCGGCGTACCGGGAGTTCGCTTCCGCTTGTGAACAGGAAGGGTGAGGGATGGTCGTTCCAGCCCACTCCGCTGCTGCCGAAGCGGCAGGTCGAGCTTGCCCCGGTTGCCGGGGCAGTGCGATCCTGGGCTCCCCGAATGCTTTCGGGCAACGCAATAACCTTGGAGGGACGAGCGTGGTGGGATCGGGTGAGCCGGTGGTCGTATGTCTCGGCGTTCCGGCCCTTGGCGCCGGGCTTCACGTGGAGCGCCTGCGCGCGGTCGATCCCCGGATCGATGTCGTGGTATTGCCCGTCGACGAGGGCGGGGAATGGGCCACCGTGAACCCGGCCTTGCCCTGCGGCGAGCCCCCGCCCTGGGCTCTTGGCTGCGCCGAGCAATGGCGCGACCTCCTGGCCCGAGCGGAGGTGATGATCGCGCTCCACGCGCCGGAAAACCTTCCGTCGTACGCACCGAAGCTGCGTTGGATTCAGAGCCTCGCCGCAGGTGTGGAGCAGTTCGCCCGAGCTGGGGTGCCCCGCGACCGGGTGATGCTCACGAATGCCTCGGGGGTGAGTGCTCCCTCCATGGCGGAGTGGGTATTGGGGCGCCTGCTCCAGGTGTGGAAGCGTTTTCGTGAAGCGGACGCCCACCAGGAGCAGCACGAGTTCGTGCGGACCTATGGTCGCACTCTTGCGGGCTCGACCGTTGGAATCGTCGGACTGGGGAGCATCGGTCGCGAGGTCTCTCTGCGTCTGCGTCCCCTGGGAGTGCGCGTCCTCGGTCAACGTCGCAGCCATCGTCCGGGTGATCCAGTCGAGCACGCCGATGCGATGTTTGGCCTCGACCAGCTGCACGAGATGCTCGCTCAGTGCGATGCGGTGGTCGTTTCCGCACCGGCCACACCCGCCACGCGGCACCTGATCGACGCGAAGGCGCTGGCCGCCATGCGTCCCGATGCGGTGCTGGTAAACGTGGCCCGCGGCTCACTGGTCGATGAGGAGGCGCTCGTCGTGGCCCTTCGAACCGGGGGCATTGCGGCGGCGGTGCTCGATGTCTTCGACGAGGAGCCGCTTCCCGCGGAGAGCCCCTTCTGGGATCTCCCCAACGTGTACGTCTCGGCGCACTCGTCGGTTTCCGTCGATCGCTACATGGAGGACGTCTTCGACCTCTTCGAAGATAATCTGCGGCGCTACGTAGCCGGCGAGCCGTTGCGCAACCGGGTCGATATGGACGCGCTCGGGTTCAGCTAGGCGCGGTGTGCCGGCGCACCACCTCTAGGAAACCTTCTCCGTAACGTTTTGCCTTGGCCGGTCCAATGCCATCGACGAGGAGGAGTTCCTCGCGGTTGCCCGGTTGCCGGCGCGCCATATCGTGGAGAGTGCGGTCGTGTGCCACGACGTACGGCGGAACGCCAGTGGCGCGCGCCAGCTCGAGCCGGTGGACGCGCAGGGCGTCGAAGAGCGCAGTTTCTTCCGGACTGGACGCGGGCACTTCGCGGCTCGAACGCCCGCGCCGGCCCGCCCGGGGAGGGTTCGCGGGGATGCGCACCGGCGGAAGCTCGATGCGCGGCGGGATCTCGGCGTGCATCACCCGCCACCCGCTCTCGGTGAGAAGTGCGACGGGGCGATCATCTCCGCCGAAGCCGACGAGGCCCGCCGTCACGCAGCGACGCAGCACGCGCGTGATCCACTCGCTGCGATGCTCGGAAAGCACGCCGAAGGTCGAAACGCAGTCGAGGCCGCTGCGTTCGAGGCGGGGGTCCGCATCGCCGTGCAGGAGCTTCGCGGCGGCACCTATTCCGAAGCGGCCGTGCACCCGGGCGATCGCGGATAACGCTTTGCGCACGATCTCGACGGTCTCTTCCGGCGCAAACGCTGCGGCTTCGGGCCCGGCCGCGAGGCGTTGGCAGACGTCGCAGACACCGCAGCCGGCGAGGGTCTCTTCCTCGTCGCCGAAGTAGCGCAGGATCGCGTCGTGCCGGCAACTGCCGCCCTCGGCCCAGCGCATCAGCTCGAGGAAGAGGTTCCACTTGTGTTCGACCAGTTCCGGCGCGGGTGCCACGCCCTCGCTTTCCCGCTCGAGGAGGTGTCGGCGCAGGAGCAGGTCGTTTCCGCTCCAGAGGAGCAGGCCCAGAGCGGGCTTTGCGTCGCGGCCCGCCCGGCCTACCTCCTGGTAGTACGCTTCGAGCGATCCCGGTGGGCCCAGGTGGATCACGGCCCGCACGTCGGGCTCGTCGATCCCCATCCCGAAGGCGTTGGTTGCCACGACCAGATCGAGCTCGTCCGATGTGAAGGCCCCGTGCGCTTCGCTGCGGGCTTCTCCCGAGAGGCCGGCGTGGTAGAAGCGGCAGCGCCAGCCCGCTTCTCCGAGCCGCGCGGTCTCCTCTTCGGCGGCTCGCCGGGTGGGCGAGTAGACGATCGCCTTTCCCCTGGCGGCGCCCGGCTCCGCGAGCGCCTCGGCCAGCGCTGCGTCGACGCGGCGGTTTCGATCGGGCCGGCCCGAGAGTTTGGCCGCGCGAAGCGCGAGGTTCGGCCGCGCAAAGCCGTGCACGAGCTGCGGCGTGTCCGCCGGGAGTCCGAGCTTTGCCAGGATCTCGTCGCGGACGATGGGCGTGGCCGTGGCCGTGCACGCCAGGACACGGGCCGCCGGCAGGGCATCGAGCACCTCGCCAATCTGGTGGTACTCGGGCCGGAAGTCGTGGCCCCACTCGCTGATGCAATGGGCCTCGTCGATCGCCACGAGTGGGCAGTCGAGATCGGCCAGCCGCGTGCGGAACGCCGGCTGGGCCAGCCGCTCGGGAGCGACGTAGACGAGCTGGTATTCGCCCCGCCCGAGAGCGGAGAGACGCCGCGAGATCTCCGCCGGATCGAGGCTCGAGGCCAGGTAGGTGGACGCAACGTCCGAGCGCGCGAGCGCCTCGACTTGGTCGTGCATCAGCGCAATCAGGGGGGACACGACCAGAGTGGTCCCCGGCAGCAGGCTTGCCGGCAGCTGGTAGGTGAGGCTCTTGCCGCCGCCCGTCGGTGCTACGAGCAGCAGCCGGCCTCTGCGCAGCAGCGTCTCGATTGCCTCACGCTGGCCGGGGCGAAACGTTGCATGGCCGAGGCGTCGAAGCGCCGCGTCGAGATTCTGCGTCATGTCCGGAATGTTGCACGGCCGAGGCGTTCGAGCGCTGCGTCGAGATTCTGCGTCATGTCCGGAATGTTGCACGGCCGAGGCGTTCGAGCGCTGCGTCGAGATTCTGCGTCATGTCCGGGCTCCCCGCGAATCCGTCTCCAGTAGCCCAGATACTCAAGCATCGCGCCCCGGCGTGCGAACCAGCCCCCGGCCAGCCGATCTGCCCGATCGCTCGTCCCCGTGAGGAGTGCGTCGGGGACCGAGCGGTCGGCCCTTCTCGGGTCTTCGCACGCAGGGCCTATTGCTTTCGGCCGCCGGGATGCGATGCGTGGCGCCTGCGAGGGAACTGCCGATCGCCAGAAACCCCTCGGGCGGGCGGGTTTCCGGCTACTGCTCGCGGCTCGGTTGCCGGTTTCAGAGAGCGGGCTCTGGAGACGCGGCTTCGCACCGGCGACACCCGCGTCGGCAGGCACCCGCTTCCCCGCTCGGACGAACTCGTTTCCGGGCTCAAGCCGCAACGTTCTGTAAGCCGATGTGTAGAGCGAAGATGCGGAACCTCGCTCCTGCCGATTCCAATTCCCGGATCTCTGTGCTCCTGGTGGAGGACGACGCCGAGGAAGCACTTCGCATCATGGAGATGCTGGCAGCGGCCCGCGCCGGGAGCGTGCTCGTATCGCACGCCGAAGGGGTCGAGAGTGCCCTTCGAATGCTGATAGAGGGTTCCTACGACGTTGTACTTCTCGATCTGACGCTGCCGGACGGGAGCGGGATCGATGCGCTCCTGCGCGCCAAGGTTGCCGCGGCAAGCGTTCCGGTGCTCGTGATGGCGGATGAAGACAATGGCCCGCAGGCACTCCAGGCGTTGCGCGCGGGGGCGCAGGACTATCTAGTCAAGAGCGAGCTCGACACCCAACTCGTCGCCCGCACCCTGCGTCACGCAGTCGAGCGACACCGGATGCTGCGGCACCTTAACGAGGTGCAGCAGCGCGAACACTTCCTCGCCACCCACGACAGCCTCACGGGTCTCCCCAATCGGATCTCGTTTCAGCGGGGCCTCCAGGCAGCGCTGGAAGACGCGGAGCGAGAAGGAACGTGGGTGGGGCTTTTCTTCTTCGATCTCGATGGCTTCAAGGCCGTGAACGACAACCTCGGCCACGCGGCCGGAGATGCGCTGTTGCGCGAGGTTGCGGAACGACTGCGCAACGCCACCCGAAAGAGCGATCTGGTGGCTCGGCTCGGCGGCGACGAGTTCGTCGTGGCGGTAAAACACATCCACGACGCCCATGCGGCCGCGACCTGGGCGGAGGACATCCGGCGGCAGATCGGTCAGCGCTATGTGCTCGAAGGCACGGAGTGCTGGCTGACAGCGAGCATTGGTACTGCGGTTTATCCCGGCGACGCAGAGGATGCCGAATTGTTGACCCGCTGCGCGGACACCGCGATGTACCACGCGAAAGCGCAGGGGGCAAACCGCGTTCGATTCTACGAGGACGGTATGAACGCGGCCATTGCCGAGCGCTTCCGTCTCGTCAACGGCCTGCGAGATGCGGTGGCCAGTGGCCACCTCGTGCTTCACTTCCAGCCCCAGGTGGATCTCCTTTCCGCAGATCTCGTGGGTGCAGAGGCGCTGCTGCGCTGGCGCCATGGGGACCGTCTGGTCTCTCCATCGGTATTCGTTCCGATCGCGGAGCAGACGGGCTTGGCCGTGTCGCTCGGCGAGTGGGTGCTCCGCGAGGCGTGCGAGAGCGCGATGCGCTGGCACTCGATCCAGTCGCGCCCGCTCCGCATCGGGGTCAACGTCTCGGGACGGCAGCTCAGCGACGAACCCTTCCCGAGCCGTGTCGCCGCGATTCTCCAGGAGACCGGGCTCCCGCCGGACCGCCTCGACCTCGAGCTCACCGAGACCAGCGTGATCGATGCCAATGCGACGACGCTGGCGACGCTATGCGGACTCCGCGATGTCGGGGTCCGGATTGCGATGGACGACTTCGGAACCGGTTATTCCTCTCTCACGCTCCTGCGCGAGCTTCCCGTCGACGCCCTGAAGATCGATCAGAGCTTCATTCACGGAGCGGCGACGTCCGAGCGGGACATTGCATTGGTGGGGGGCATGCTTCGCATGGCCCAGGAGCTCGGAATCACGACGATCTGCGAAGGCGTGGAGACGCCGGAACAGCTCCAACTGCTTCGGGTCAGAGGCTGCCGGCTCGTGCAGGGCTACCTGCTGGGAAAGCCCGTCGGGCAGGCCGAGTTCGAGGAGCAGATCGTCGCCTCGCAGCCGCCCTGGTCTGGTCCGCTCAGCGATCCCGCGCTCTTCTAGACGGGCAACGGCCGTTCTGCCCGGACGACCGCAGCGGGCACGCGCGGTATGCTTCCCCGATTGGTGAAATACGATCCGTTCGCCGACGCCCTGCTCGACGACCCGTTTTCCGTTCATGCCCGGTTGCGGGCTGAGGGTCCCGTGCATTGCCTCGAGCGCTTCGAGCCTTGTGCGATACGCGACTGAATGGGAGATGTGGCGTGGCGAAGATTGTCGGAAGCCTGAAGCCCGAAGACGACTACACGCACCCGCTCGGGCCCGAATCCACGTTCAACGAGAGCATGTACTTCAACTTCTTCGATCGGCGGGAGTCGATCGGGGGCTTCGTTCGGATCGGAAACCGGGCGAACGAGGGGTACGCCGAGACGACGGTCACGCTCTTCCTTCCGGACGGGCGGGTACTGTTCCGCTTCGGTCGTCCACAGATCCGGAACAACGATGCCATGGACGCGGGGGGGCTGCGGTTCGAGGTGATCGAGCCCACCCAGAAGCTGCGCACGCTGTACGCGGGCACCGCGGTGGAATTGCGGGAACCCCGCGACATGGCCGATCCGCGCCGGGCGCTGGCGGAGAACCCGCGCCAGACGGTCTCTCTCGATCTCGTCCACGAAGCCGTCGGACCCATGTACGGGAACGACGTCGGCGATTCCGGGCTCCCCGTGGAGCAGCAGTTCGCGAAGGGCCATTTCGAGCAACACATGCACGTGGAAGGCCGGCTGGAAATCGGCGGCAAAAGTCTCGAAATCGATGGTTACGGCCTGCGGGACCACTCCTGGGGCCCGCGGGTCTGGCAGGCCATTGACGGCTACGAGTGGCTCACGATGAATTTTGGTCCCGACCTCGGGGTCATGCTCTCGAGCATCCGGCGCGCCGGTGATGACGCGGTGGTGGGCGGCGTCGTGGTGCGCGGGGACGAACTCGAGAACGTTCGCGAGGCGACGATCGAGGCGGATTACGAGCCGAATGGTCTCTATCACAGGGCGGTTCGCGCACGGATGCGCACGCAGGGCGGCACAGAACTCTCGGTGACGGGCGTCGTCCGCGGCTTTATCCCCCTGCGCAACCGTCGCGATGGTCGCGTCACTCACATCGGCGAGGGGATGACGGAATGGCGGCTCGGCGACCGGGTCGGCTACGGGCTGTCGGAGTTCCTGAGACAAGTCCCCAGCGCTTGAGCGTGTGATAGGGTCGGCGGGATGACACGCATCCAGCCGACACAGCTCCGCGACGCTTCGGAGATCGCACATTTCGACGCCGAGGCGGACGTGATCGTCGTCGGACTCGGCTGCGCCGGATCCTCTCTACTGATCGAAGCATGTGACGCCGGTGCAGACGTGCTGCTCCTCGAGCGCGCCAGCGGCGGCGGCGGCACCTCTGCGAATTCTGGCGGACTGATCTACCTCGGCGGCGGAACGCCCGTTCAGAAGGCGGCCGGATTCGAAGACGACCCGGAAGAGATGTTCAAGTTCCTGGTGGCGGCATCCTCTCCGGGTGCGGATGAGGAGAAGATCCGGCTCTTCTGCGAAGACAGCGTCGAGCATTTCCACTGGTTCGAAGGCCAGGGCGTTCCCTTCAAGCGCAGCTTCCACCCCGAGCCGAGCATGGAGGCGATCACCGACGATTGTCTCGTCTACAGCGGCGGCGAGGACGCCTGGCCCTACGACCGAATTGCCCGCCCCGCGCCGCGCGGGCACAAGCCGCAGGTGGCGGGCAAAGCGGGGCCCTTCTTCATGCGGAAGCTGCTCGAGGCCGTCGAGCGCCGTTCCGCGCGCTTTCAGTGGGACACGCTCGTCGAGACACTGGTGGTGCAATCCGACGGGCGGGTGGTCGGTGTGGTGGCCCGTGTGGCGGGTGAAACGCGCTGCTACCGCGCTCGTTGCGGTGTGGTGCTCGCCGCCGGTGGCTTCAGCCTCGATGAGGCGATGGTCCAGCGCCACGTTCCGCAACTAGCGCTCTGCAGTAACAAGAATGCCACTGAAGGCGACGATGGACGCGGGATTCGGATGGGGCAGGGCGCGGGTGGCGACGTGGTGCGGATGGATCAGGGCGAAGTCGCACTGCCCGGAACGATTCCCCACCGGCTCTCCCGCGGGATCTACGTGAATGCCCGCGGGCAACGATTCATCAACGAAGACACCTATTACGGTCACGTGGGGATCGAAGCCCTCTTCGTCCAGGAGGGCCGCGTGCATCTCCTCCTCGATGAGGCGACATTCGAGCGCGGGCTCGTCCGAATGGAGCCGGCCTTTGTCGGAGAGACGGTCGAAGAGGTCGAGCGAGAGGCGGGTTTTCCAGCCGGCGCCCTCCAGGCGACCGTCGAGTTCTACAACCGAGACGCCGGGCACGGCGAGGACTCCCAGTTTCACAAACGTGCCGAATGCGTCGTGCCCCTGGTGACTCCCCCCTTCGCCTTGATCGACTGCACGCCCGAGAGCTTCATCTACGCCTGCATGACACTCGGAGGCCTCCGCACAGGGGTGAACGGAGAGGTGCTGACGCCAGACGGCACCGAGATTCCCGGCCTCTATGCCGTCGGGCGCACGGCGGCGCTCTTCTGCGGACGGGGCTATGCGGGTAGCGGAATCTCGCTCGCCGACGGCACCTACTTCGGGCGCCGCGCGGGCCGGGCGCTGGCCGGGATGCGGAGCTGAGCCACCGGATGGGAAGCGGGTTGTCGACGTTTCACGCGATGCGGTTCTGAGCCCAGGGTCGTGTCGACGTTGGGGTGGGTGGACGTCGCGGTGCTCCTGAGCTTCGTGGCCTACGGAGTTGCCTCCGGACTGTGGTCGAGGAAACGCGCTTCCCGGAACCTCGAAGAGTATTTCTTGGCGGGGCGAAGTCTCTCGGGCTGGACGGCGGGGCTCAGCATGGCCGCCACCCAGTTTGCGGCGGATACACCGCTGCTGGTGACGGGTCTGGTCGCGACGGCGGGGATCTTCGCGCTCTGGCAGCTCTGGATCTACGCCTTGGCCTTCCTGTTGCTCGGTTTCGTTCTCGCTCCGAGTTGGCGGCGAGCCCGGGTGATTACGGATGCCGAGATCACGGAACTCCGCTACGGAAGCCGCGCGGCACTGTGGCTGCGGGTGATCAAGGCCGTCTATTTCGGAACACTCTTCAACTGCATCGTATTGGCCTGGGTGCTGTTCGCGACGCGCGCCGTCGCCGAGCCCATTCTGGTGTGGGACCAGTGGCTCCCCGGTGGGTTGTTCGCACACCTGCAGGCACTGGTTTCCTGGGTCGGTGTTCCGCTCGCCGTCGATCCCCACGGCCCAGAACTCTGGGTGCGGTCGACCAATAACGCAATTTCGCTGCTCGCTGTCGCGGTCGTCACGCTCTTCTACTCAACCACCGGAGGCTTGCGGACCGTCGTCCGGACCGACGTGCTCCAGCTTGTGCTCGCTCTATTCGGGACGGCGGTCTACGCCGGTTACGTGATCGTTCACTTCGGTGGCATGGGATCCATCGTGGACGAGATCTTCCTGCGCTATGCGGAGGGCGGTCCGGGTGGAATCGCGCCGTTGGAGATCCTCGCATTCACGCCTTCTCGTGCCAAGGACGCTTCGCTGACGGTGCTCGCAGTCTTCGCGCTCCAGTGGTTCATCCAGTTGAATGCGGATGGCACCGGCTACCTGGCCCAGCGTTCCATGGCGTGCCGTTCCGATCGCGATGCGAAGCTCGCCAGCGTCGTTCTCACTTTCACCCAGGTGCTGCTGCGGAGCCTCTTGTGGCTGCCGATTGCGCTGGGCCTGTTGCTCTTGTTTCCCCACGACCCCGCAGTTCCCGCGTCTGGGCTCCAGCACAACCGGGAAGTCACCTTCGTGCGTGGGATGGTCGAGCTGCTGCCGGCCGGGGCCCTGGGCCTCATGCTCACGGCCATGCTCGCGGCGCTTGCCTCGACCCTGGATACGCACCTCAACTGGGGCGCCTCGTACTGGACCAACGATCTCTACAAGCGGCTCGTGTGCCAGGCCTGGCTCGGCCGTGAGCCCCAGGAGAGGACGCTCGTGTGGGTCGCGCGGGGATCGAACCTGGTGATCCTCGGGCTGGCGCTCGCCGTGATGACACAGCTCAGTTCGATCGAGGGGGCTTGGCGCATCGCATTGCTCCTGGGTGCAGGGATGGGCCCCCTGTTGGTGCTGCGCTGGTTGTGGTGGCGCATCAGCGCCTGGGGCGAGTTGGCCTGTATCGCGGTGTCGCTCCTGGCGGCCGGCCCGCTGGTGGCCGGCATCGACGGAGAGGCCGTCCGACTGCTCGCGATGGCGCTGCTTGCGACGGGGGCGGGCATCGGCGTCTCTCTCCTGACGCCCGAGGACCCGGAGCAGTTGAGGGTCTTCTACGCGCGTGCGCGACCGCCCGGTTGGTGGAACCCGGTGGCGGGATCGCTGGGTCTCGAGCCCGGTGAGGGTCTGCGGCGCCTCGCGCGCGCGACTGGCGCGATGCTCGCAGCGGCGCTGTGTGTCCTCAGCCTGCTGACCGGACTCGGAGCCTGGCTTTGCCAGAGCCCGGAACCGACCTGGTGGCCCCTTCCGTGGGGCCTGTGGATTGCGGCGCAGATCGGCGTGGGGCTGGCGGTGGTGCCCGTATGGCTCCGCCTCGGGTTTGCCGGGGACTCCGGATTTTCGCCGCTGCCCCGAAACCAGTGACGCGGCGCATTCGCGTGCTTCGAGGCGAGAGCCCGGGGAGTGCGGCACGTGACACCGCATTGTCGCGGCTCCTGCTCACAGCCGTGTTGCGGGGTGACGCGACGGAGTGCCTTCGCATCTGGCGCCCGTGCGATGCCTTCGCATTCTCGGCGCTCGATCGCACGCGGATTGGCTTCGAAGGCGCCGTTCGTGCCGCGCGCGAGGCCGGCTTCGAGCCTTTCTTGCGCTTGACCGGAGGGCACGCTGCTGTCTACACCGATGCAACTGCAGCGTTTGCCTGGACGGTTCCAGCCCCCGAGCCGCACCGCGGGATCCGGGAACGTTTCGACGTCCTCGCCGAACTCGTTGCGGCGTCGTTGCGCGACCTCGGCATCGATGCGCACGTGGGTCCGGTAGCTGGAGAGTATTGTCCCGGTGCGCATAGTGTGAACGCACGTGGGCGGGTGAAGCTGATGGGAGTCGGCCGCGGCGGCGGAAGAACTCGGCCGAGGGGTCAGACGTATTGGGCCCAGCTATTCGGGTGGGCTCGTTTGTACGCGCGGTACGCGCAGCATACGGGGTAGAGCACCACGAGTACTGCCCCGGCAGCGAGGTAGGTCTCGGTGAGTCCCGCTTGCCGCATGCCACCGGTGATGGCGAGGGCTGCGGCGCCCAGTACCACGAAATGGACCACGTAGAAGAACAGTGCTGTCTGCCCCAGTACCAAGAGGGGGTTCCAGCGCCAGGGCGGATGGCCCAGGCGGCGCTCGACGATCGAGAAGGCCATCAGAATGAGTGCCATTGCTCCGAGTTCCAGTGCGGTGAATGCGAGGGCTGGAGGGTATTTGCTCACGTGGAGCCATCGGATGAGGGACGGTTCGATCCGGTAGAGCCCCATGTTGCCGTAGGCATCGAGGCCGCGGACCGCGATGAAGAGTGCAATGGCACCGAGACCCCAGCCCAGCAGGGTGCCTTCCGCGCGGATGCGTCCGGTGGGACCCTCGGGCAGGTCGAGCAGGTAGCGACCGAATGCCCAGCCACAGACCAGCATCGCGAGCCAGGGAATGACGGGGTAGATCACGATCAGGTGTTCCCCGTATAGCGGTGCCAGTGTGAGGGCCGCGGGGTAGGGCACCGTGCTGCCGATCGGCACGAGCCCCGTTGTCACGAGTTCGCCGCCGACGAGCCATCCCAGCCCCCCGAAGAGCAGCCAGGGGGTGGGGAGACGGCGCAGGGGGATCATGAGGAGCAGGCTCGCTCCGATCGCGAAGAGTACCTGGAGGATCAGCGCGCCGTAGCCCGCCATCAGGGTGAGCAGCCCTTCCAATCCCAGGATCACCAGCGCCCGGATCAAGAGGTGGCGGTCGAGGCTCGCCGCCGAAACGCCCAGGCGCGATCGCTTCTCGATGCTGAGTGCGAGCGAGGTGCCAGTCAGAAAGAGGAACGTCGGCGCGCACAGGTGCGTCACCCAGCGTGTGAAGAAGTCCGTCGCGGGGATCAGGGTTCCCACGATCCATACCGGTGCTCCGGTTTCCGGGTTCAGGAGGTAGGCTGAGTCCGCATTGAAGCGGCCCGAGTTCCACATCTCGGACGCGTGGTCGAGCGCCATCAGCACCATGACGAAACCGCGCATCCAGTCGATGGCAAAGATTCGCTGGCTCGGATTCACGCCGGTGGGGTATCAGGCATCCCGGGTGGACTCGGTCCCGAGTGCTTTCTCCACCTTTTCGATCAGGTCTGTGGGCTCGTAGGGCTTGCCCAGGAAGCCCGCGATGTGCTCGGCGGAGAAGCGTTGTTTCGAGCGCTCCTCGCTGTAGCCACTCGTCAGGATCACCGGGAGATTGGGGTACAGGCGGTGGATCTCGCGGAGAGTCTCCTCGCCGTCCAGATCGGGCATCATGAGGTCCAGGATGACGACGTCGATCTCATCGCCCTGGCTCGCAACGGCTGCGATGCCCTCCCGCCCTCCGCTCGCGGCGATTACCCGAAAGCCAGCCCGCTGAAGGAACTCCACGCCGATTTCGAGCACGGACTCCTCGTCGTCGATGATCAGCACCTTGGCCGGGTGCACCGCGTTTGCCCGACGCACGACCTCGGGCTTGGGCTTGGAAACGGTGGGGTGGGCTTCCGAGCACGGAAAGAGCACGCGGAAGGAGGTTCCCTTTCCGGGTGCACTCTCGAGTGTGATGACGCCCCGATGGCCCTGAACGATCCCGAGTACCGCCGCGAGCCCCAGGCCGCGGCCGGCGATCCGGGTGGTGAAGAAGGGCTCGAAGATGCGCTCTCGGGTGGCCTCGTCGATTCCCGAGCCCGAGTCCTCGACTTCGAGAAAGACGTACGTACCGGAGGAGGCCTTCGGAGTTCCGATGGGAAATATGTCTTCGGTGATTTTAGTCCAGCCGGTTTTCACCCGGACTTTTCCGGAGCGATCGTCGAGCGCTTCGGCCGCGTTGGTCACGAGGTTGACCACGACTTGCCGGAGCTGCGTGTCGTCGCCTTCGATCGGCGGCAGGTCGTTCGAGAGATTTAGCTCGAGCACGTTCTGTTGGGGGATCGAAGCTTCGAGTAGCTCCACCGTATTGCGAACGACCCCCGACAGATCGGTCGGCTTGAGCGAGAAGGGCGTCATGCCCGAGTAGGTGAGCATCTGATCGGTCAGCCCGGCCGCGTGCTTTGCCGCCGAGCGGATGCGGGAGAAGCGCCGGTGGGTCTCGGGGTCGGGGGCCGGGTCCGCCAGTGCGAGTGAGCTGTTCCCGAGGATCACGCTGAGAAGGTTGTTGAAGTCGTGGGCGATGCCACCGGCCAGGACGCCGAGGCTCTCGAGGCGCTGAACCTCGCCGAGGTGTGCCTCGAGCCGGCGGCGCTCCTCTTCAGCGTGCTTGCGTTCGGTGACGTCGCGGCTGGCTCCCACGACCCGGATCACGTCGTCGCCTTCTCCGCGTTCCGCGATGAGGCAGGTGTGGATCCAGCGCGTTTCGCCGCTCTTCGTGGTGATATTACCCTCGAATTCCACTGTTTTTCCCGCGAGTGCTGCCTCGATCTGCTCGGTCGCCGCCACCATGTGCGCGCTGTCGCACAGGACGCTCCAGCCCTTCTCCTGGATCTCGTTGCTCGTGTAGCCCGTGAGTCGGGTAAAGGCCTCGGTGGCCCACTCGATCTCGCTGGAGCGGTCTGGCATCAGCTGAAAGCCGTAGCTGAAGTCCGAACTCAGCTCGGAGACCGCGCGGTATTGCTCGCGGCTCGCGCGCAGCTCCTCCTCGGCGAGTCGCCGCCCGACGACCTCCCGCTCGAGGTCGCGGATCGCTTCGACGAGCTGAGTCGTGCGGTCCTCGACCCTGTGCTCGAGCGTGTCGCGGTCTCGTCGGAGCGATTGCTGCTGCTCGTGGCTCTCTGTCACGTCTCGCGCCACACCGACCAAGCGGAGGTCGCCGGCCTCATTGCGGAAGGCGTGCATGGTCGCTTCGAGCCATCGCCACGATCCGTCGCGGTGTGCGCAGCGTGCGCGGACCGTGCATGCGTCCGATGTCTTCAATATGGTGGCCATCGTCTGCAGCACGCGTTGCCGATCGTCGGGGTGGATCCCGTCCCCGGCGGATTTCGCCGTGTATTGCGCTGCCCCGAAGCCGAGGATGTGGTGTACGGAGTCGCTCATATACTTTACGTGCCAATCCCCATCGAGCTCGAAGATCGCGTCCCCAGTGTGCTGGGCCAGCACCGCAAATCGCTGCTCGCTTTCCTGAAGCGCCTGCCGGGCCTTTTGGCTCTCGTGCTCGAGATCGCTCCTGCGCTTTCGGGTGTGATGGCCGGCCGCAGTGACCTGGAATCCCAACGTGATGAGCGCCACCGCGGGCCACGCGAGGGCCATCGAATTATGGATCGCCCCCTGCCAGAAGTACGCCAGTGAAGTGGCCCCATCGAGCACCGCGACTGCGACGAAGGTCACGGGCAGGAGCTTCTGGCTCGGCATGACTCCAGGGCTCCGGGCCACCTGGAAAACCAGGTAGGCGCCCGCGAGTTCCACCGCCGGCTCTGCCAGCGTACTGAGGATGTGGCTCATCTCGGGGGAGACCCGGCCCAGGCTCCACCGGACCGCTCCGAATGCGAGGCCGGCGGGCAGCAGCCAGGTGGGCACGCGCCGGTCCGCGTAGGCCAGTGCCCCCGCCAGTAGGAAGGCGGGCAGCAGCGGAGAGAGCAGTTGCGCGGGTACGTGCACCCACGGGACGTTTTTTGCGAAGAACATGAACGCCGAGACGGCGCCGATGACGAGCCACCCCCACGTCCAGAGCACCGCCGGGTTGGTGGCGTCGCGCAGGCTCCACACGAGCCCGCCGACGGCCAGCAGTATCAGGCAGAGCAGAAACTCGGCCACAGGACCCTCCGCACGCCTGAGGCGACGACGCGTGCCCCCATCATCGATCCGCCGGGCTCTGGGGTCAAGCGGAGCCGGCGGGCGCTACTCGCCCCGCAGCGCTTCCACCGGATGCAGCTGCGCGGCCCGCCGCGCCGGGAGCACACCGGCGACCATGCCGGTGACGGCGCTCAGGGTGAGTGCCGCCACGACGTATTCAATGGGCGTGTACAGGGGAAGGCCGGGCGCCGCCAGGCGTATCACCAGGGCGATGCCAAGTCCGGCCAGGACACCGAGCGCGCCTCCCATCACGGTCAGAACGACGGCCTCGAAGAGAAACAGGCCGTGGATCTCGCGCGCCGTGGCGCCGACGGCCCGCAGCAGACCGATTTCGCCCACCCGTTCGCCCACAGTGATCCACATCATGGTGAAAACGCCGATCGCGCCCACCAACAGCGAGATGGCGGCGATGGCGGCAACGGTCGCGGTGACCGCATCCATCACCCGGTGGAAGACGCGAAGCATCTCGGTCTGGGTGGTGATCGTGAAGTCCTCGCGCCCTCCGTGCCGGTCGACTAGCAGGTCTCGCACGTTCTCGGCCACGTTCTCGGAGAGACCCTCGTGCGCAAAGGAGACGTCGATCTCCTGGACCTCGTCCAGGTTGAACATGCGCATCGCGGTGGTGACGGGTACGTAGGCGACGTCGTCGAAATCCATGCCGAGCAAGGTCCCCTTCGGTGCCATTATCCCGATCACCCGCAGTCGGGTGTCGGCGACGCGCACGAAGCGTCCCAGCGCATTCGCCTCTCCGAAGAGCTCGCGTTTCAGCTTGGGGCCGAGCACTGCGACCAGCGATCCGCGCCGCGGGTCACCCGGCGGCAGGAAGGAGCCCTGTCCGATCTGGAACTTCAGCACTTCCAGTAGGTCTGGCGTGGCGCCGTAGACGAAGACGCTCCGGCCGCGGCCGTTGCCTGCAACCCGCGCCTGTCCCAGGGCGACCGGGGCCACGGCCTCGATGCCGGGAATGCGCCGGATCGACTCCGCGTCGTCGAGCGTGAGCTTGTGCGTCGTGCCGCCGAAGACACCCGGGATGCCGAGTGTGTCGATCTTCCCCGGATTGATTCCGAGGATGTTCGTGCCGAACTGGGTGAACTGCGCGAGCATGTAGCGCCGGGTGCCCTCGCCGATGGAGGTGAGAAGGATGACGGCGGCGATTCCGATGGCGATGCCGAGGACCGAAAGCATCGACCGGAGGCGGTGGCTGCGCACCGCACCGACGCCGAGTTCGAGGTAGCCCGCCGCGTCCACGTTCACCTCCCCGCCAGCGCTTCCACAGGATCGAGACCCGTGGCGCGGCGGGCTGGCAGCACACCGAATAGAGCGCCCACCGCGACTGCGAGCACCAGCACGCTCACTACCGCCCAGGCCGGCGGTGAGGCCGGAAACGCCGGATAGAGCGCGACGAAGGCGCGCACGAGGCCCCAGCCGAGGCCGAGACCGGCGAGCGCCCCGCCGAGCGAGAGCAGCACTGCTTCGGTGAGGAAGAGGCGCTGCACCTGGCGGCCTGTCGCACCCACGGCCTTGAGCAACCCCACCTCGGCCGTGCGTTCGGATACCGAGACGAGCATGAGGTTCATCACGCCGAGACCCGCGACCGCGAGCGAGATTGCGCCGATGCCGGCCACCGCGAGTGTGAGTGCCGTGAGGATCTGATTCAGGGAACCCACCACCGAGTCCTGAGTAATGACCGTGACGTCGTCTTCGCCGTGGCGATCGGCCAGCAGCGCGAGCACTCGCTCCTCTGCCGACTCCAGGTTCGAGTGCACACGGACCTCGATCAGGACCCGGAAGAGGGAGGTCAGGTCGAAGATCCGCATTCCCGTGGCCACCGGAATCAGAACCAGGTTGTCGATGTCGACCGCGAGTTGACGGCCCTTGGGTGCGAGCTGTCCGATGACCCGGACGCGCCAATCTCCGATACGAACGACGCGCCCGATCGGGCTCTCGGCCGGGAAGAGTTCGCGCGCGACCTCGGCTCCCAGGACCGCGATCGCTGCGCCGCGTTCGAGGTCTCCGGGGGGCAGGAAGCTGCCGGCTGTGACCTCCAGGTGTCGGACCTGTTGGAAGTCGGACGTGGTGCCGATGACAGCCACCTGACGGCGGCGTTCCCCATTCGCGACGGTGTCGTTTCCCATGGCGATCGGAACGACGAGTCGAGCCTCGCGGACATCGCGTTCGACGGCGCGGACATCGTCGAGGGTGAGGTCGTTTGGAACACCGCCCGCGCCGGGGAAGCTCCCCGTCGTCTCATTCCGGCCGGGGACCACGATCAGGAGGTTGGTGCCGAGCGAGGTGAATTCCTGCGTCACATAGCGCCGGGCACCCTCTCCCACAGCGGTCAAAACCACCACGGCCGCGACGCCCACCATGACGCCCAGGATCGAGAGGGCGCTTCGCCGTCGATGGCGGGTGAGCGCCGTCCAGGAAAAGTTCAGAACGTCTTCCGGTCTCACGCTCGGGACTCGAACAGTGCGTCGGGTCGAAGCTCGCGACCGGGCACACGCTGCACGATCTCGCCGTCGCGCAGTACGAGCACGCGGTCCGAGCGCCGTCCGATGTTCGGGTCATGAGTCACCACGACCAGGGTCAGCCCGTCGGCGTTCATGCGTTCGAGCAACCGCATGATCTGCTCGCCGTTTGCGGTGTCGAGGTTTCCGGTGGGCTCGTCGGCAAGGAGAATATGCGGGCGCATCACGGTGGCACGCGCAATGGCCACGCGTTGGCACTCGCCGCCCGAGAGCTCATTGGGTCGGTGGTGGGCCCGGTGCACCAGGCCGACGGCGTCGAGGGCGGTCGAGATTCGCGCGCGGCGGTCGTCCTCCGGTATGCCTGCCAGCAACATCGGAAGTGCGACGTTCTCGTGCGCGCTGAGCCTCCCGATCAGGTGGAACGATTGGAACACGAAGCCGATGTGGTGGCGCCTCACTTCCGAAAGCGCATCGGCGGAGAGTGTCCCCACTTCGCGGCCATCGAGCCGGTAGCTGCCAGCAGTGGGCCGATCGAGGCAGCCCAGGATGTTGAGCAGGGTCGACTTGCCCGAGCCCGAAGGCCCCATTACGGCCAGGTACTCGCCCTTCGCGATGCGGGCTGAAACGTCCTTGAGTGCGACCAGCGGCTCAGCACCGACCGGATAACTGCGCTGCACCCCGTCGAGTTCGATCATCGGGGCACCCGGTGTGCTCAAGGCTCCTCCCCCGCCTCGTTTACGATGTGCACCCGGGCGCCGGGCTTTACGTCCATGTGGCCAAGGCTGGTCACCACCAATTCGCCGTCTTCCAGACCGCTTTGGACTTCCGCATGCTTCCAATTGCGCAGACCGATCTCCACCGGTCGTTCTTCGAGGGTTCCATTCTTTGATACCAGCACGCGGCTGCCTTCCAGCAATGCCTCAGTGGGAATACGCAGCACACGTTCCCGCACCTCCTGGACGACTTCGACATCCGCCGAGGTTCCGGGCAGGAATTCCGCTGCCACGGCTTCGTCGTCCAACTCGACCTCGATCTCGACCGTCCGGTTCTGGGCTTCGAGGTCGAGGACGTAGGGTGCGACGCGTACGACGCGACCCGGAAAGGACTGCTCCGGGTGCGAGTCCACCGTCACGATTGCGCGCTGGCCGACGCGGATCTTCGCGGAATCGACCTCGTCCATGGGAGCGCTCACGAATACTGAGTTGGGGTCCAGGACGTCTACGATCGGAGGTGCCGTGAGCAGCGGCGGCGAGGGTGTGACCCACTCGCCAATCTCGACGTTCTGTTCTGCAATGACGCCTTCGAAGGGAGCGCGGACGACGTATTTCGCCAGCTCCTCGTTCGCGGCGGATACCCCGGCCTTCGCCCGATCTACTTCGGCGTGCAGCGCGTTGCAGGAGGCCTTCGCACCGTCGTAGGCGCTCTGGAGCGCATCGAGGATGTCGGCCGAAACGATCCGCTGATCCGCAAGGGTGCGCTTGCGCTCGAGTTCCCGAGAGGCGCGATCGCGGGCAATGCAGGCTTCCTCGGCTCGCGCGCGAGACACCCGCAGACCTTCTTCGTTGAGGGAGAGCTGTGCCCTTGGCGTCGCGTCGGCCAGGCGCACCAGGACTTCTCCGGCCTCGACCCAATCTCCCTCCCGGTGCCCGATTTCGACGATGCGTCCACCCACCTCTGCCGACAGCTTGGCGCGTCGACGCGCGCGAAGCGTGCCGGCCTTGCTGTTCGTGATGGTGGCCTCGACACGGGAGATCTCGGCGGGCACGACCCGAACGGGGATCGGGTCAGTCCGCAGCACCGTGAAGCGGAGCACCACCGCCAGAACCGCGGCGAGAAGGAGAAGCCTCGGAAGCCACTTACGCATGATCCCTCGTCCCGCGGCGCGCCGGGGAGCATAGCGCGGTGGGGTGAGCCGGGCCGCGATCGCATCGCCCTCGCCACCGCTTGTCACCGAACCGAGGAGTCCGCCGGCCGCCGCTCCGGTGAGCGCGCCGATCTGGGCGCGGGGCCATGCTCTCTCCTCGGCGAGTCCGAGAGCATGGCATCCCGGGATGGTAGGGTGATGGGGCAGTGCGCTGCGCCGCCGACCCGGGCTCCGCATCCGCCGCGCGTGAGGAGACTCCATGGGCGCCGAGCCGTTTCACATCGAGATACCCGATAGCAAGCTCGAGGACCTGGACCGGCGAGTACTACAACTGCACGCTGCTGCGCGTGCGGGATTCGGGTAGGCACTTCGCCGCAGCGGAGGAGCCCGAGGCGATCATCACGGACATCCGGGACACATTCCGGCCGCTGCGCTGAAAGCACGCGGGGGAGACGCCATGGAATATCGGCACATCGAGTTTTCCGAGGAAGAGGGCGCCGTTGCAGTGCTCACCATGGTCCGTCCCGAGCAGCGCAACGCGCTCTCGGAGGCGCATCTGCGGGAGCTGCTCCACGCGATCCGAGAGATCGGGGCGGGTGAGATGCGCGGAGTGATCGTTGCGGCACGGGGGCCCGTCTTCTCGGCCGGCCACGACTTCCGCGACATGGATGGGCGCGACCTGGAGGGTATGCGGCGACTGCTGGGGGTGTGCACCGAGGTGATGCAGGGCCTCAGGGCGCTTCCGCAGGTGGTGATCGCCCAGGTCGAGGGGCTGGCGACGGCGGCGGGCTGTCAACTCGTCGCGAGCTGCGATCTCGCGGTGGCGGGGAACTCTGCGCGCTTCCAGGTGCCGGGCGGCGCCGGGGGCTGGTTCTGTACCACGCCGGGCGTCGCGTTGGCCCGTGCGGTGAGCCACAAGCACGCCCTCGAAATGTTGCTCACGGGCGATCCCATCGATGCGGCGACAGCCCAGGTCTGGGGTCTGGTGAACCGCGTGGTGCTCGACTCGGAGGTGGCGGTGGTTACGCGGGAACTCCTCGCCCGGGCGACCCGCGGCAGCGCGGACTCGAAGGCGCTCGGCAAGCAGGCCTTTTACCGCCAGATCGAACTCGACACCGCCGGTGCCTACGCCCACGCGTCCGAGGTGATGGCAGCCGCCTCGCAGACACCGCACGCCCAGGAGGGACTGCGCGCCTTTCTCGAGAAGCGCAAGCCCCGCTTCGTCTGAGCCGTCTTCTCGCGGCCTGAGGGGGACTTCAGGCGGTGGGTGTCGAGAGTGGTGTGTTCATCGAAGCTCTCCAATCGAACTTCGCTGCCGGAGGCACTGGGCTTCGCAGAGACCGATGCTCTGGCCCTGTGGCTCGGTTCACCACCCCACATTCACCAGCGGCAAGAAGGGGAACGGCGTTCCCGCTCGGTTCAGGTTTGCGACACCGATCTGCACTCCACGCAGCGAATTCGCGAAGTTCACGACGCCCACCTGCGCACCGGTGACCGAGCCCGCGTCGTTTGCGACGCCAAATTGGGCTCCGTGCAGCGTTTCAATCACGCGGTTGGCGATCCCGATCTGCAGTCCGTGTAGGCTCCCGCCGACTCTGTTGAACGGACCGGCCTGAAGTCCGCGGGCATTCCCTTCCACGATGCTCACGAGCCCCGACTGCAAGCCGGTTAGCTCGGAAGTCACGTTGTTGAAGAGACCGACGTCGAAGCCCACGACTTTTTTCTGCTCGCCGTAGATCATGTTGAAAGACACGCCTGTCACGGTCCAGTCGGTGGGGAAGATTTGTGCGCTTGGGATGAGCGAAATCTGCAGCGGTGTGTGATGCCAGCCCCGTTTCTCGGCGGGTGCCGCGTCCGTTCGCTCGATTCGAACGACCTCGCCGCCGGAGTCGTCGGCGCCGGCGACGCCCGCGTGGGTGAGGCATACGGCTGTGACCAGGAGCAGGGTCTGGAAGCGTCCCTGTGTCGGTGTGTTCCGAGCGGGCATGTATTGGCGGTCTCCTCTGCTTCGGCTCGCGGTTGCACGATACCACGCTGCCGCGGTGTTCCGGCGGGGCTCTCGTGCTGCGCGCTTCTCCTTGGCGCCGCGCGCTTCTCTTGCGGGGAGGTCGAGGTCTTCGATGGCGATGAGGGCGGTGCCGGCGTGGCAATCGGAATCGATGATTCCGACATTCGACATCGGATCTTGTTTTTCTCAGTGGACGTGGCGCGGGTGGAGCCGGGGGAAGCCCCGAAAGGCTCCCCCCGGTGCGGGTCGGTTCAGCGGTTCTTGCGCGGTCCGCCCATTTGCCCGGGCCAGCGTGAGCCGCCGATGGTGTCGGCGTGCGGCCAGAAGGCGTCTGGGTCGAGCGGGTTTTCCAGCGTGATCTCGCGGCCGAGCCAGGTCGGCGTGTCGAGAATCGCCGACACCAGCTCGCGCTGGGGCAGCAGCTCGGCGATCGGGTCCCACGGGCTCTCGAGGAGCCGGAGTTCGCCGTCCACGTCTTCGCGGTAGGTCGTGCCGTAGGTGCTGTGGACCTTCACCACGTGCGGCGGGAAGTCGTAGCTCTTCTCGGCCCCACCCACGGCTCGCGACACCTTGATCCACCACTCGTTCTCTTCGTACTGAGGCCGGTCGGCGCTGGGACCGGTCACTGTGCCCGAGAACTCGACGAAGGTGTAGCCCTGGTGGCTGCAGCGGGCCGTCACCTTGTCGCCCATTCGGTAGTAGGTGACCTCGCACGGGAACTTCGGCTGGCCGTTCATCTCCTTGCTGATGAAGACGGCCGACTCCTGGTCGATCCCGTAGCCGATGGCGTATATGCCCGGCGTCCCGCGGTAGTCGGCGTCGACCGTCATGAAGATTCCGTGCTCCGGCTCGTCGGGGACCGGCACGTTGTAGATGTTCAGGTGCACGTTCGGCTCCCGGCCCGGATCGATTCCGGGAGGCAGCAGCGCGGCAATCTTCTCCGCATCGGTGCGATACGTGAGCTTCAGGATCGGCCAGCCGGCAATGTCGCCGGGGTTGGTCTTCGGAGCGTCGTCGGACATCGTGGATCTCCTCTTGGGGTTACTCGAGCCATTTCTTTTTGGGGCCGATTCGCGCCACGATGGGGGCGAGCTTCTCCGCATCGAGGCTGCAAAAGCGCATCGTGTTCCCGCCGAGCATCGCGGCGATTTCCGTCTCGGGAATGCCGTGGAGCGAATCGAGCAGCTGCGTTTGTGCCGTGGGCCAGGAGCCCGCGGTGTGCTGGGCCGTGGCGCGGTGGTCGCGGTAGCGCTCGGGCGGAAGTCCCGCGTGGCAATCGGAGGACATAGTGAGCAAGGGGTTCATTTTCTTTCCCCCTTCGGTGCCAGCGTACTCGCCAGGAAGCGCGCCGCGGATGCGGCGCGTTCGCGCACCGGGTAGTCGTCGAAGTGGAGCCAGCTGAGCGACATGAAGGCGAAGCTGCTCGATACGACTTCGGCCAGTGTTTCCACGGGCACGTCGTCGCGCACCCGGCCCTCTTCCACGGCGCGGCGAAGGAATGCCTGGAAGGCCGCGTGGAAGCGGCGGTCCCGGTCTTCGGGCGAGTCGGTGTAGGCGAGGGTCTGCACGCGGCCGACGAGTTCACGGCGGCCCGGCGACAATTCCTGGAACGTCTGCGCCCCGCCTTCGAAGAGCAGGATCAAGAGATCCTCGATGTTGCCGCGCTGCTTCGACAGCTCTTCGAGGCGCTCGACCATGCGCACGAGCGCGCGGTCGGCCATTTCTCGCAGCAGGTCGAGCTTGGTCGGGAAGTGGTTGAAGAAAGTCCCGTAGGCGACGTCGGCCCGCTCGCAGATCTCTGCCACCTTGGTTTCGTCGTAGCCCTGCTCCTCGAAGAGCGCCTCGCCGGCTTCGACGATCCGTTCGTAGATCTCGAGCCGGCGTCGGTCCCGGCGGTTGAGGGGGGCCTCGGAGGCGTCCTGGGGCACGGAGTGAGTGTACTCGAGTACATCGGAGGATTTCAATCACCAACTCGGCCCCGGCAGTCGCCGGCGGCCAGACGGTATGCTGGCCCGATGAGCCTGCGCATCGACGACCTGCTCGGAAAGCTCAGTGTCGAAGAGAAGGCGGATCTGGTCACCGGCCTCGACATGTGGCGGACACGGCCCGTCGAGCGGCTCGGCCTCGCTTCGATGAAGCTGACGGACGGGCCCAACGGCGCCCGGGGCGACGGCCTGATGGGCACCGGTACCGAGACCGCGTGCATTCCGTGCGCGGCGGTGCTCGGCGCGACCTGGGACGCGGATCTTGTCGAACGGCTGGGCCGGCTGCTCGGGGACGAGAGCCGTGCGAAGGGCGCTTCCGTCCTGCTGGCACCGACGATCAACCTCCACCGCTCGCCGCTGGGTGGGCGCAACTTCGAGTGTTACGCGGAAGACCCCGTGCTCTCGGGCCGGCTGGCCGCGGCCTTCGTGCGCGGGGTCCAGTCGCGCGGCGTCGCGACCACACCGAAGCACTTCGTCGCCAACGACTCGGAGTTCGAGCGCAACACGATCGATGTCCAGGTCGACGAGCGCACGCTTCGCGAGGTGTACCTGGTTCCCTTCGAGTGCGCCGTCAAGGAGGGGGGCGCTTGGGGCGTGATGAGCGCCTACAACCGGCTGAACGGCGTCTTCTGTTCCGAGCAAGAGTGGCTTCTGCAGCGGGTGCTGCGGCAGGACTGGGGGTTCGATGGCTTCGTCGTCTCCGACTGGTTTGCCGTTCGCTCGACGGCCGAGTCGGTGCGGGCTGGCCTGAGCCTCGAGATGCCCGGGCCGGGCCGCTTCTACGGTCGCGAGGGCCTGACGGCGGCGCTCGACGCCGGCGACATCGGGGAGGCCGAACTCGACAGCATCGTCGGCGATATGCTGCGGACGCTCGAGCGCACGGGGTTGCTGGGGGGTGGTGACGCCGGGAGCGGTGTCGAGGAGCGGCGGCTCGACCGCGCCGAGGATCGCGCGCTCTGCCGGCAGGCGGCTGCAGCCGGCACGGTCCTGCTTGCGAATGACGGCAGCCTGCCGCTCGACCCGGATGCGATCGGCTCGCTCGCGGTGATCGGCCCCAACGCGCGGCTGGCCAAGGTGATGGGTGGTGGCTCGGCCGCGGTTCGCGCCTACCGGGCGGTGAGCCCGCTCGAGGCCCTCGAGGCGCGGCTCGGCGATCGCGTCGACGTCCGGTACGCCCGGGGCTGCGATATCGACCGCTCGACGCCCACTCTCGCATCGCCGTTTCTCGATGGCGAACTCGCCGTCGCGTTCCACGAGGGCTTCGATCTCGGCGGCGACCCGGTGGCGTCGATGTCCATGCCGACCGGTCGCTTCCTGTTCTTCGGCGAGCCGGCGCCCGGCGTGCCGGTCGAGGCCTTTTCGTTCCGCGCCAGCGGCCGGATTCTGCCGACGGTGAGCGGTCCGCACGCCCTGCGGATCGTCCAGAGCGGCCGCACCCGCGTGTTCTTCGACGGTGCCGTCGTGCTCGACGCCACTGAAGGCGAGTACGCGCGCGGTGACGAGTTCTTCGGCCTGGCGTCGGAAGAGATCGAGGCTGTCGTCGAACTCGAGGCGGGCCGAGCAGCGGAGATCGCGATCGAGTACTCGAACCGGGATTCCGTCTTTTTGAGCGGGCTGCGTGTCGGGCTCGTGTCGCTGGTCGAGGAGGATTTGCTGGGCGAGGCCGAGGCGCTCGCCGCGGAGTGCGACGTCGCGCTGCTCGTCGTCGGAACGAACGACGATTGGGAGACCGAGGGACGCGACCGCGACCAGTTCGCGCTTCCCGGCGACCAGCCCGAGCTGATCCGTCGTGTGGCAGCGGCGAACCCGCGCACCGTAGTCGCCGTGAATACCGGCGGCATCCACGCGCTCGACTGGCTGGACGCTCCGGCGGCAGTGCTGCAGGTCGGGTTCGGTGGCCAGGAACTCGGTGAGGCACTCGTCGACGTGCTCGTCGGCGACGTCGATCCCGGCGGGCGGATGCCGACCAGTGTGCCGGTCCGCTACGAACACCATCCGGCGCTGCTCAACTACCCGGGTGAGAACTCCGTCGTTCGCTACGGCGAGGGGCTCTTCATGGGTCATCGTTGGTATGACGTGCGCGGAATCGACCCCGCGGTTGCCTTCGGCCATGGCCTTTCCTACGCGTCGTTCAGCTGGTCGGCGCCCCGAGCGCCCTCGGCGGCGACGACCGGGCTCGACGCTCCGGTCGTCGTGGAGATCGACGTGACCAATACGAGCGACCGTGCGGGCTGGGAAGTGGTGCAGCTCTACATCGAGCCGCCCGAGGCTCGGCTTCAGCGACCGATTCGCGAACTCAAGGGCTTCGACAAGCTGCACCTCGAACCCGGCGAGACGAAGACCGCCCGGATCGAACTCGGGCGCCGCGCGTTTGCCTACTTCGACACGGGTGACCGGAGCTTCGAGGCGCTGGCAGAGGGTATGCCGGTTCCCGCCGGTTCCGGTCCGCTGCGGCTTGCGGAGGCCGGCTGGTGCGTCGAGCCCGGCGTCTATCGCCTGGTGCTCGGCCGATCGTCGCGCGACCCGGTTGCCTCGGTCGCGCTCACGCTTTCGGGCGAGGAGACCCACGAACCGGCCTGAAGGCCCCGCCCGCAAAGCTTCCCGCGTCCGGGCCGACGGCGAAGTCCG
Organism: Deltaproteobacteria bacterium; assembly: GCA_002729515.1. GTDB lineage: Bacteria > Myxococcota_A > UBA9160 > UBA9160 > SMWR01. Next base: position 128,214 of record PBYF01000052.1, read on the forward strand.
GGCAGCGCGACGGCAGCTCCGCGATGCTGCTGCGGGCCTGGAGCCGCGCCAGCCCTCACCGCCGCAGGGTTCGAGGAAAGTCGTGGACACGGGGTCTCCAGTCGGCACCTGCGAGTACAATATGCGGCCATCCATGCACCGACCTACCGGATCCCCGCCCGTCGTCTGGGACCCCGCATGCGGCGGCGGCCGGGAGAGATGAGCGCTGCCGTGGAGACGAAGCGCCTCGCCCTTCGTGACGTCGATCTCAGCTACATCGAAGCCGGCAGGGGGCCGCGCCCGTTCGTGTTGTTGCACGGGCTCACGGGTCACCGCGATGATTTCCGACCCTGCATTCCCGAACTCGCCGATCTCGGCCGGGTGTTCGTGCCCGACCTGCGCGGTCACGGAGACTTTACCCAGACCGGGCGTGAGGAGACCTTCACGTTCGCACAACTCCTCACCGATACGGTTGCGCTCCTCGATGCCTGGGGTGTCGACCGCTGCCATCTGCTCGGCCACTCTTTCGGCGGCATGGTCGCGTTGCGCTTCGCGCTCGTGCATCCGGAACGGGTCGACTCGCTGATCTTGATGAGTACAGCGCCCTTTTCGCCCGAGAGTTACACGCGCGAGATGTTCGAGAAGGCCGCCGCGATCGCACGCGAGCGCGGGATGGTATTCGTCCAGGAAATCGTCGAAAAGGTGACGAAGGACAGGAGGGAGTTGTCACGCGCCGACCGCCAGGTAGAAAAGTGGGGTGGCACTTATTGGCCGCACCACCGGCTTCGCTACTCCGCCATGGATCCGGTCGGCTATGGGACCCTGGGGCTCGCGATGGTAGAGCAGGAATCCGTGGCTGGTCGCCTCGCAGAGATCCAGCATTCGACGACGGTGATCGTCGGTGCCGACGACGAAGATTTCCTGGAGGGCGCCGACGCCCTCGAAGCCGGCATCTCGAAAGCCCGGCGCGTCACCATTCCCGACGCCGGCCATCACCCGCAGATGGAAAACCCCGAGGCCTGGCTCGCGGCGGTGCGTGGGCATTTCGCGTGGCTCGATCGCGGCGCGGGGCCTGGGTGAGCCGCCGGCATCCGAACCCGTTCTCGTCTGGGGCATCCGAACCCGTTCTCGTCTGGGGCATCCGAACCCGTTCTCGTCTGGGGCATCCGAACCCGTTCTCGTCTGGGGCGTGTTCCCGTCGCGCCGGGATCTCGTGTCCGACCGCCACGACTATTTTCCGAACCGCTCCGAACTCTGCCGCGAAGTGATTCGCGCTGGAGTGCAACGCCGATTGGGTGTGGTTGCGAGGCGCCGGTGAACGCGGCGGATGGGGTCGGCGCCCCGTCGCCCAAGCGCTAGGCTCATTTCCTCGAAATCCCGCAGTGGAGTGCACCCATGAAATTCGGATTGGCGTTTGCGAATGTTGGCCCCTTTGCCCAGCCCGACGGCCTTGCGCACCTCGCTCAAACCGCCGAGCGCGTCGGCGTCGAGTCGCTCTGGACCGTCGAGCACGCGGCAGTGCCCGTCGGCTACGAATCCGTGTACCCGTACGCCAACTCGGGCAAGATGCCGGGACCCGAGAACTCGTCGATCCCCGACCCCCTCATCTGGCTCACGTACGCGGCGGCGGTCACGGAGAAGATCCGTCTCGCTACCGGGATCCTGATCCTCTCCCTCAGCGCCACCCCATCTACACGGCAAAGGAACTCGCCACGCTCGACGTCTTGTCCGGCGGTCGCGTGACGCTCGGCATTGGCATCGGATGGCTCGAGGAGGAGTTCAACGCACTCGGCATTTCATTCCGGGACCGGGCCGCCCTCACGGAGGAGAGCGTTCGCGCCATGCGGCAGTTGTGGGGCGCCGATGCCAAGCCCTTCTCGGGCGAGCACTTCGAGTGGAACGCCGTGGAGTCGCACCCGAAGCCCATCCAGCCGGGAGGGATCCCCATCGTCGTGGGAGGCCACGCCGATGGTGCTGCGCGGAGAGCCGCACGCGTGGGCGACGGGTTCTTCCCCATGGCGCGGGGCGAGAAGAGCCAGGAAGACCGATTGGCCGAGCTGTTCGAGATCATGCGCGCCGAGTGCGGGCGTGTCGGGCGTGACGCCGCTGAGATCGAGATCACGGCGGGGGGACTCATCCAGTCGCTCGACGACGTCAAGCGCTACCAGGATCTGGGCGTCTCGCGTGTCGTCGGTCCGCCGCCCGGGTTCGCGCCCGATGATCTCGAGCGGGGCCTCGAGCAGTTCGGCGACAGCATCATCTCGAAGGTGTGAGCAAGCCTCGTTGATACGCCGGCGGCTGGGCGGCCGGCCCGGCGTGTTGCGGCGTCTGCGCTGTCCCCCGGGCCGTGCCCGGCTCCTACTGGTTTGCACCCGGCGAGGAAGAGCTGGCGGCAGCACTCACGGCGCGCTGAGCCGGAACTCCTGAAACCTCACGGCGCGCTGAGCCGGAACTCCTGAAACCTCACGGCGCGCTGAGCCGGAACTCCTGAAACCTC
>PBYF01000053.1 GCA_002729515.1 Deltaproteobacteria bacterium
CAGTAATGAGCGGCCGAAACAGTAATGAGCGGCCGAAACAGTAATGAGCGGCCGAAACAGTAATGAGCGGCCGAAACAGTAATGAGCGGCCGAAACAGTAATGAGCGGCCGAACCGGGAATGAGCGGCCGAACCGGGGGAAGAATGCAATGGCGGCAATTGCAGATCTGCGACAGCTGGTGAACCTTTGGGATCCAGGAAAATACAGCTTGAACTTCCTATCTGCCCCGGACATTCCAGCGGGAGACGAGGTCCTGAGCATCCCCATTCTTGGCGACGACTCCGAGCTTCAACGACTTTTCGGTGACGGCCTGCGGTTTGCCGTCCATGGGATTGGCGGTGTGGCCAGCCCGGGCGTCCCACAACACATGTTTTTCAGGCTCAAAGGGATCGGCGTCGTCGTTCTCGATGCGCACCGGACACCAGCAGCCAGCATCTGACCTGGAGGCACCCCTGTCTCACCGAAAGATCTCGATCCGATTCGAGGAGCCACCCGCTCGGATCAGTGGCGGCCAAATCGCCAAGCCGCCGCGGTACAATGTCCAGAGCTTGGCGAGTCCGGTATCGGTGTGAGCGCCTCCGGTTCGCCTTCCGCCACACCAACGCCGTGAGGTAGCGGCCGAAAAAAACGCGAATCTTGCATCGAGGCGCAGGGAAAAGCGCTCAAAGAGGACGAGAAGCAGCATGAACGGTCAGGCCGTCGTTGTCGGAGTTGGAGAGTCGACGTACTACAAGCACGGTGAGGCTCCCGACACGGAGTTCCAGCTCGCCTGCACGGCAATCTGCCGTGCGGCGGAGGATGCCGGGCTCGAGCCGAGCCAACTCGATGGCCTGATCTCGTACATGGATTACCGGAACAGCCCTCTGCGCATCGCTGCGGCGCTGGGATTCGACGAGCTGCGCTGGTCGGCAACCCCGTGGGCCGGCGGCGGCAACAACTCCTCTGCCTCGGTCCAGTTCGCTGATGCGGCCGTCTGCGGCGGCTACGCGAACTACGTGGTCGTGTTTCGCGCCCTGGCCCAGGGCCAGTTCCAGCGCCTGGGATCCGGCGCGGGTCTTCTATCCGGCGCGGCGCCGGAGGGCCTGTCCTGGGGCCTGCCCTACGGCCTGGTGACGCCGGCGCAGGAATGCGCGCTGCAGACAGCGCGCTGGATGCACGACCACGGGGTCTCCCAGGAGGCACTCGCCAGCATCTCGCTCGCCTGCTACGCGAATGCCCAGCTCAACCCACGCGCCGTGCGCTACGGCAGACCGCTCACCCGCGAGACCTACCACGCTTCGCGCTGGATCGTCGAGCCCTTCCACCTATATGACTGCTGCATGGAAAACGACGGCGCCGCCGCACTGATCATCACGTCGCCTGAACGTGCAGCGGATCTGCCGGGCAAGGCGGTGCCGATTCTTGCAACCGCCCAGGGCCTGGGACCGGATATCGGCATCACGGCCTTCCAGCCGCGCTGGTTTCCGAACATGTACTACGAAAACGTGGGCCGCATGATCTGGGAACGTGCCGGTGTCAAACCGACCGACGTCGACGTGCTCCAGCTCTACGAAAACTTCACGGGACCCGTGGTCATGGCGCTCTGCGAAATGGGCTACTGCAAGCCGGAGGAGGTAGACGCTTTCGTAGCCGACGGCGCACTCGAGGGTCCGGATGCACGGCTCCCCTTCAACACGAGCGGTGGCAACATCGCCGAGGCGTACATCCACGGGCTCGAGATGGTCGTCGAGGCCGTCCGCCAGTCGCGTGGCGAATCGACCTGCCAGGCAGCAAACGTCGAGCTGTCGCTCGCGGTCGGCGGTCCGGGCTACGCGCCCGGAAGCGCTGTCCTGTTCGGGGCAGCCTCGTGACCACGCGAAACTTCACTCACGCAGACACCGGAGCCGAAACATGAGCCGCTACCTCGGGGACGACTGGATCCTGCCGACTCTGACACCGAATAACACACCCTTCTTCACATCGGGGAATATTCAGATCCAGTTCTGCGAGGACTGCGGTCACGCCCAACACCCGCCGGACGATCTCTGCTACGCGTGCCAGGGGACGAACCTGGTCTTCGTCGCGTGTCCCGGAACGGGCCGCATCGAGAGCTGTGCACTCGTTCACCACCCGGTCCACCCCGCCCTGAAGGACAAACTTCCCTACGTGATCGCAATCGTCTCCATCGATGGCGCACCGGGCTGCAGCGTACAAGGCAACGTGGTTGGCTGTCCGCCCGAGACCGTGAAGATCGGACAACGCGTGCAGGCGGTCTTCGAGGAGGCTCAGCATCCGGCATCGAAGCAACAGCTCCTGATTCCCCAATGGGAACTCGTGTCCGACCGGCCGGAGGTGTGATGCAGTCGCGTTCACAGCGGGACTGAGAAACACCCGATGCAACTTCGCGTCGATATCCAGCGCCAGGGACCGCGATGCCCGTTCGCGAACGAGACACTCCAGCTGCGCCTCGAATCCGGGGAGTGCTTCTGGCTCAGGGGAAACTCGGGATCGGGAAAATCCTCGATTGCGCTCCACCTGCTTGGATTGCGGACGCTCGCCGATGCCCACTTCGAAGTGGAGTGGACGGGCATCGAACCCGAGCGCGCAGGCTTTGGCATGGTGTTCCAGCAGGGCGTCCTGATCGACAGCCTGAACGTCAGCGAAAATATCGGTCTGGCCCTGCGACGCATCGGTCGTCCCCCGTCGGACCGATCCATACGAAAGTCACTTGCCGAGGTGGGCCTCACCGGGAGCGACGCCTTGAAGATGCCCGGGCAGCTCAGCGGGGGCATGCTGCGCCGCGCTTCGCTCGCCCAGGTGCTGGCCCAGGGTCGGCCCGTGATCATCCTGGACGAGCCCTTCGTTGGGCTGGACGACGCCAACGCCCTGGAGATCGTCGCGCTGATTCGGAATCTGATGGAGCACGGCCAGGGCTTCATCCTCATCTCCCACGACACCCGGTTTTCCAAGCCCCTGGTGACACCGGGTCGCGAGGTCGAGATCAGCGCCCAGCCCGCGAAAGAACCGGCCACGCGAAAGCGAGCGACACCCCACTGGAACTTCGCCGTGCGCACAGGCATCCGGTTCGTCGACTACTTCGCGATCTCCGCACCCATGATTATATTCGCCTTCGTCGCGGCGGGGATGGCGATCAGCATGCTGTTTGCCGACCTGCTCCAGGCCACCAGCGTGGAATCCCTCAAGAAGCAGCTGGTCGAACCCAACCCATCCCTGGTAGACAAGCTGCTGGGAATTCAACTTTTCAAAGAATTCGTGGGCGATGAATTCTCCAAGATTGCCGGGGAACATCTCCCGGCCATTCGCCGCCGCATTTTCGCTCTGGGAATCTCGCGCGGCTTCGTCATCGAACTCGGCCCACTGCTGACGGCCCTTCTCCTCGCCGGGCGCATCGGCGGATCCTACGCGGGAGAGGTGAGCATGATGCAGGCCACCAACCAGAATCAGCTCCTGCGCACCCTCGGAATCTCCCCGCGGCGCTGGTCTCTCGGTCCCGCGGCAATCGCCGCCATGCTGGCGGCTCCGCTGCTCACGGCGATCGGGGTGGGGACCAGCCTCCTGATGGCAGAACTCGTGGCCCTGAACGACGCCAACCAGCTCTTCGAGAGCAGTTCGCAGTACTGGCAGACGCTGGCCGTGAAGACACTCGACTATCAGTCGCTCGGGACGTTTCCGCCCTTCGTCTGCTTCTACCACAGCCTCGTCTTCATGTTCTTGATCCTGGTCGTAGCGGAAATCGCGGGGCGCATGCGCCCGAACATCCAGCCCCGCGACGTTCCAAAAGCAATCACGTGGGCGGTGGTGGGCGCGAGCCTCGCCATCATCGCTGCCGACTGGGGACTTTCCCGGTTGTTTTTCTACCTCTCACCGCTCCAGCAACCCCTGGGCTGAGACAGACTCCAGCCAGCAGAGCGCGGCCGCTTCCCCAGCATCACAGGAGTTCCCCCATGCAGATCCATGGCCAGTGTCACGAACGCTTCGAAACCGTCCGCACAGCCTTCGAATCCAACTTCTGCGAACGCAACGAGATCGGTGCCAGCGTCTTCGTCACGCTCGAGGGTGAGCCGGTGGTCGACCTCTGGTCCGGCGCCGCCGGGCCAGACGGAGAACCCTGGCGGGAAGACACCATCGTCAACGTCTACTCGACGACGAAAACGATGGCGTCGCTCTGCGTGCTGATGCTCGCCGACCGCGGCAAGATCGAGTGGGATGCACCGGTGGCGCGTTACTGGCCGGGCTTCGAGCAGAAGGGGAAGGAGAGCGTGCTCGTGCGCCACGTGATGAGTCACAGTACGGGGCTGTCGGGCTTCGACCCCGCCGTCACCGCCGAAGACCTCTACGACTGGGACGGGATCACCGCGCACGTAGCCGCCCAGGCCCCCTGGTGGGAACCGGGCACCCGATCGGGCTACCACGCGGTCACCCAGGGCGTGCTCCAGGGCGAGATCGTGCGCCGGGTCACCGGAAGAAGCCTCGGCACCTTCTTTCGCGAGGAAGTTGCCGAACCTCTCGGTGCCGATTTCCACATCGGTCTCGACCCGGTCCACGATGCGCGTGTCGGTGAACTGATCCCGCCCGAGTTTGCCGTCGGTGAAAAACTCCCCGGCGGAGGCGAACTCAGCCAGCGCACCCTGGCGAGTTGCCGCTTGACGGGCCGAGAGCCGCTGACGAGCGCCTGGCGGCGCGCCGAGATTCCCTCCGCCGGCGGCATTGCCAGCGCCCGCGGTGTGGGCCGTGTCCACTCGGCGCTGGCCTGCGGGGGCGAAGTCGACGGCGTGCGCCTGCTCTCGCCTCGGGGCGTCGATACGATCTTCGAGGAACAGACGAACGGCACCGATCTCGTCCTGGGCATTCCGGTTCGCTTCGGAATGGGCTTCGGTCTCAAGTCCGACGGATTCCCCCTCGGTCCCAACGAACGCGTGTGCTTCTGGGGGGGCTGGGGCGGTTCCCTCGCAGTGATCGATGCGGATGCGAAGCTCACGGTCTCGTACGTGATGAACCGCATGGAGGCGAACCTGCTGGGGGAGATGCGCGGCGGGGTGCTCGTGATGGCAGCCTACCAAGCCCTCGGCGGCTGAATCGGCGGCATCGGGGCCTGCGCGGCGGCGCAGATTCGATGCCCCCCCTGTCCGTTTGGTGCCACATCCGGCAGCATGGAAGTAGCGTGTTTGCGAAAAGACCTTTCGGGTTTTCCCGCCTCGTCCGGCTGATCCTGCCCGGCGCCTGGACCGGAAGCGCCCCCGCCAAGGCCATTCCCATCGGATCTTTCTCGCTGCTCGTCGGCCTGGCCGCCGCACTCTTGGTAGCTTCCCGCCGATTCGCCGCGCGGAGGCACTCGGCGGCTCCGGGTTCTGGCGCTTGAGTTTCCACACCCCTGAATAGGAGACCCCCGATGTCGACCCTTCCCCCCCAGCGAGGCGCTGCTCCGGTTGGCGTTAGAACCGTGGAGCTTCGCGACGAAACCCGAGAGGGCCGGACCCTGCCCATCGAGGTCTGGTACCCGGCGGACGAGGCGCACCGCGGCCAGGATTTCGAACCGGCGCACATGGACCGTTTCGAAGTGGTTCCCGGTTTTCCCGAAGTCGCACAGCACGCGGTTCGCGACGCACGGCCCGCCGAGGGCCCCTTCCCGCTCGTGGCCTTTTCCCACGGTGCGACGAGCCACCGGCGCTCGGCCAGCCACCTGCTGACGCACCTGGCGAGCCACGGCTACGTCGCCGCCTCTGCCGACCACGTGGGCAACACCCTGCCCGACTTCTTCCACGACCTGACGACCGGCGCCGCATCCGGCGAGGGCCGTCTGGTCAATATGTTCGAGTCCGCCGCCGACCGGCCGCGCGACGTCGTGCAGCTGCTCGACGCGGTGCTCGGCGGAGCCGACCCCGCGCTTGCGGGCCTCGCCGACGCGGAGCGAGTCGGGACCTGCGGTGTCTCCTTCGGCGGCTGGACGAGTCTCCACGTCAACTCGATCGACCCGCGGCCGCGCGCGAGCTTTCCCATCGTGCCCGCCTGGGGTCCGGGCCCCCTCAAGACCGAGCAGCTCTCGAACCTGGTGCGCCTCGACGACTGGGGCCGCGCGGTTCCGACCTGCGTCCTTGCGGCCGAGCGCGACGCGCTGGTCATGCTGCCCGCGCTGCGCGACCTCCACGCCAAGCTGGCCGGACCCAAGCAGCTCGCCGTGCTGCACAACGCTGGCCACGTGCACTTCATCGACAAGCCCGAGGAGCGCCACGAGGAGTTGCGGACCGCTTGGTCGAGCAATCAGCTCCCGATAGACGACCCGGAAATCGACTTCGCCGCCATCGCCGAGGCCTCGCGGCCATTTTCCGAGCTGTGTTCTGCAGACCATGCACACGAAGTGGTGAAGGCGCTCTGCCTGGCACACATGGATGCACATCTCAAGGCAGATGCCGGGGCCGCCGCCTGGTTGGCCGGAGATCCTGCCGCCGACTTCACAGCACGGGGCATCGACGTCGAGATCGTCTAGGCGTGGAAGCAAGTATTTGAATGCCATCTCGGACTCGAGGCGTGCAACGTGCGCACCCGCGCAGAAATGCTCGCCCACCCCGAACGCCGGGTGACGGTTCGGCGTGCGAGCGACCCGCACCGACGAAAAACCCGCCACTTTCCAGTGCCCAGGAAATCGCGATTCCGGGTATGATCCGCGCGCAAAGCACGAACCGGCGTTCGGGCGCCTGTCGAGGTGCCTAAGCTGAGAAAGACAAACCGGATCGCCGGATTCGTGGTGGATCATGCCGGCGCCATGGCCACGCTGCTCGGCCTCGCCACGCTCTTCTTCTTCTATCCCTTGCTGAACGCGGCGCTGTCGGCCTTCGGGCAGCCGCTTCCCGGGCCGATGGTGCGCGTGGACACCAGCGCTCGGGACCTCTTCCCGGACCACCGCTTCATCAATGCCCAGGACAAGTTCGAGGGCTTCTTCGGAAATGCCTCACCCGTGGCACTCGCGCTCATCGTTGAAGAGGGGACGATCTTCGAGCCCGAAACCCTGGCCAAGCTCAAGCGCGTGACCAACGCGCTCGACGGCTGGGGGTTCGAGAGCCACACGAAGGAACGCGACGCCCTGCGCGACGAACTCGAAGACGCCGGAATCGAGGACATCGGCGAGATCCGCAAGAGGCTCGATCTCGCCTACCCGCCCTACCCGGTGAACCACGACCAGACGCGCTCCCTGCTCCACCGCAGCACCACCATGTCCACTACGGACGCCGATGGAGCCACCCATTTCGAGCCTCTCGTAGAGGCTATTCCCACGACGCAGGCCGAAGCAGACGCGCTGCGCGATCGCGCTCTCAGCTATCGGCCGGACCTGCTCGGGCAGCTCCTCACCCCGGACACGAAGGCTGCCCTGGTGAGCGTGCAGTTCGTCACGGACCGGCTCTCGAATACGGAGACCTACCGGGCAATCTTCGACCACGTCCAGGGGATCGTCGAAAGTGAGCAGGATGCCAACCACCGCATCTACGTCGTCGGCCAGCCCATCATCACCGGCTGGCTACTCCACCACGCCTGGGAAATGGGTGCCTCCGTGCTGGGTGCCGGAGTCCTGATCTTCGTTCTCCTATGGGCCTACTTCCGCCGCGCTCACGGAGTGCTGATTCCGCTGGTCGCGGCCAGCGTCACGGTCATCTGGGGCACCGGTTTCACCGGCTGGATGAACATCGCCTTCGATCCACTGGTGCTGGTGATTCCCATGCTGATCACCGCACGCGCCATCTCGCACACCGTACAGATGGCCGAACGCTTCTTCGAAGACTACGAGCGCCTCCAAGGCCAATTCGACGATCTCGAACAGGCCAAGCGCGGGGCGGCTAAGAGCGCCATGGCGGAGCTCATCGTTCCGGGGACACTCGGCATCCTGACCGATGTGGCGGGTCTCCTGGTCATCCTGGTCACCACGATCCCGCAGATGCGCAACCTCGGCATCTTCGGCGCATTCTGGGTCGCGGCCATCGTCTTCACCGTCGAGCTGCTGCACCCGGTCTTGATCACCCTGCTCCCGGCACCGCGCCACAGCGTCCACTACACGCCGCGCTGGATGAACCGTCTCATGGAGGCCCTGGGCCGCGGCGCGACGCACCCCACGGGTCGCTGGCTCATCGCGCTGGGAACGGTGCTGATCTTCGCGTCGGCCACCTACGTCGTGCTCACGCAATCGGTCATCGGAGAGTCTCGCCCGGGCACGTCGCTCTTCTGGCCGGATCACCCTGTGAATGTCTCCGTCGGTGTTCTGAGTGAACGTTTTGGCGGCGCCGACACACTGCTGGTCTACGCGGATGGGGACCGCCGCCAGGCCGTCGAAGACCAACGCGTGCTGGCAACCATGGAGAGCCTCGAACGCAAGCTCCGCGCCGAAACCGGTGCATCCCGGTCTTTTTCGTTGGTGAATCTCATCAAGGCAGTGAACCGGTCTTTCAACTACGGAGATCCGCGTTTCGCCTACATTCCGTCCGGCTCCTTTACGCGTACCTGGATCTTCCAGGTCCGTCAGGGCGCCCCGCCTGGAACACTGCGCCCTCTACTCACCGACGACGGACGTGCGGCGTCTCTCACTCTCTTCTATCCGGACCACAAGGGCGACACGATCCGGCGTGCCATTGCCACGGCCGAGCGCTTTATCGAAGAAAATCCCATCGGTGTGGTAGCGATCCGCCTCGACGAGGACCACGGCATGCCGGACCAACCCGTCTACCACCCGGACCGCCTGACGGACTTCCTCTACTACATGATCGGACCGCTGCTCCCCGTGCGGTCTCATTCGCTCGGGGTTCGCGTCCGCAACAACGGCGAATACGAAGCAGTGGAGATCCGTTCCGTGGCCGAAGACGGTGTGCCCCCTTGGCTCGAAGACTTCCGGGAAGAGGCCCACTATGCCTATGAAGATGCCGAGGACAACGCCATCAACGGCCGCATCTTCACCTGGCCCGAACACCTGAACGACTGGGGGCCCGACGACGTCGACGAGTGGTGGGAGAGCGACAACCTCGGATTGCGCGCCGTGGCGGTGGGGGAAGACGCACTCGTGGTGCACGATCTGCGCCAACCCGACTCCGTTCCCACCTACCAGCCAACACAGGCCTACAGCCGTGGCGTGCAGTTCGTGCTGGCGGGGGGCCTCATGGGCATGCTGGCGGCGGTGAACGAGGAGGTGGAACGGAGCCACCTGGCCAACATTTCCCTCATCTTCGCCGTCATCTTCGTGCTCCACTCGGTCACGTACCGCTCGAGCCTGAGCGGCGGGATCATCCTGCTCCAGATCGCCACGGCCACGCTGCTTTCCTTGGCCTACATGGCGCTTCGCGGCGTGGGCCTCAACGTCCACACGCTCCCGGTACAGGCCGTGGGTGTGGGTATCGGCGTCGACTACGCGATCTACATCGTCGACCGCATCCGGCAGGAGTGCGCCGCTGGTCGAGACGTAGATGAGTCCATCCGCACCGCAATCCGTACCACCGGCATGGCCGTCACGTTCACGGCCACCACCATCGTGGGTGGGATCTTGTTCTGGGTGTTTTCGAACCTGCGCTTCCAGGCCGAGATGGCCCAACTCTTGATCATCCTGATGGTGATCAACATGCTGGGCGCGGTTACGGTGGTGCCGGCCTTCTACGCAATCCTGAAACCGGGCGGTATCGGGCGGCGGGGCGGAGCCGGCTAGCGCCGAGGCTGTCAGCGCACGCATTCGAAGTCCTTCGGCACGCGCTCGATGCGCTCGGCGAAGAATTCGCTCCAGTAGTCGGTGTAGAGGTACGCCGCCAGGTCTGCACCGCCCTCGGTCCAGGCTGCTGAGAAGACCCGGACGAGGTGCGCGCTCCGGCTTCGCTGATCACCGGCCGTTCGGAAGCGCGCCGACCCCCATTCCAAGTGAATCCGCCACGCCCTCGTGGACCAGGGATCCGCACCACACGTTGGCTCCCAGGCCGAGGGATGGACTCCCGCAGACAGCGGCTTCGACACCCTCGGACGCGATCTGCTGGATGAACGGGAGCGTGGTGTTCGCAAGCGCGCGGGTCGATGTCTGGGGTACGGCACCCGGCATGTTGGCCACGCCGTAGTGGATGACGTCATGGACGAGATAAGTGGGATCCGCGTGAGTCGTCGGGCGGATCGTTTCGACACATCCGCCCTGGTCGACCGCCACGTCGACGATGACGGACCCCGGTGTCATCCGGCTTACCATGTCTTCGGTCACGAGAGTCGGTGCGCGACGCCCGTTCACGTAAACCGCACCCACCACGAGATCTGCCTGGGAGACCGAACGTTCGATGCTGGCCGTGTCCGCGTAGAGGGTGCTGAGTTCACCGTGAAAGATGTCGTACAGGTAGGTCAGCCGCTTGAGGTCGATGTCGAAGATGTCGACCTCGGCGCCCAGGGCGTGCGCCACCCGTGCGGCGTTGATCCCCACGGTGCCGGCGCCGATGACTGCGACCCGCCCGCGAGCCACGCCGGGCACTCCGCCGAGCAAGATGCCCTTGCCTCCGCGATCCTTCTGCAGGAGTCCGACACCGATCTGCGTCGCCAGACGGCCCGCGACTTCGCTCATCGGTGCAAGGACGGGAAAGGATCCGTCGGGATTCTGGATGGTTTCGTAGGCAAGCGCAATCACATCGGCGTCACACAGACAAGTGGTGAGATCGCGGTTCGCTGCCAGGTGGAGATAGGTGAAGAGAACCTGCCCGGAACGCATGAGTGCAACCTCGTCAGTGACCGGCTCCTTCACCTTGACGACGAGATCGGGCTCCGACCAGACTTCCTCGCGGCTCGCGATTCGCGCGCCGGCCCGCTCGAAATCCTCATCGCAAAAGCCGCTCCCCACGCCGGCTCCCTGTTCGACCCAGATTTCGTGCCCCGAACGCACGAGGCTCGTGACCGTGTCGGGAACCATTCCGACCCGGTACTCCATTACCTTGGTTTCGCGAGGTACCCCGATGTGCATGCGTTCTCCCTTTGTCTTGGGCAAACCGTCCGGCGTTGAAGCTGCATATGTACACTAGTTGACTCCCCGGCTACATCACATCGACGGAGACGCCATGTCCCGGCCCGCTCCGTGCCCCCTTTTTGGGTGATTCTGCTCACTGGGCTGCTGGCACGCAGCCTCGCGGCCGATCGCGCTTTCTCATCGAGCGCTGGCCCGAGGGCGAGCCTTCAAACCCCCTTCATATCCAGCGCCTGGAAGACGAGCCCGGCAACTGCTCGAACGCCTCGAGTGCAATTGAGTACACCGGAACGCGGGTGCGGCTGCTCGGGGAAGAGGGGTGCGCCATGGCGGCCATCGCGGAGATGGTTCACCACACGCGTCTCGATTGCGTGATCGAGCGTGGAGTTCAGGAGGGGCTCCGGCTCAGTAGACGTGGTCGAAGAGGTCGTAGTACGAGAGGTCGAAGACGCCGGCGGCGATTCCGCGATGCTGGAAGTTCCAGGCGTTGAACCAGTCGTAGATCTCCCAGAACTTCTCGCTGTTGCGCAGCACGGCGTACTTGTCGCGGAAAGCGATGAATTCTCCCAGCGTCGTGACGGCACTCAGCTCCTTCACGAAGTCGGCCGCCTGTGCCAGGTCCATCTCGACAAAAAGGTTTGGAAAGCCGCCCACCACGTCTTCGTACACACTCAGGGTATCGAGGTCGGGCAGCGCCTCCCCGTTTTCGAAGAGGATCGTGTACTGCGTCTTGTAGACGCGGTTCGCAATCAGGCTGTACAGGCGAGACTCCTGGCCAGAGTTGAGCTTCAGCATGCTGACACTCGGCAGGAAGCGCGGGAATTTGTAATCGGTGGTGACCGTGAGGGTGGAAATTGCCTTCCTCCAATCCTCAAAGCTCGAGATTCCCTGCTCGAGCGGGTAGGCAGTTTTCACGGACGGATTCAGCGGGTCGAGCGGGCCGCTGATCACGGGGCCGAGATGCTGGCGAAGCTGCTGCACCACGCTCTGCAGCGGCCGCCTCGAGTCGACCTTCACCCGCGTCGGCAGGCTGCCGTCCGGATCCGGGGCTAGCCAGAGCGCCATGCGACCGATCCCCTGCGACCAGTCCTTGCGCAGCCTCTCGCGCTCCTCGGGCAGAACGAGCAGCAGAAAGCGATCTTCGAACTGCTGGCGCAGGAAGTTGAAGAAACCCACGGTTTCGAGCTTGTCCGCATCCCCGCCCCAATATTCGAAATGGGCGACCGTGTCGTAGTAGATGCGCTCGAAGCCGCTGTATCCCATCAGCCAGAGGGTCCGCGGCATCCCGCCGCCAGCGCCCTGCATCACCCAGGTATTGCTCTCGTGGCGCAGCACCGTGAGCCAAGCGTTCGGATTCTCCTGGTTTCCGTCCCAGACCTCGTCGATCGAATAGCCCTCCGGATAGATGCGCCGCAGAGCCTTCGTATACGCTTCTTCGTACGTGTGGTTGCCCTCCGGCGAGCGGTCCATGAAGGGCTCCCAACTCGACAGCCCGAGCATCGGGTCGATCACGCTGATGTCCTTGTCGGGATCGACGAAGTAGACCCAGAAGTGGTCCTTGACGGCGTAGGTCGCGGCCTGTCCCAGACAGACCGGACCCGACGTGATGCCACCGACGATCACCGCCGAGTTCTCGATCAGGAACCTGTAGCGGCTCTTCACCGGAATCGCGGCGAAGGTCTCAAAGGGATTCCGGCTGCCCCAGGGCGGGCTCGGGTTCGCACCCTGCTCCCACGCAACGTCGAGGAAGAGTTCTTCCAGGTACTTGCGCTTTTCGCTGGAGAGCTCCCAGATGAAGTGGTTCTTCTGGACGGGCTTCACCGTCTGCTTCTTCAGCCGGTAGAAGAAGGTGTCGACGCCGGCATACGTCTTGGGGTCGTCATAAGGGTGGGGGGTATCGATCACCTCGACCGGCCGGCCGGTCGGTGTCTTCGAGCGCACCAGGCGGAAGCTATCGCCGGGGCTTTCCTTCAGTGCGATGGAGGCCAGGAACGTGTGGTCGAAGATGTAGCGGCTGACGAGCTTCATCCGGTCGTCGTCGCGATTGAAGAAACTCTCCCACGCGGCCACCGCTGCCAGATTCGCGGGCAACGCGGCTGCCGCCAGCTCTTCCGCGAGCGGCCCGGGCGAGCCGCTCGCCACCCAGGCATTGAGCGTGTCGAGCTGGCTCTTTTCCAGTGCGGGCACGCCGTACGGCATGCCCTGGGCGGGGCTCTTGGCAAGATTCGCCGCGAGTTCCTCTGGTGTAGCCGGACAGGTGTACTCGTAGCGGTCCTCGTAGCTGGGCATCAGCGCCTTGCGCGAAAAACCCGGCTGGTTGTGTTCGTAACCGGTATGGACCTGCCGGGACAGGAGCGACCCGGCCAGGCGAGCCTTCGCGTCGCCCCCTCGCGAGACCACGGGCCAGAAGCCAACCTCGCGCCAGGCCTCCGTGGTGGTGTGCACGTTCATCCCGGTTCTCAGGACTGCATCCATTCGGATCGAATAAGGGTTCTTGCCGGAGCCCCCGCGATCCGCACCGGCAAAGGAGGTGAGATTTACGTTGCACGGTGAGCCCAGGCAGCTGTGGCAGGCGATACAGCGCGCATCGAAGATCGGCTGCACGTCTTTCAGATAGGCGGGAAACGTCGCGACCGGCTCCTTGGCAGCAGCAATCGCCTGCGTTGCCTCGGCTTCGGTCCAGTCGTCCCCGCTACCGCAATGCAACGAGGCCAGGCAAGCGGCGAGGACGAGGTATCCGAGGGGCCCGCGGCCAGGGCGACATTTCATGGGCCCATCACCATCACTCGGTCGCAGCCCGCAGCCTCGGCGGCCTTGGCTCGCGCGGCCACGCAGTCGAGAATCTCTTCGGGGCGCGAACCCGGACAGGTGAAGCTGGAGATCTGGTAGCCGAGACGATTCATGGGGGGGCTCTGGTGCAGGCTTTGCGATTTTGTGCTTTCGGAGCCGCACACTCTATGACAATTCCTCGGTCGAGACGACGGTCGGCGGGAAACGCCTCGCACGTGCAAGCGGGGTCGGGTAGGATGCACCGATGTGAACCGACACTAACCTTGTGGGGCGAAACCCGCATTCGTACCCATGACCATGGCGATCTTTCCGACGGAGGGCTCATGATCAAAAAGCGCAGCTTCAAGGCTGGCGAAGTTCTGCTCCAGGAAAAAAGCCTCGGGGAGAACGCGTTCATCATCGACCACGGCCGGGTCGAAGTGACCGAGCGCGTGGGAGACCGCGACGTCCACCTCGCCTACCTGGGCTCCGGCGATACATGCGGAGAGATGAGCATGGTGGACGACAAGCCGCGCAGCGCGACCGTCACCGCGTTAGAGGACACGAAAGTCAGCGAGATGGATCACGACGGTCTGTACGAGGCGCTCCAGACCGATCCGGAAGTTGCAATCGGTCTACTGCGTGCGCTGTTCGAGCGGCTGCGCGAAGCCAATACACGCATCCAACAACTGGAAGCCGCATCCGCCCCGTCTCGAAGCACCGAAGCGAAGCCCGAGGCGCTGCCCACAGTGGTTATCGAGGCGCGGACCGCCGAAGCAAAGACTGCGCTGCCCGGTGGCTCCTGCACGATCGACAGGTTCCCGTTTCGGATTGGACGCGTGAGCCACAACCCCCTGGTCCACAACGACCTGGAACTTTCGGATTCGATCCCCTGGCAGATCTCGCGCCACCACGTGGCCGTCATCGTGCAGGATTCCCGCGTCGGCATCGTCGACCGCGGCAGCCACCTGGGAAGCAAGCTCGACAGTACACGCATCGGTGGGGAACACGCCCCCGGCCCCGTCTTCCCCGAGGGAGCCGAGAGCACGCTCGTGCTGGGAACGAACGATTCGCCGTACGAGTTCAAGCTGGTGATAAAGCGCGGGTAGGGAAATGCGGCGGGCATCTGCGGAGCTGCGCCAGGTCCTCCACCGGGACACCAGCCTGCCTCGAGCGACCTGCAAATCCGCAACAGCCACTGCGGAGGCAATGACATGACTGAAGAGGGGTCGGCTACCAAGAATCTCGCATCTCGATATTTCGGCACCTCTCAGGTGTTGTTGATCCTCATCTTTCTCGTCAGCGGAGTGGGCGTGGCGCTCACGGATATGTCGCCGAACTGGGGACGCTGGTTCTGGCTGGCAGTGGTGCCGTTGCTGGCGGCCACCAGCCTCCACGAGGGCTGGGTTCGGGCGAAGGCCCGGGGTGACAGCTGGTGGTTCATCCTGCGCAAGCAGATCTTCCACTGGGTGGGTCTCCTCGGGGCACTCGAAGTCGTCTTCGTTCTCTACGGGACCAATCGCATCAATGCGCCCGAGGCCGGCCTCTTTTCCCTCTTGTCCGTTGCCCTGGCCAGCTTCCTGGCGGGGATCCACTTCCACTGGCACTTCGGCGTACTCGGTATCCTCTTGGCCGGATCGACCATCCTGGTGGCTTGGATCGAGGCATCGGTGTGGATCGTGATCCCCGTCTCGGTGATCGTGGTCGCCGTGATGATCTTCATCGGCGAAAGGACGGCGCGAAAGCAAGCGGCCTGAAAGAGCGTCGATCTGCAACCTGGGTTCGCTGAATCCGTGCCGATCGAACGCCGCGCGAGGACGTCTTCAGCCAACGACCTTCGACTCCAGGAAGAACGTCCGGAGCGCACCGCGGTTCTTCAGGTCGACCAACCCGCGCTCTTTGAGCTCGTACTTCCCCTCCAGGAGCCGGGGAGTTCAAGCCACTCGACACCACCTCCGTACCCCGCGTCACTGGGGCGACTCACCACCCATCAGGGCTGGCGCCGGCTCCGGGAAACAGCTTCATCGAGCTTCGAGAGGAAGCGCGAACGGTCCTTGCCCGACACGGGTCGCGGACCGCCGGAGTGAATTCCGGCCTCGCGCAGCTGGGAATGGAGTTCGCGGCTCGCCAACGCTCCCCCGATCGAATCCTCGGTAAACGGGCGCCCGTCCGTCCCGACCACCGCCGCACCCACGTCGAGGCAACGCGCGGCGAGCGGAATGTCCGCCGTCACCACGACATCGCCTTCTCCCACCCGCTCGGCGATCCAGTCGTCGGCGGCGTCGGGCCCCGCTTCGACCACGATCATCTCGACGCCGAAGCCGCTCGGCACATACATCGCCGCGTTGGCAACCAGCGCCACCGGTACCCCGTAGCGAGTGGCGACGACGTACACCTCGTCCTTCACGGGGCAGGCATCGGCATCCACATAGATCGTGGGCAATTCGATTGCTCCCTGCGAAGCGGGGCTTCCGACTCCACCCCGCGATTCCACTCACGCTCAGTGGCGCGTCTGACCGCCCGGGGTCGAGGGACGTCCACCGACGAGCGCGGTGACGGCCTCCTGGATTCCGTCGAGGCTGAGCGGGAACATCGGAAACATCGACTGGATCACGCGGGTCGACTGCGTGAGGGGCCAATCGGTCGGCGAGTCGGGGTTCAGCCAGACACAGCGCTCGAAGTGCTCACGGATCCTCAGCAGCCAGTCGACACCGCGCGTGTCGGCCGCGTAGCGCGGGTTGATGTTGCCGCGTTCCCGCATCAGCTCCGCGGGATGCATCGCCGCATCCCCCACGAAGAGCACCTTCCAGCGCTCGTCGAGGCGCCGCAGGATATCGCCGGTCGGCACGGCGTCCTTCGCGTACATGTCGGCGGTCGACCCGACACGTTCGTAGACGCAGTTGTGGAAGTAGTAGGCCTTGAAGTCGCGCAGGCCCCGCTCTTCGTGGAGCGCGGTCAGCAAGCGGCTCACGGGCTCATAATAGGGATCCATGGTCCCGCCCACATCCATGAACAAGACGAGGCGCACGTTGTTGCGCTTTTCTGGCCGGTAGACGAGTTCGATCTCGCCCGCGTTCTTGCACGTTTCGTCCACGCTTTCATCGATATCGAGCTCGTCTTCAGGACCCGAGCGCGTCAGGTGGCGCAACCGCTTGAGCGCCAGTTTCGTATTGCGCAGGTCGAGGGTGAGATCCGTCCGATAGTCCATGAAGCGCCGGTCCTCGGCCACCTTCATCGCCGACCGGTTCTGCGACCGCCCGCCAACGCGGATGCCGGTCGGGTGCTCACCGCCGTGGCCAAAGGGCGAGTGGCCCCCCGTCCCGATCCAACGGCCACCGCCGTCGTGCCGCTCGTCCTGTTCCTCGAGGCGCTCGAAGAACTGCCGCATGAGCTCGTCCGCATCCAGGTGCTCGAGCGCTTCACGCTGCTCTTCGGTCAGGCCGTCAAAATTCTTTGGGTCATTTAGCCACTCGAGCAGCTCCTCGCTCACCGAAAGCTCAGCTTCGACGCCGCGGAAGATGCGGGCGAACACCCGGTCGAATGCATCGAAGTAGGTCTCGCTCTTCACCAGGCATGACTTCGCGAGGTCATAGAACCCGAGCAGGTCGCTGCGATGCAGGCCCTTCTCGAGGCCCGTCATGAAGAGGCGCCACTCCTGCATGGAGACGGGAACACCTTCCTTGCGCAAGCCGTAGAAGAGATCGAGGAACATCGGTACGGTTCCGGCTACTGGTTGTACTTCGGCCCGAGCTCGCTCCAGCTGGACGGCAGGTTGCCCCCGCGTTCCTCGTACTCCTGCACCGCGAGCGTGTCCTGCTCGTTCTTCAGCAACGAGCCCAGGAAGGGAATATGGCTCTCGACCTGATCGGGGGTGATGCCGGAGCGCAGCAACGCCGCGATCCAATCGATGAGCTCGGAAGTCGAGGGCTTCTTGCGCAACTCGTTCTGTCCACGCAGCCAATAGAACTTCACCAGTACCTGGTCGAGCAGTGTCGTGTCGAGGTTCGGGTGGTGAACGTCGATGATCTCCTTCATCAGATCGGGCTCCGGAAACTCGATGAAGTGGAATACGCAGCGCCGCAGGAACGCATCGGGCAGCTCTTTTTCGTTGTTCGACGTGATGATCACGACCGGGCGTTCGCGGGCGACGATTTCGTCGTTCGTCTCCATGATGGTGAAACGCATCTCGTCGAGTTCGCGCAGGATGTCGTTGGGAAACTCGAGATCGGCTTTGTCGATCTCGTCGATCAACAGCACGTGGCGGTTCTCGGCAGCAAAAACACGGCCGAGCGGCCCCAGCTTGATGTAGCTGCGGATGTCGCCCACGTTGCCCTCACCAAAGCGAGCATCATTCAGGCGCTGGAGGGTGTCATAGACGTAGAGGCCCTCCGTTGCCTTCGACGTGGACTTGATATGCCACGACTCGATCGGGAGCCCGACACCCTCGGACACATGCCTTGCCAGCAGGGTCTTGCCCGTGCCGGGCTCGCCCTTGATCAGCAGCGGGCGTTCGAGCGCAATGGCGCAATTGACCGCCTCGATGAGGGGTCGTGAGACGATGTAGCCCTCCGTCCCGGTAAACTGATAGAACTCACTCGCTGCGTTGGGGGGTGCAGGGCTTTTCACGTGGGTGCTCCCTCGGGTCCGGTTTCTACTGGGTCCGGGAGCATAGGGCTTTCTAGCTGCAGAGCCTCCCCTCAGGAACGGAAACGGCTCGCAGTCGCAGCGCAAGCACCCGACGTTGCGCTTCCGGTGCTCGACTACGAGCGCGGCGAGCCCGGGGGCCATGCCGCGTGCGCGGCAGGCGATGCTCCGGAACGGGATCGGGCCTCCCTGGGAACGAGCGCGGTGACGAGCTTCGCCGAGAGCACGGCCGGGATCGAGGAGGGCTCGCGCTCGCAAGCGTCGGCCTCTGCCTCACCACTCACGCGGGCAGGTCAGGCAAACCAATCGAGAGCTGGCTGGACTGGAACGAACCCGCGTCATCGTGATAACTCGAATCGAGCCGGGTGCTATTGCCGTGTCGCCTGCCCACGCGATACACGGTTGCGTCCGGGGCTGGTCAGTCGAAACGAGAGGTCCCTGCTCTTCGCGATGAGCGGCCTCCCAACAGGAGAGCCGGCTCCTGTCCCATCTTGAATGGCCGCGGCGGCATTTCAAGATGGTTCGTGTCGATCGGCACATCTGGGTTCGAGAAAAAGCGCCCCTGCGAACCACTCGAACCGAGGCATCGAATCGAGCCGTCTTGCTCGACTTCCCTCAGCCAAACCGCACACGTTGAATCTCTCGTCCTGCTCTGGTTACATCGATTGGGATCACGATCGCTCTGGAAAAAGGGTTTCGACGATGAGTCTGTCTCCGGGCACCTGCCTTGGTCATTTCGAAATCATTACCCGTATCGGCTCCGGGAGACTCGGCGAGGTTTATCGCGCGCAGGATACCGCGTTGGACCGTGTGGTGGCGATCAAGATTCTGCCAGAGGGCGCGGCACTCGATGCGGAATGGCTTGTTTCGCTCGAGCAGAAAGTACGGACGTTGGCTTCGCTGAGTCACCCGAATGTGGGAGTCCTTTACAGCCTGGAGGAGGAGGACGGCCTTCGGTTTCTGGTTCTCGAATTCGTCGTTGGGATGACCCTCGCCGATAGCGTCAAGGTAGATCCGCTTTCGATCAAGAGAGCACTCATCCTATTCATTCACGTTGCAAGGGCGCTGGTGGCAGCTCATGAAAATCACATCATTCACGGCAACCTGAAGCCGGCCAACATCAAAATCGCAGCGGCAGGAGAATCCAAGGTTCTTGACTTCGGCCTGGCAGAGTCCATCGAAACGCTTCGGGCGAGTGCCTCCACCGCGGCAGAATCCGATGGAACCCATACCTGTGTGAGTCCGGAACAAGCCCAAGGACAGAAAGCTGATGAGCGATCCGATATTTGGGCCTTTGGATGTTGCCTGTATGAGGCGCTCACCGGAACTGCGCCATTCGGTGGGGAGACGGACTCCGATCCGACTTCCGGAAATCTGGAACAGGATCCAAACTGGGATCTCCTCCCCAGCATTCTTCCCGAAGCAGTGGGTGAACTCATTCGAAGCTGTCTGGAAAGTGAACCCGGAAACCGCTTCGGTAGCGCAAGCGAAATGATCCCGCTCCTTGAACAAGCCCAAGAAGCTCTGAAGCAGCATCCAGAACCCGTCCTGCCAAAACAAAAACTTTCAGTCGTCGCCTCGCTACCCATCGTTGCGAGTATTCTCATCGTAGTTGTCGGTTTCGGCAGTGCCTTCTGGCTCGACAGAGCGACTCAGCCCTCACACGAGTCCACACGCGATACAGACGCAGTTTCCATCAGGTCTCTGGCGGTCCTTCCGCTCGAGGCTCTGTCCGAGAGCAGGAACCAGGAGATATTTGCGGATCGAATGACAGATGCCCTGGCGTCAGAACTGTCCAGGATTTCGTCGCTGACCATCAAATCGCTCGATTCGACCACCTCGTATCCCGGCACCGCCAAGACGATCCGACAGATTTCCGAGGAACTTGGCGTAGACGCCGTCGTTACCGGTTCCATATTCCAGAAAGAGGATGAAGTACGAATCGAACTGGTACTCGTCGACGGAAGAACCGGAAGCGAGCTGTGGATGCACAGCTATACGAGCCCAGTTGAAGGCAGCGTTGACCTGCAGAGCGAGATTGCCTTCGCAATAGCCAGCGAGACCAGATCGGCCATCACCCCGTAGCGTAAAGAAAGTCAGCCTGGCGGTGCGTCTCCACCCGTCCAGGAAAAACGCGGGACCCTACTCGATCGCCGAGAGCCAGAGGCGCCCGACGGCCGCTGCTGCTGATCGCGCTGCAGGCCGACGGCGCGGAGCCAGCGGACGGGCGGGCCTTCTGCTTCAGTCCCTTGCCGTCACGAAACCGAGCGAGTCGCATTGGTCCAAATCCACCAGGGCTGAAAAGTCCTCCCAATCCGCAGTCCCCAGCCCGGGCGAATATCGAATGAAAGAGGACCCATACCAGCCGTTTGTTTCTATCATCGCCTGATTCAGATCTTCTCGGCCCTCTACACTTCGCCCATCGAATTCATGGGCCAGTACATAGTAGGCGGTAATGAGAGCTTCGTCCTCGATAGAAATCCATCCCTCATAGGTTACCACCCGTGCCCCATCCTCGATGCTGCTGGCGATGGCATCCATTTCATAGCGTTTGAAAAATCCATCTTTTGGGATGTCGGTTCGCTCTTCCACATAATAACCCTCATCGGGGCTGTAGAGATAACGCTCCCATGGCAAACCGGACTGATTGTTCCGAGTCTTCTGAATCGCCCCGTCCCCCAGCTCTGCGAGCCTCGGAGCCAACAGATATGCGGCATTCGCCGCGCCAAACTCTGTGTAGACATCGGACTCGATTCCCGTGCCGCGAGAGAAGTTTCTGTCGGAGGACCGTGCGACCAACAATCGCGCGCCGAATCCCCGGTAGGTCTGAAGTTTATGAAGGTCTTCCCCGTGAACCAAACCCCAGCCTGTGGGTGGTTCGTAGGGCACATTTTCATTGTCCGTATGGGGCGGATGGACCACCTCCGCCGTGACCCGCAGGCATCGGAATTGCCCGCAGTCTGCCTCCGCGGACTCCATGCGAACGACGATCGATGCGTCATCCTTCAACGCCTGAGCCAGCATGGCATTTCGTTCCGAAGCGGGCTCCGGCGTGTCGTTTTCGTCGTGATCCTGAGAGTCGTAGCCCTCATGACTATTGTGTCCTGTCGGGCCACCCAGATAGCTGTCTCCGTATTCAGTCAGGTAGTGGCGATATGTAGGACCGTGACCCGTGTTGGGAAGATAGGTGGTGCGAATTCGCCAGCTTTCGTCGGGTTTGAGTGCGTCGGTCTGCAACATGTAGGAGTTAGAACCCATGGGGTAGTGAAAGTCGTGGGTACTACTGCGTGCCATAATCAGAGGCCGGTCGGAATGGGGCACCCGCATGAATTGCTGAGGTTCGAAATACGAGAGGATCGCCATCGGAGTCTCATCGTTGCGAGCAGCCTGGACGGCCTTCAGCAAGCTGGCATTGCCGAGGTTGGTGAGATTCTGTGCGTAAAAATGGCGGACCTCATCCTTGTCTTCCCATTGACTTGGAGTTGTTTTTTCAGTGCCGCAGATGCCCAGATCGCTCAATGCACGCTCGTAAAAACCCCACTCTGAACTCATATCCCAGATATCGAAAGCATTGGGGCTCACAACACCGGCTTCCAGCTCCTCGACGCCGTTCAGCATGTCGGAGAGATACAAGGCTGCAGCCCCGGATTTGGACGCACCCACAATCAGGCCTCGGGCCGGTCCGTCCCAGCTTTGGCTTTGATTCGCTTTATGCCAGAGCGCTCTTCCTGCGTACAACGTGGTCAAGAGGGCCTTGGATGTCGCTGCCTGCACGTGCACCCGATAGTCTTCGGGCTCCAGTTCCTCATTGCGAGATATCCTGGAGAACAAGAGACTGGAGCTGTGTGCGATGGAATATTTTCCGCTGGGCCAACCCCATTCGCCCTCTCCGAACTGTCTCGCGTCCAGTCCAACCAGCTCACCATTCTCATGAGAAACACCCTGCATATCTGTGTTCCAATCCTTTGGACTCACAGAGCCGTTGACCACGACGGCCACCTTCCCGCCATCCCGAATGAAATCACTCGCCATCTCCCGGTATACATCGTCGTAGGCTGAGGTCACGAATGAATTGGAGACGCCCAGAAAAAACGTTGGGTGTTCGGATCCCTCACCTTGAAACAACCAGGTATCCCTTCTACACAGAGATACATCGCCTTTCTGGGCGAGGGGTTCGCACACGCCTCTCAGGAAGAAGCGTACCTGTAGCGTTTGTTGGATGGTTGTTGCCTTTCCGGTCAGGATGTCTTCGAGGTGTACCCGTTCCGGTGGATTGCCTTCCTGATTCTTCACGGTTGCCAGATACTTCGTCGTCCGTCTGTTCTCCTCGGCATGGGTGTTCTCGATACCGGGTGACAGTTGGAGCGTTTCGCCTTTGTGATCGTAGGCCTCTATGGTGTATCGATTGTTCGGAATGGCGATATGTCCGAAATTGCGGACGTCCTGCCAGGGCCAGGTGGTGTAGGCACCGGTCTGGAGGAGTCCGGAGACAATCAGCACACCGCTGTCATGAACGGAGAAAACAGCGAGGGGACGAAAGGCCATGCCATAGGGTTCGTCTGCTGTACAGGGTGCCGGCTCTTCATCGCCCGGCATCTGAAGGTACAGGTCGAGTGAGGCGATGGCCTCCCGATCCCAGAGTGCCGAAGGACCCAAGTCTTGGGGGTCCGCTTGCCAATCGGGATTATCGGAGAGGCAATGCGGCGGGTTGGTTTTTGCGGACTGCTCGTATTTTCCTTCCAGTATCAATTCGATTCCTACCGCCGGACCCGTGCCTCCGCTCTGGAAATTTTCGCCCCCACTCGCCCTCCCGGCGAGCGGCTTGCCGCAGACAAGAGCGGCCGCAAAGAGCAAGGCTGTGAACGCCGACGAGAATCGGAATCCTTTTTGAATGAGCATATGCTTTTTCCAATCCGCTCGATGAAAGAGCGATGGAGAACCACGACGATCTTCCGCGCTACACACCAGTCCTACTGGGTTTAACCCGGCCGTTCTCAATGGGTTGCGGGGAGGTCTCCATGAATTGGATCTCCTGGCGATTGCATTAGGTTGTCTAACAGCGCAAAACGCCTGCTTTTGATCACCTCAACAGGCCGGCGACCACCCCCACCTCCCTCCGAAAGGGGATGCCGTGCCCGCTCGAGTTCCTCGGGGCTGTAGTAGTTCTCGAGCCGCACTCAATCCGGGCACGGCACCCGGGACTTCGAACACCGGGTCAGAAACCGGCCCCTGCGTCGTCGAACGGCAACACGCAGCTGCCCTGGATCCATCGACACACCCCATTGGCAGGACCCGGCCACCCCGGGCACTGACCGCCGGTCGGCAAAGAGCACGTGAATGTGCACGGACGGCCGTTGGGGTTCGCGTTGCAACTATTCCCGTTCTGCACGCAATTGTTCTTGACCGACTCCGCGATGCAGATACCGGGACAAGGGTTGATGGCAGGCGGTGTGCAGGTACACCGGGCGCCGCACGTCACATCGGATCGCAGGCTCAGTGGGCCTTCGATCTCACTCATCAGCCCGGAACTCGTCGAAGGCGATCCCGCAGTATCGATTGCCACGGGACGACCTATGGTGGGCCGAATGACACCAGGCCCGGAAACCTTTCCGTCATACCGAATATCGTCTCCCACGGTCGACCATGTGACGGTTCCCATAATGTGAACAGAACTCTTCAGTTCAAACCCCGTGAGCAGGAACCCCGGGAGGAGTTCGGCCTCGTGAGTAGCTTCGAAACGGACACCCTTCGCGTTGATTTCGGCAACGATCCATTCGCCGTTCTCCGGCGCGGCGGCGCTTCCGCCAACCGAGGCCGCGAAGATCCCGACACCCGCGACACGCAGTGAGTCGCCTGGCTCGACGTGGACCATGATGCCCTCGAAGGGAGCATCCTCGCTGCCGTCACCGCCAAAGACCGGGGTCTTCATCTGGAACTCCCACTCGCCGCCTCCCCAGGACACACTGTCGACTGAGACATTGGCCATGGAGACCCCAGGGCACCCCGAACGCGGGCAGGCCCACTCGAGCGGGCGGTTGCGAAAGCGCAACAACTCGCGGCCAACGGGAGCGTGCTCCACCTCGGTATCGATGACCTCGTAGACGTAGACGTCGTAGAAGACGCCGTCCCGAGCCACGACGATCGTTTCGCCCTGGGTCTTTTTCTTCTCGAGGGTCTTCGTCTCGGTATCGAACTCGAAATGCCAGTCCGCACCGGTGTCCGGGTCCCAGTTGTGCCAGTCGACGGTCTTCCACTCGCCCACCTTCCGGCCCTCGGTGTACTGCTCCTTGGAGCGCCGATTGCGGCCACGCGGGAAGAAACAGCCGCCGACGGTATGAGATTCACCGGTTTCCTTGTCGACGTAGACGACGTGGAAACGGTTGGCGGGCTTCGCCAGACAGTAGGTGACGACCTTGTTGCCACCGGCATCCGTCTGGTCAACGTTGGGAAAATGCCAGTCCCGATTTCCATCACCGTCGACGTCGCCGTTAAGTACGGCTCCATCCCCGGGTTGGGGCGGGCAGTGAATGGTGCCGTTGCCTTGCCCGGCAACGGAGGGGGTCGACGCGATCAGCGCCGAAACGGCCCACAGGGTGAAAATCAGCCCCGCTCGCCTCGAGGAGGTCGCGGGATTCGCTTGCATCGAACTCGCCATCGGGTTCTCCCTCTCGTCCCCCCCGGGGCCAAACTAACCGGAGAGGTGACCGGCGTGGGAAGAATTCCCACGTACAAGGCTTATAGTACGTGGGAATTTTTCCCATGTCAAGGGAGATTCTGGGCTCCCAGCGGTTCTCCGCCCTTCTCGGCAGTTCCCTGACGAGCCACTACGGACACCTGGGAACGGGGGATCCGCCGGGCCTCGGATCGGGCGAAACCTGACGAGCCACTACGGACACCTGGGAACCGGGGGGTCCGCCGGGCCTCGGATCGGGCGAAACGGCCCGCGCACTGGAGCCGCCCGTGCGCGGCCCCGATGGCTCTAAAGTGGCGTCGTGTCCAGGAGCAGTTCGCTCGCGTAGCACGAGCGGTAATGCTCGGCAGTCTCGTTCGAGAGACGGCACCAGTTGGCGAGCGCGAAGATTCCAACTGCAAATGCCATGACGATGAACTCGTCCCACGGGTAGGGAAGTAACTCGTGTCCACCGCCAAAACGTCCGGCGTACGACAGCAACCCCAGCCCAGCCGTATACGGTACGAACCACAACGCTCCGCGAAGATCGATTTCACTAAGCGATGAATCGCCCCACCAGAAACGAGCCGTGAAGAGCCCTGCGCCGAACAGCACCGCGACGAAGAGCCGCAAATTCGTATCCCACCCACTCCAATACACGATCAGCGTCGCCACCACGAAAGCAATCGTGGCGTGGACGTTCACCATCGGCAAGCGGAATGGGCGCTGCGCATCGGGAAGCTGACGCCGCAGCGCGACGACAGCGATCGGACCTGCTGCAAACGAAAGCGTGATGGCTGCACCGTTCAGCGCCACGGCCTGTTCGAACGGCACCAGCAACAGGATCACAACACCGCAAGCGAGGTTCAAAGCCAGTGAGCGCAATGGAACATCGCGAGCAGAGAGCTTCTCTAGCCAGCGAGGGAAGAAGCCATTCTGTGCGAGTGCGTATCCGAGCCGAGCATTCGAGCCCGTCGATACGAGACCCCCACCCAGGGGGCCCACCACCGCCCCCGCATACAGCATGACTGTGGCCCAGCCGAGGCCCGCGGCAATCGCAACACCCGCGATGGGACCGAGGTCTTCGCCGAAGTGCAGCTGATCCCAGCCGCTCACGAGCCGCTCCGGGGGCACCGCTCCCACGAACGCAATCTGGAGAACCGCGTATAGGCCGACGCAGATCAATACCGACAGGATCAGAGCCAATGGGATCGTGACCCTTGGCCGCCGCACTTCTCCCGCCATGTCGATCGCATGCCGAAAGCCGATCAGCGCAAAGATGACTCCTCCGCTCAACACGGCCGCAAACACACCCTCCACGCCGAACGGTGCAAAGCCGCCGAACTCACTGAAGTTTTCCGTGTGGAGGTGACCGCCAATCAGCACCACAGCGAGAATCAGCGGGATGCCCAACTTGACCCACGTCAGAGCCACGTTCGTGCCCGCGAACGCACGCACCCCGATTGCGTTGATGACGACAAAAAGCACGAGCACGCCGATGGCCACGGCGGCTCCAGCCGGCGTGAGCGGGCCAGTACCCACGTGCCCGCGGAAGAGCCAGGGAAAGTCGTGGCCGAGATAGTTCAGCATCGCGAGCGTCTCGATAGGCGCAGCGGTGTTGTATCCGATCCACGCAGTCCAGCCGAGCAGCATGCTCGTGACGTCACCGTGGGTGAAGTGCGGGATGCGCGCGATCCCGCCCGCAACCGGAAGAAGCGCCGCCACTTCGGCGAAACAGAGCGCGAGCAGGAGCATGGCGAAGCCGCCGATACCCCAGGAGATCACCGCCGCGGGACCCGCGGCTTGAGCCGCGAGCAACGGCGCGAAGAGCCAACCCGATCCCACGATGCCGCTCACGGCAACGAACGTGAGCCCCATCAGTCCAATCGAGCGGCGCAGTGCCATCTGGATTCCCTTCTAGTGGCAAAGCCCAACCTGGACAATCACGGACTGCCTGACGGCCCGGGGACCCTGGAGCCATGAGGCCCATCGGCCCAGAAATCGGCGGTTCAGGGAATTTACACAGTACAGTCTACACGGGTCGAGGCCCGTGAACCCGCCAAACACACACCTCAGAAAACCGTGCGGGCAGATCCGAAAGAACCCCGGCGACGACCGAGGCAGAGCGCTCGCGGCCCCGGAGGCGACCGTGTCGCAGAGCCCTGAACACGCCGCGCTGAAGCTCTCCCGAAGCCTCCACCCGGCTCTGCCCCAGCAGGGCCCCGTGTCTGGGCTGCCCTCCCCCGCTCCGGTTCGTTCGGATGGACGCCCGTCACCGCCCAGCGTGGGCGGAGATGGCTGCCCGCAACACCGCTTTCGGTCGTGAGTTGGTAGGCTGAAGCGGAGGTCACGAATGCCCCGACCGCGCTCCATTGGATCCGCTGCAGCGATCATCGCGCTCCTCGTCGGCCTCTCGGACCAGGCGATCGCCTACGAAGTCGAGGCCGACAGCAACGCGAACACGGTCTACGTCTTGCTCTGGAACCACAACGCGGGCGCGGCGTACGACTCGATCAGCATCGGCGAGGCTCTGCCGGGCTTCGTCTCCCAGGCCACGGCCACCATCGTCCCGGCCTCGGTGGCGCCGAGTGGCAGTGATCTCGCGGCCATCGAGTTCGACGTCGCGGCGGCGGCCATCCTGGGATCGACGGGCGATCTCACGATCACGGTCTCTGGGACCGCCTCGGACCAGCCGATCGACGTCGTCCTCACGGTTCCGCTCGAGGTCGTCGTGAGCGCCCCCGCGGCGCAGGGCCTCGTCGGCCAAGGCATTCCGGCGCCCGACCCCGGCGGGGCGGATACCGATGGAGACGGGGTCAGCGATGCGCTCGAGATCGCATTCGGAAGCGACCCCAGTGATCCGCTCTCGGTGCCCGGATCGGCGTCGGCCGCTGTCCCGGCGCTGCAGGCCCTCGGCTTGACGTGTCTCGCTGCACTGCTCGTGCTGAGCACCACCCGGCTCGCCAGGCGGCGCCAGCAGAATCGGAGTCGGCGATGAGCGGACGGCGGCACCTCCACGCCCTGGGGCTTGCGGTCGTCATGCTGCTGGCGGCAACCCACGCTCACGGCGGCAGTGCGACACGTATCCAACTGCTTGCAGAGATCCCCGACACGTCGGTGAGCGCCGTCGA
Organism: Deltaproteobacteria bacterium; assembly: GCA_002729515.1. Taxonomy (GTDB): domain Bacteria; phylum Myxococcota_A; class UBA9160; order UBA9160; family SMWR01. Next base: position 28,166 of record PBYF01000053.1, read on the forward strand.
CGCTTCGGGGGAGATCACTGGAGAGGTCGACGGGGTCGCGACGGACTGGTTGCCGGGTGAAAGCCCGGGAACGACGATCCCGGGGGCGCAGCTGCTCCTTTCGATTCCCTCGGCCGAGGGGACGGTCAGCTGGGGCCACCTGGATGGCACGGGGAGCTTCGTCGGTGGCTTGCCTGGAACCGGCGCCGACGGCAGCTACGCGGACCCGTCTCCGGGTGCGACGCTCGAGAAGCACTACAGCCCGCCCCTCGAATTCGACATCACAGCGCCAAACAACGCGTCACAGCGCCCCGTCACACTGGCAGTCCGCATCGAACAGCCGACGGGGGGCACCATCGTTCTCTCCCGCGAGATCGCTCTCGTAAAGCCGCCGCTCGTCCTCGTGCACGGGATCAACCAGAACTCCGCATCCTGGGTCGACTTCGAACCCGAGTTTCGGAACAACCGGGGCTTCAAGACCTTTGCCGCCGACCACTCCGGAGGCTCCTACACCAGCGGCGCACCGACCTGGGGGGGCAACGGCGACATCCACGACTCGTACGCCTTCGTGCGTGGGGGCATGGCGGGGTCGATGGGGGTGGCGGAGGCGCTGGACCGCTTCCGCACGGGAGACGCGACCGCGCATGCGGGGCAGAAGATCGCGGTGCAGAAAGCAGACGTCGTCGCGAGCAGCTACGGCGGCCTGCTCTCGCGCTGGTACACCGAGAAGGCCGCGGACTACGGCGGCGACGTCCGCAAGTTGATCACCATGGGAACTCCCCACCGCGGCGTACCCGCCACCAACATGAACGCGCAGGCGGCAACGGACGACGTCATCGCCAACGCATCCTCACAGCTCTTGTCGCCGTTCGACACCGTTGCCGGCACGTTGGAGTTCATCGACACCGCCGGCTTCCTCCGCTGGAAGAAGGATTATGCGCCCGGCCAGAACGACGTCGTTCCCTCGCTCCAGGTGATGACCTTCGGCTCCGAAGTCCTGGGACAGCTGAACGATTCCACTGCCTTCAACGACGACGTGGCCTACGGCTCGATCGTGGGCACCGATGACCAGCTCGACTTCGTGGTCTTCACGATCAACACTCACTACGACCTCGACCCCGTCGTCAGCCTGCTCTCCCAGCAGAAATCCTATTTCCCCTGGATGGCGATCCTGGATGCAGGTCCGAACGACAGCGATGCGGTCGTTCCCACCTGGAGCGCAACACTTCCCGCCCGTTCGACGAACGTGCCCCTGGATCATCTCAGCTTCCACGGCAGCACCACGGTCCACGACACGCTCTCGATCTGGCTCCAGGACGCCACGCTGCCTCTCGGGGCGGAACATCGGACTGCGTTCCAGGCGCAGGCGATCGACCAGCACACCTCGCGCGCGAACGCTTACGTGGGCAGCACGCTCGTGGGCACGGACAGCCTGGGCGGTGGCCTGGTGGACGACGCCATCGCGCAGGTGAAGTTCGCGGGACCGACGCTCACCGAGATCGGGGGCCTGCCGACAATCGACTCTTCAGGCGGAATCGTGACGGCCACGATGACGGGCATGGTGCGGGTGGACGTCGAGGGAACACCCCAACTCCAGACCATCACGCTCGTCAACGACGGGACGTTTGGGGATACACCCCTGACTGACGTCACCCAGACCCTGGACCCGGGCGCGACCCCCCTGGGAGAGCTCTTCACGTTCTCGATCGAGGCGAACTTCGGGCGTGGCCAGTCGAGCATCGTGGGGCCAGACGGGAGTGTTTCGGGCAGTGGGACCCGGAGCGTCGGCTACGACATCGCCGCGTCGCCCGACTACACGCAAGCACCCTGGACCGATATCGACTTTCCGTCCTTCTCGTTGCCCACGCCCTTCCTTCCCGGAGAGACAGCCCCGTTCCAGGTCGGCCCGGCGCCGGGGAGCCCCTTCACCCTCGAGGGCGGCGTGCACGCGACGGCGGCCGGCATTGGCGCCGGAACCCAGTCGGTCACCTCCGAACTCTGGGAAGACAACTGGTGGACCGACACGCTCCTCGAGAGTCGCGCCTTTGATGTCTCGATGCCGGCGGGCGCCTTCCCGGACGCGCTCGTGCCGTACTCGGAGTCTGGCTTTTTCCTGTTCGAAAACGGGAGCGGCGAAATCGAAGGCAGCGCAGGCTCGAGCGGCGAGACGACGGCCACCGTCTACCAGCATCTCACCCAGCCGGGTGCCTCGAATCCGAGCTCGGCCAACGTCACGGTCACGGGGGCGCCATGAACAAGCGGCGCACGGCTTCGCCCATCGCGGGCGCCATCGCCTGCCTCGTGCTGCTGGCAGCCGGTCTCGACGCGGGCGCCGCGCCTTCCGTCCGGGACCGGTCGCTTCCCGATCTCGACCAGCGCCTGGGTGCCGTGCTCGATCTCGCCTCCGGCGAGCTGGCGCCGGCTCCGCGTCCCGCGGCCTTTGCCGACGTCGAAGCGTACAACGCGGCGCTCGCTCGGCTCGGTGACCTCGCGTACGAGGACGCCCAGGAGGGAATGCTCTTCATCGCATCTGGCTTTGCGCTGCCGCTCGGCACCGACACACCGGGCCCCGCGGCACTGCGCGGTCTCGACCGGCGACTCGAGGCGCGGACGTTCCTGCGCCGATCCGAAATCGGGCCAGGTGCGTGGTTCGCTGTGCGGACGCGTGCCGGCGCGCTCTGCGTGGCACGCGTCGTGGCCCGGACGGGGACGGAGATTCGCCTGGCCTGGTCGCCCCCGCAGAGCGCAACGGCAGCGCTGCCCGCGGCGTGGATCGATGCCATTGCGGCTCTGCACCCACCGCAAGTCGAGAGGGCGCTGTTGCCTCCCATCGGAACCACGCCCGAATCGGTGTTGCGCCTCGCGGACGGAAACTTCCGTGCCGCTCCGGCGTTGGCCGAGCCCCTCGCGACCCAGAGCCGGGAGGCTCTCGTCGAAAGCGTCGGCCGGGCGGGAGACCTGGCCTACTTCCGCCCGCGCGCCGGCTTGCTCGTCGTCCCCGGCGGCAAGGTTGCACGGCTGGGAATGGGCCCCGTCGCGGCACTCTCTGGCCGCGACTTGAGCGAACGGCTGCGCGAGCGTCCATTCGTTTCTACCGACGCGTTGACGCCCGGGAGCGTGCTGTTGATCGGAACCACGAACGGCAAGCACGCGCTCGTGCGCGTCGATGCGATCGAGCCCGCGGGGTTGCGCATCAGCTGGCTCCTGCAACCCGATGGAAGCGCCTTCTTCCCGGACCTCGCGGCCTTCGATGCCAGCTTCGAGATTCCCGGCCCACAGGTGCTCGATCGACTGCTCCTGGCAGCCGCCGCGCGCGGAGACACCTCCGAGATGCAGCGCCTGCTCGCGATGGGCGCGAATCCGAACACGACTCTTGGCAACGGCGCCCGGCCGCCACTCGTCCGCGCCGTCATCGATGGCGATGCCGCTGCCATCGCGCTGTTGCTCGCGGCCGGTGCCGATCCGGCGGGTACCGGAAATAACGGCTGGAACGCATTGCACGTGGCGGCCAAACTCGGGCGCACGGACGTGGTCGAGGCCCTACTCGCGGCCGGGGGCGACTCGATGGCGCATACGTCCGATGGAGCGAATGCCCTGCAGATCGCACTGGATTCGCCCCGGCAGAACCTCGACCTGATCCGCCTGCTGCGCGAACAACCCGGAACGACCGACACGCTGTCCCTTGCGGCGCGTGTCGGCGACGTGGCCGCGATCCGCTCGATGCTCGCGCAGGGCGTCGAGGTCGACTATGCGCAGGATGGCGGGGTGACCGCCCTGGAAGTCGCCGCTGCCACCGGCCAGTCTGGCGCGGTTCGCGCGCTGCTGGCGGCAGGCGCCGGCCCGAGCCTCGAATCCGCCGGCCACAGCTCGGCGCTCGTCGCCGCTGCGGCCGCGGGACACGCAGGGACGGTCGCTCTCTTGGTCGAACACGGCGGGAGTACGGGTGCGCAGAAGAGCTCGGCGCTCTACCGCGCGAATATCGAAGGCTCTGCCGAGTTGGCGCGTATCCTGCTGGACGGCGGTGCGAACGCCGAGGAACACGCGGGTGAAAGCCTGACACCGCTCGGTTACGCACTGCAATACGGCGACGACTCCCTGGTCGACGCTTACGTTGCACGCGGCTACGCGCTCGATGTGGCAGCGGCAGCACGTCTCGGGCGTGTCGACCGGCTCGACGCTCTGCTCGCCGAAGGCGGCGACCCGAACCGGGCGGCACCCGATGGCCGCTCACCTCTCCAACTTGCGATCGAAAACGACCGGCGTGAAACGGTGCAAATGCTCCTCGAACACGGAGTCGCCGCCGACGCACCGCTCCCGACCTGGGACTGGCGCACACCGCTCCACGAGGCCGCGGCTCGCGCCGATCCAGCCGTCGTGGGCCTGCTGATCGACCGGGGCGCCGACGCCAATCGGCTCGATCGTGTCGGCCGGAGCCCGCTCTACGACGCCGTCGTTCACGGACGCGAAGAAACCGTGCGGGTGCTGCTCGAAGCCGGCGCCGACCCCAACCTGGCGCCGGCGGGTGAAGCACTCGTCGATATCGCGCGTCGCGACTCGATCCGCACCCTGCTCGCGCGCCACGGTGCGCGCTCTGCGGCCGATTCACCCTCCGACTGATGGGCTCCCCGAACCTCCCCTCACCGGAGGATGAGATCGCCGCGGTGCGGTGTGCCGCGAGCGCGCCGAAAATTGGCAGCGGTCGAACTCGGTGCCGATGACGGTGTGAAAGGCGTCCACCCAGACTGCTTACAGGGGGGGGCAGGCCATTCGTGAGCCGGTAGAAGAGTGAACCGTTCGAAAAAAGACTCCGTCCTGAAAGAATACGCGAAACTCGCGCCTCGCTACGACCTGCGTTGGGATTCCTATATCCGCTCGTCTGTGAAGCGCACCCTTGCCCGCCTTCCGATCCGGGAAGGAGAACGCCTCCTCGACGTCGGTTGCGGTACGGGGCAGCTGCTCCAGGCCCTGCAGACGAGGCCATGCAACGCGGAACTGATGGGTGTCGATACCACCTCGGAAATGCTCGACGTTGCCCGCTCTCGCCTGGCGAAAAGCACCCCCCTCACCGTCGGCCAGGCCGAACAGCTGCCCTTCGAAAGTGCAAGCTTCGATTGGCTGGTCTCAGCCAGTGTCTTCCACCATATCCGAAAACCCGGGGAGGCCCTGAGGGAATTCAGACGTGTCCTGAAGCCCTCCGGCCATCTCGTCATCACCGATTGGTGCCACGACTACTTCGCCTGCAAGATCCTCGATGTCTTTCTGCGTGCATTCAATCCATCCCATTTCCGCACCTATACGACGAGACAATGCGAGGTATTGCTCCGCGAGTCCGCTTTCGAATCCATTGCCTCCGAGCGTTACCGGATCAGCTTCTTCTGGGGACTCATGACCGTCTGGGCCGAGCCCTCCCGCAAGAATGAAACATGAAGCGAAAACGGTGCATGGAGATCCCATGGGTCGGCATTTTCGATCCTGCTGTTCCACCTTCGGGCCTCTGTCTGCTCTTGCTTTTTCCCCGCCATTCTTGCCGACAATCATGCCGGCATGAGGCATGTGCAATAGTGTGAAATGGGATTCCAGGCCTTCTAGTGACCCGCCGTCTTCTCCTGCCGCTCGACAGCGACGACCACGCCGGTCTTGCCCACGCCGCGGCCGTTTCGGCCAGGCCGGTAGCCGCCGATGTAGGTCTCATCGACCTCGACGTCTCCATGAAGCAGGAACAGGGGATTGTGCGCAAGGTTGGAGCGCACCTTGTGCAGCAGCGTCCAGGCCGTCTCGAAGCTGCCCAAGCCCGCATCGCGCTGGAACTGCAGGGCGGAGATCCCCTGCTTGTGGCGTGCCACGAAGAACATGGCCAGGAACCACGTTCGCAGCGGCACGCGCGTGCCGTGGAAGGGCGTGCCGGACTTCCTATCTGCCTTTGGTGGCAGTTCTGGAAATAGCACCGCGATTTCTCGTGTGATCGACCAGACGCGCCGGCGCGGAGGTGCTGTCGGGTCTACATCCAGGAGTCATTTTCAAGGCCGAGTTCGGGCCAGGGACCCGCGGCGATCGGTTGACAGTTGCCGAAACCCGTGGCCTCGTTCGCAGTGTCGACGACCCGCACGGCGGTATCGCGGATCTGGTGGAGGCGGCGCGCCTGCTCGGGTGTCGTGCAGTCCCCGATGCGTTCGCCATCCAAGTGGAACTCGCCGCGCCACTCGCCGTGGTGGTGCCCGTCGAGGCCGAAGTAGAGCCCGGCACCGAGGTGGACGCCAGTGTCGCCGAGAACTTCGATCTCGAGCTTGCGGGTCTTGCCGTCGGCCATCGTACAGCGCAGAGAGCCACCGAGCAGGCGCCGGTTATTCGGGTCGAAGTGCAGGTCGGGGTCGATGTCGGCGATCACCTCTTCGCTACCGTCGGGGTGTTCGACGCGCGCGGTCACCATCTTCTGCTGGAAGCCCGTGGCTTCGAAGCGCGTGAAGTGGAGGTGAAGCGCGTAGCGTGAGCCATCTCTGCGCTCCATCAATACCGGGCACCAGATCATCATGAAGCCGACACCCGGCGGGATGCTCGGGCGGGCTTCCAGGTCGCTGGGAGGAACGCCCACGTCGTAGCGCACGCCCCAGCTGTGATCGCGGGTCGAAACCCAGCTGTCGGGATTTATTTCGTAGCGTTCGCCGTCGAGCTCGATCCAACCCGAGGCCACGCCGGTCTGGTGGTAACGGACCAGTTCACTCATCACGCGGAACTGGGCGCGCAGGTGTGTGCGTTCCTCGAGGAACGGCGGCACTGCGGCCTCGAATAGCCAGTCGAAGGCGATCGGCTGGCAGTCGTTGGGCTCGAGACGGAAGCGCACCTTCTTCAGCGGTTCGACGACCTCGTAGCGGATGGGGCCGATGATCGTGTTCTCGGGGTCGGTCGCGAGGCTGCGGCTCGCACGCACGGTCAGTTGCTCCTTGCCACGGGATAGCGCGCAATAGGCGTCGATCACGTTTCGGTTCGTGTACTTTCCGAGGCCGAGGCCGATCTGCAGGCTGCCGTCGCGCGCCATCGCCATGGCACAGACCTTTTCGGTCCAGGAGGGATCACTCGTGCCGACGGTCGCGAAAGTGTCGGCGACCTGATGGTTGAAGCGCTCGTCTTCGGCGACCAGCTGGCCGATCGGATTGGTCATGCTCGTTCCTTTGTCCACCAGCTACCCTCGAGCATCTGCTCGAGGGTCGGGCGATGGTAGATCACGCTGTCGATGTCTTCTGGCCACTGCGCCTGGCCGAAGTGCACGCTGCGCGCGTGCACACGCGCCATTACGATCGCATGACGCAGGGCCGCGTAGACCTGGTACCAGTCGAGGTGTTGGATCTTCTTGCCGGTGCGTGCCTGGTAGGTTGCCGCGACGTCTTCGGGAAGCATGAAGTCGGGCAGAGCGGGAAGCCCTCCGCTCTTTGCGATCTCCTCGAAGAAGCAGTGAAGGAAGATCATCCAGCCGATGTCGAGCTCACATGGACCACGGGCCGCCATCTCCCAGTCGAGCACGGCCGAGGGTTCGAAACCCTGGTACATCACGTTGCCGATGCGCGCGTCGCCCCAACTCACCACCGTTTCACCTTCGCCTTGCGGCCAGTGGGTTTCGAGCCAGGTGAAGGCCTGCTCGATGATCGGATGGCGGCGTTCGGCGCGGACCCACCGGTAGTAGCGCCTTTGATTCTCGAAGTGGCGCTCTAGGGGCGTGTTGCCCGGGAGATCGAAGTCGAGAAAGTCGAGTTCGGGATCTGAGGCATCGATGGCGTGGAGGTCTGCGAGAATGCCGACACTCGTATCCTGGAGTCGGCGCCGCTGTTCGGGCGTGGCTTCGGTGAGCCAGCTGCCGAACGTGTAGGGCAGCACGTCGGGCGGAACGCGTCCCTCCGCGCGCTCCATCACGAAGAACGGGGCACCGAGATGGCTCGCGTCGAGTTCGAGCCAGCGCACGACGGGCACCGCAACGGCGCTGTGCTCGCGCACATAGGCGAGCAGCTTGTACTGCCCTTCGAGGTCGTAGAATGGGAAGATGGGGCAATCGTCAGGGTCGGGTTCCACGCGCGCGACGAACGAACCTTCGACTCGCTCGCCGTTATCGAGCCAGCGTGCATCGAAGAGCAGGGTCTCACTCGACATGCCGTTTTCGGAGGGATTCGAAACGTCCGAGATCACGGGTTTCGCGTCGGTCGGAAGCCTTTCGGCCAGCCAGGCCTCGAGAGCGCCCCGCAGCGTCTCGAGATCGCGCGTAGATTTCTTGATGTCGTTGGGGTCGGGGGCGTTCTCGATCTGGGGGGACACGCAGTGCTCCTCTCGAACGAGCCGACTATATACGCGGGCTGCGCTGTGCGCTTCAAGCGCGAAAACTTGCGAGTGAATCGCTCAGTCTGCCTGTCTCACTTCGAGTCGTGGCGCCTACCCCATGTCGGAAGCGGCACCGCCGTCGATTTTGAGCACGCTGCCGTCGCGTAGGCCGAGGCCTCGCTCGCAAGGTAGAGCGCCGCACCCACGATTTCGTCGGGTTCGCCACCGCGCCCCAACGGGATCAGGCGTTCGAGCGCCGCTGACCTGCCCCGGTACGGGACTTTCGGACGACAGACCGACAGACAGTCGGTATCAACCATGCCACGCTGATGGCAAACGCGTCGAGGCGCCCGTTCTCGCATCGCGACATGGGCGAGATCGACAAGGATCGAGCGGGCCAAACGCGAGCTCACCCAAAGCACCCGCCGCTTGTTACGCGTAGCCGCGACGTTGGCTTCGCCGAACCGATGCGGATACACGAAGTCTTTAGCCGCGAGTTCGGTGTCACTCCCAGTGACTACCCAAGACGCGTAGAGTGCGCGTCAAATCGCAGGCCGAGCGGAGGGCAGACCCCTGTTCAAGCATCGACTGCAGGCGGCGATGCTAAGCAAGCCAAGTAAGTTCAGGCTCGAGGTGAGAACCTCAGTCCCGTCCGATCATCCCGCGAAGCCCGCTTCGCAACCGACGCACCGGACCGGCAGCCTTGCGAAGCGGCAAGGTGAACCTCCAGCTACGCGACCGTGACATGCTCTCGCAGGACCGCTGATACTCATGAGCTTGTAGTTCGGGCGACCGGGCTCGACGTTCCCAACTATCTCGCTCCAACTCGGACTGTTCCAGTTCAGCCAGTAGCTGCTGGTCACGGTTCGAACCGTGGGGGATTTCTTTGCCGCTAACCATCGTCTTGCACGAGGCCTGCCTCCGACGACCGCGGCTGCCTATGCGAGGCCCAGCGAGCGGATGGCGACGGCACGCGCCGTGCGCGACACCTGCGACTACCCGCGGGTCGATGCCGAGGGAGGCAGGCGCCTTCTCGAGGTCCTGGGCCGGGTAGCGACCCGCGCTCGGATCGCCCAGGCCAGCGAGCCCACCCGCTTCTGGCAGCGTGCTGTCTGCGACCACTTTCCCGAGCATTCATGCGGACCTGTGGCGCTCACGGGTGCTGCCTTCGGCTCCTCCCGCGCAACTAGTCCTCGCCCCGGGTGTTTGGGCCGGTGAATGCTCGAGGAGGTCAAGACCATGGGGAAGCGAATCGTTTTCGTGGCCGCGATCGCACTGGTGTGGGCTGGCAGCTTCGGCTGCGCACGACACGTGGTGCATCACCATCCGGCGGCAACCAAGCACGTGACGGTGCTCGAAAAAGAGCACGGCAATCAGAAGGTCGTGGTGGTCCACGCAAGGCCCGGGAAGAAGCGGCATTGCTGGAAGCACCTGGCCCACTGGCATTGTCATCGCTGATGCCCGGGGCCGCACGTCCCGGACTGCGTCGTGCTTCGCGCGGGACATCGACGGGTATCTCGATCTCGCTGTGGCCCGAGCCTTCTCTTCGACGAGCCGGCCCTTGGCGAAGCGTGGCTTCTGGCCGAGATCGCGGCCCACTCCACTACCTACGGCGAGTTCCGGGAGCAGGCAAAGACCGGCGATCTCCGCGTCGTCGCGGAGTGTCGCCATCGCGGATAGCAGGTTCAAAGGCCCATGACCTGCCCCCCCCCAGACCGATTCACTCCAGTGTTGATATCGAGTGAGGGAGAGCCGCCCCGCCTCTATTGGACACAATCTCTGCTCATCGGACCCAGGGAAAATGCAGCATGAACTGCCTGTCTGCAGAGGATCAAGACAAGGTCTGCGGATACGGGTGAGGATCAAGACAAGGTCTGCGGATACGGGTGAGGATCAAGACAAGGTCTGCGGATACGGGTGAGGATCAAGACAAGGTCTGCGGATACGGGTGCGAGCCGGAAGTGCGGCCCGGGGGAGACCTCGATCCACGGGATGCTTCGGATTGCTCCGAGTCGAGATTCTTCGTCAGGCAGCTCCGGGGGGAAACTTCTGANTCCCTCGGCGCTGGCCNGGNNAAGCNCTCGGGCTAACGTAGNNNGCGGGNAANCTTCCGGGGNCGAAACTTCGGNAGGGGAAGANCNGNGNCTGCGGCNAAAGNNATGGAGGCCNCCCGTGCATGATATTCGAGAGGCTTTTGGACTCGACGCTCGTGTTGCCGTAGTCACCGGAGGGGCGAGCGGAATCGGGCGATCCGTGGCCGAAGTGCTGGCGAGTGCCGGTGCGCGGGTCGTCCTGGGGGATGTGGACGCTCAGGGTGCCAGTGAAGTTGCGGCCGGAATCCAGGCGCAGGGCGGCGAGGCCCTGGCGGTAAAAACGGATATCTCCCAGCGCCCGGAAGTCGAGGCCCTGGTGGAGTGCGCCACAGGGGAATGGGGCGGGCTCGACATCATGTGCAATGTGGCCGGGATTCCGACGAACGGTCCATTGGGCGAATTGGATGAGGCCGAATTCGATCGCGTGGTGGGAATCAACGTCAAGGGAACGCTCTTCGGTTGTCAGGCCGCTATCGCGGCGATGGGCTCGCGGGGCGGCAGCATCATCAACGTCGCCTCGGGGGCGATTGATCTTGCTGTTCCCAATTACGGGCTCTATGCGCTGACGAAGGCCGCCGTGACCCAACTCACCCAGACCCTCGCCGTCGAGGTCGGCTCCCAGGGAATTCGGGTCAACGCTTTGGCTCCGGGTGTCACGCTGACAGAGTTCACGCAGCGGCACCTGAAGCAAGCGGACGGAAGCATCGATCAGCAACGTCTAGACGCTTTCGTGGAGAGCATGCAGAAGATGTCGCCGCTGGGACTCGTGGGGGAAGCGATCGATCAGGCCTGGCTGGTCCTCTACCTGGCTTCGGATGTCTCGCGTTTTTGCACCGGCCAGATCTGGCGTGCGAATGGTGGAGCGACGATTCCGCATTGAGCGGTCGAGCCGCAGCCCCATCCCCTCATTGGCTTTCAGTCCGGGGGCCAGGAGCGGATCGGGGCATTCCGGGGCGTACGAGTTGGCCCGGCAATCCACAATCTTCGAGCAGGTTCCCGTCGATCACGATGGGGACACCGTTGACGATGGTGGCGTGGATGCCCTCCGGCTGAGTCGTCCAGCGCCCCTCGCCGTTGGGAAAGTCATGCACGAAATTCTTGCTTCCCGGCCCGATGGTATCGGGATCGAAGATGAAGAGATCCGCGGCATATCCGGGCAGCAGCAGACCGCGATCCCAGATGCCCAGGAGCGCGGCGGGCCGCTGCGTGAGCTGCCGGATGGCCTCCTCCAGGGGCCACTTGCCCCATTCCCGCACCCAATTGGCGAGGAAGTACGAGCTATAACCCGAACCATCGTCTCGCCCGAGGTGTGCCCCCCCGTCCGAAGTGCCGATGATCATATGGGGATGCAAGGAGGCTTTCAGGGTGCCTTCGCGCCACGCGTCGCTCTCGGTCCGCCAGGCGAATTCAACCTCGAGGTTCTCGGATAGGGCGATTTCGAGCATCAGGTCCATGGGCGCCAGCTTTCGCTCCCGGGCCGCGTCCGCGAGTGAGCGCCCGATATAGACCTTGTTTTCCTCGCGCGAGCAGCGATGAACCTCGAGGCTTTCGAAATGGGGGGGAGGAAGGGTCGAGCCCAGGGAAGCGTCCCGATTGGGATTTTCGACCGCGTGACGGATGGCATCGCGGTAATTCGAATCTCCCAGCATGGCGATCCGTTCCTCCACGCTCCGGGCTTCGCTGAAGAGGCGATCGAATTCGAAGACGCCCTCATAGAGGCTGGTGCCTTCGGCGAGGCTGAAACGACGATTGAAGGGCGCCGCCATCAGCAGCGAATACACCCCGGCACCCTGCTCTCGCGCCTTCTCGAGGTAGATTTCCGAAAGCTCCCAGGTGGCGGTCGGGGCATCGACCTTGCTGCGCGCACCCANTCCCTGNATGATGACGGGCAATCGGCTTNCCAACGCCANCNGAATCAGGAAGTCGCCNTCNTCTTCATCNAGGCCNCCNATGGCACTATGGGGCAGATAGGAGATCGAGCCCGCATTATATCTTCCGACTTCAGCCACCAGGCTGGCGAGTTCTTCCTTGGAAGACAGACGGCTCGGCACGGGACGCCCCAGGGTGTCCAGATGTGTCGGTGCATGGGTGGATGAGAGTCCGGCTGCCCCCGCCTCCATCGCCTTTCGGAGCATGTCGCGCATTTGCACGATTTCTTCATCTGTCGCCCCGCGCTCGTAGGCGTGTTCACCCATGACCCAGCGCCGAATATTGCAGTGGCCGATATAGGATGCGGCGTTGATGCCAATCTTCCCCCTGAGTGTGTCCAGGTACTCGGGGAAGCTCTCGAATCCCCAGGGAATCCCCTGCAGCGAGCGAGGGCTCATGTCTTCTACGCGTGCGAAGATCCGGGTGATGAATTCGCGATCATCTGCGCGGGTGGGCGCGATCGAGAAGCCGCAGTTTCCCGCTGCCACGGTCGTCACACCGTGATAACAGGAAGAGGTGCCATAGGGTTCGAAGGTCAGCTGGGGATCGTAATGCGTNTGGGGGTCCACGATGCCGGGAGCCACGATTCGCCCCTCGGCATCGATGACATCCCTGGCCTCCCCGCGATCGAAATGGCCCGTGCCGACGATGCGTCCATTCCGGATTGCGAGATCGGCACGTCGACGCGGCAGGCCGGTCCCATCTACGACCAGGCCGTTGATGATCAGCAGGTCGTACATCGCTACTGCGCCGCTGATGAAATCAGATCGGCAGCGATTCGATAGAGGTCCGCCGCGTTGCCGAAGACAATCCGATAGACATCTTCAGCGGATACCTCGGCCAGTTCCATCTGCTCCTCGAGAGATTTCCGGGAATTCGGCCAAGTGCTGTCGGCATGGGGGTAGTCGCTGGCCCACATGATGTTCTGGATGCCGATCAGTTCCCGCTCGCGCAGGCCCACGACATCCTCCATGAAGGTTCCATAGACCTGCCTGTGAAAATAATGGCTCGGCAATTCCTTCAGTGGAGAATTCTGCCATTCGCGATGGCGCTGAAANATCCGATCCATGAATTCNACCACGAATGCCATCCAGCCGATTCCACCCTCTACGGAAACCAGCTTCAGCTTGGGATGACGCTGTAATGCGCCGGAGAAGATCACGCTGGCGATCGGCTCCGCCATCATCGCCTTATTGCATACGATATGGCTCAGCAGGCTGGATTCCGTCAGCCCCCGGGTGATCGGCCGGGTTCCGAGATGCATATTGGCCGACATCTCCGTTTCCTCGAGGACGGACCAGAGCGGCTCCCAGAAGGGATCCGTATAGGGCCGATCGGCAGGCGTAGACCAGGGCCCTTCGAGGGTGGGAATCGCTGGGATCAATATGCCGCGATGGCCCAATTCCCTTGCGCGAAGAACTTCCGCGACCGCCAGATCCATGTCCCAGCTGGGGATTTCCGCAATGCCGATCAGGCGCTCGGGGCAGTGGGCGCAGAGTTCGGCGAGCCAATCGTTATAGGCTCGGGTGAGCGCGAAGCGAAGCGCGAGATCCGGAGTCTGAAAAGTATAGGTGCCGCCATAGAGCACTTCTGCCACGACGCTATCGCGCTCCATATCCCTGAGGCGCACTTCAGCATCCCAGCCGCCGGCCTTGAATTCCTTCCGGACATCGCGCACCGGATCGTTCATCTTCCCGGGCTTTCTGCCCGCAGCGTCCGAGAGGGCCGATATCTTCTGTTCGCTACCCTCGAAGAGCACGTACTGACCGTCTTTGCGGTCCTCTACTCGCGGAGCCCTGCTGCGCAGGTCCTGGGGCAGTCGGTCGCGCCAGATGGCCGGATCCGGATTGACATGAGAATCCGAGGAAATGAAGGGATGTTCTATCTTCATGCGGTTTCTCCCCATCGTTGCATCAATCACTTCCAGTGAAGGCTCATCCCATCGAATTCTGAACCGGACGCCCCTTCCCCATGGATTCATTTCCCGACGAACCGAGGCCCGCCCCTTCCACGGCGATCATTCTATCAAGCCACTCACGCATACATACGGCTGAATATGTCCCCCAGGCATTTCGATAAGATTCTGATCGACGGTCATTGGCGCGAGGCCGCAAACGGCCACTACCCCATCACCAATCCGGCGACGGAGGAAGTGGCCGGCTTCGCAGCAGAGTGTTCGGCAGAAGAGGTCGGCGAAGCCTCCCGAGCTGCACGGCGCGCTTTCGAGCGGGGCCCATGGCCCCGCATGAAGGGGGAGGAGCGCGCCTCACTATTGTGTCGAGCGGCGCAGAAATTTCGCGAGGAAATCCCCGCCCTATTGGATCTTACAATCGATGAGACCGGCGCCCTCGAAGCGGTCGCGAAAGATCTGCATCTCGCACTGGCCGCCACCCGGATCGAGAATAATTCAAGCCTGGCGAGGCTTTCCATGACGACACCCATGGAGCCCATCGACATCGATCTCGGCGCGGCGGGTCGCGGGGTGGGCGGCGCGGGGGAGGTGCTGCGGGAGCCGGTCGGCGTGGTGGCATGCATTTCGCCCTTCAACAATCCACTCGCCAATTGTGCGGGGAAAGTCGGCCCCGCGCTGGCATTGGGAAATACGGTGGTCGTGAAACCCCCCCCTGCCGCACCGATGGCCGTCGCCGAGTTCTGCCGAGTCATTGATTCCGTCCTGCCGCCCGGGGTTCTGAATTTCGTCAGTGGCTCGGAAGCGGATATCGGTCAGGCGCTGGTCGCCTCGCCCGACGTCGACATGGTCTCCTTCACGGGCAGCTCCGCTGTAGGTCGTCGTATTCAGCAGGCTTGTGGAGCGCAGATGAAGCGCAGCCTGATGGAGCTCGGAGGCAAGTCTGCGAATCTCGTATTCGCCGACTCCGATCAGGAGCGAGCCCTGAGGAATTCCATGAGCCCCTGGACTTTCCACTCCGGGCAGATCTGTACCGCGCCGACCCGATTGCTGGTCGAGCAGTCGATCTACCGCGAGTTCACCTCGAAGCTGGCCGAGGCCGCCGCCGCACTCGAGATCGGCGATCCCCGCAAGCAGGGGGTCGTCGTCGGCCCGCTGATCTCGGCGGCCCAGCGAGCCAGCGTAGAGCGTCATGTCGCCACCGGGTGCGAGGAGGGTGCGGTATTGGCCTGCGGGGGCAAGCGGCCCGCTCAGCCCGAGCGCGGCTATTTCTTCGAACCCACGCTCTTCGTCGATGCCGACAATCAGATGAAGATCGCACGCGAGGAGATCTTCGGTCCGGTCATCACCGCTATTCCGTTCCGAGACGAAGAGGAAGCGATCGCCCTGGCCAATGCTTCGGATTATGGGCTTTCGGGCTACGTGTGGAGCCGTGATGGCGCGCGCGCGCGCCGCGTTGCGCGCCGCCTGCACACGGGTGCCGTGCAGATCAATGGTTGTCCCCCGCGGCCCGACGCGCCCTTTGGCGGCTATAAACAGAGCGGTGTCGGGCGCGACGGCGGTCTATACGCGATTCATGCCTACACAGAACTCAAGTTCATCGGCTGGCCCTCGGATTCCTGAAGTATGAATACTTCGATCATTCCATCCGGGCGAATCGTCTACGGCATGCAGCTGCCGGTCCAATCGATTAGCAGTCTCTACGCCGAGCCCTGGGAGTTGGCTGCCGGTACGGATGCCATGGCTGCAATCGCCGCGAAAGCGGATTCGAATGGCTTCTTCTACCTGGGGGTCTGCGATCACACGGCGATCCCGAAATCGCGGCAATCGAGTATGGGAACACGCTGGTACGATACCGTGGCCACGTTGGGCTATCTGGCCGGAATCACCCGGAATGTGCGCCTGCTCTCCCACGTCTACAATCTGACCCACCGCCATCCCCTGCTCACCGCGAAGGCTTTCATGACATTGGATGAATTGTCGGGGGGGCGCGCAATTCTGGGTGTGGGTGTCGGGCACCTGCAGGAGGAGTTCGAATTCCTGGGAGCTGATTTCCAGACCCGCGGACGAGATGCCGACGAGGCCATCGGGCTGATTCGTCGGGCATTCGAGCATGAGTTTCCCCGGCATCGGGGCGAGCGATGGTCGGTTTCCGACGCGGGCCTGGCGCCCCGGCCACGACAGCCTCGGATTCCCATCTGGGTGGGTGGTTCGTCGCGAGCTGCCCTGGGTCGGGCTGCCGAGTTCGGGGATGGCTGGCTTCCCCAGCGAGCGGGCCGAAGGGGGTTGGGGCAGGATATCGCCATCCTGACGGAAAAGCGCAGCCGATTCTTTGCCGATCGTCCACTGGACGTCGGCGCCATCACGGAGCCCCTCTATATCGGCAGGCCGCTGTGGGAGATCGACGGTGAACTGCTGACCGGAAGCCCTGAGTTCATCGCCGAAAGCCTGCGGGAATTTGCCGCGCTGGGTGCTAACCATCTCCAGGTTCGCTTTCGCAACCGTTCACTCGCGGAACTTCTGGATCAGATGCAGGCTTTTGGCAGTCAGGTCGCTCCGCTACTCGACTGATTCCAATGCGACAAAGTGGGCGTCGACAGATCAATCCGGACAGCGAACGGCTTTCGCAAAGAGACGGTTTACAGTTTCAGTCTAGTGTGAAATTGAAAATCCAGTCAGCCACGCTGTCATGATGACTGAGAATAACCGAGGGGATTCTGTCAAATAGATGCAGCCGAGGCGAAGCGGCCCCGGTACGGGGTGATTTCATCGGGTCGGCGGGGCTGGCTGTGGACTCGGCGGCACCGATACTGGAAAGCCGCCTATGCTCAGACGTGATGAAGTTGCTGATCGCCCGCAGCCGCTTCGCTTGCGAAATCTTTGACGCTCCAATGCGCCAGGCCAGCAACGATTGATACTCCAGGAGAATCGAAATGCCCAGCAACACGGAACTCATTGAAGACTTTTGCCGAGCGTGGTCTCGCCTCGATCCAGCGGAACTCGCATCCTACTTCACCGAAGACGGCATCTATCACAACATGCCAGCGGGGCCGATACAGGGCCGCGCTGAAATCGAGAACTTCATTCGAGGCTTCGCAGGGAGTTGGACAAAGACCAATTGGGACATCTTGAACATCGCGGAGACGGGTGACGTCGTCCTGGTCGAGCGGCTCGACCGCACGGTCGCCGGCGACAAGAAGGTCGATCTTCCCTGTACGGGTGTGTTTACGCTCCTCGATGGCAAGATCTCCAGCTGGCGCGACTACTTCGACATCGGGACCTACGCGCGTGCAATGCAGTAGAAATTGCCGGCCATCGAACGCGCCAGGTTCGAGATCTGAGTCGCTGAGCGTCTGCCCGTATTGCGGCCTGATCCCTTCCGCACTCCCTATTTGGCAGAAGGATCGCCAGGGGAGTTCGAACCCAAGCCCAGAAGCCCGACTATTTCTCCTATGCTTGTCTGCTCACGGATCTACCAAGTAAAATGTATTTTCATGAAAACCGATTGAGGAGCACCCGATGGTTTGGACAAGAAAGCCAATCTCTACCTTGGCGTTCGCTCTGCTCATCTTCTCCACTCCCGAGGCCACCCCCTGCACCGGGATAATGTTCAAGGCCCAAGACGGCTCCATTATTTTTGGGCGCTCCATGGAGTGGGGGGCCACCGATCTGGAATCCGAACTCATCATCATTCCAAGAGGCAGGGAATATACGGGGAAGACCGGAACGAAGTTGCAGGGTCTGAATTGGACTACCCGCTACGGGGTCGTCGGAATGAACTCGCTGGACCAGGACGTGGTGCTCGACGGCATCAACGAAAAAGGCCTGTACTCTGGGTTGTTCTACTTCCCCGACATTGCCGAATACCCGGAAATCGTCGAGGCGAACGCCCAGAACACCATCACCTCCTGGCAATTGTCCACCTGGATCCTGAGCAATTTCGCCACAATCAGTGAAGTGCGAAAGGCGCTCTCCAAGATCACACTGAGCAGTGCGGGATTTCCGAGGTTCCCGTCGGGTCCGGAAGGTATTCCACTCCACGCCATTGTCGTGGACAGCAGCGGCAAGAGCATCGTGGTGGAACCCATCGGTGGACGCTTGGTCATCAGCGACAATCCGCTGGGAATCTTGACCAATGCTCCCGAGTTCCAATGGCAAATGGCCAACATAAGGAACTACGTCAAGCTCTCTCCCTTCAATGCCAAAGCCAAGACGGTGAACGGGGTCGAGCTGAAGCCATGGGGACAGGGATCTGGATTCGTCGGACTACCGGGAGATATCACCCCTCCTGCCCGGTTCATTCGGGCACTCTACATGGGGCATGCAGCACTACCCGGGAAGAACGGAGAGGAGGGCCTCCTCCAGGCGGTGCGGGTCATGAATGCGTTCTACATCACCAAGGGATACGTCCGTGAGTCACACAAGGATGAGGTCCTCTACGAATACTCCCAATGGGAGACTTTTACAGACCTTTCCAATCGTGTCTTGATGTTCCGGACTTACGACAATCCAGGTCAATTGCGGAAAGTAATTGTGGACGAGTTCGACTTCGATGCAAAGGAAATCAAAAAGATCTCGATCCACCAGAAACTCGACGTACTGGATGTAACGGACCACGCGAAGTAGGCGATCTGGAGGATTCCCAGACCGGGGCATAATAGAGAATGCCCGGCACTGACCGATACGCGGCCCCAACGAACGGCACAGGAACTAGCACATTGCATATTTCTCGCACTCGCCATTCGAGCCTTGCTACCGGCGACCAGCGGCCCCGAGATGCACCGCCTACCGAGAGCAGCGGCCCCGAGATGCACCGCCTACCGAGAGCAGCGGCCCCGAGATGCACCGCCTACC